>NZ_JAULUC010000002.1:0-431796 GCF_052851275.1 Burkholderia sp. SR8
CTCTCCACACATCGATGTGTGTTTTATTGTGTGCAGCGTTGTGTGCATATTAGAAGGGCAAAATTCGACGTGTCAACGAGAAATCGCGCTGTGCGGTGGTCGGGTTTTCCCCGGGGGCATGGGGCATGGCACTTGATTGCTTCCGTGCGCGGGGTATCAGACGCAGCAAATCGCCCTGGGTGTTCCTGACCACGATCGATCGCACGGCAAGTGCAGCTACGTCTTGGCGATGCAGTTCGTCTATTGGATCTAATGCTGCATTGCATTATCGCTATTGAACTGCACAAAAATGCCCGGACACGTTATTGGCACTGTCCGGACGGCCGAGAGAGACCGAAGACGCCATTCGCGTAATCGAAGCGGAAATGACGACGGGAAGACCCGCTATTCAGTCGCTCTCGCTTGCCGTCCACACATGGGCCAATGCGCGGTTGAACCGATTCCAGCAGGAATTTGCATCGATCGACCCAGATTCCACATGACCTGGGCGCATCGGCCTGTCGCTCCGTGTGCAATACGACTCTCAATCCCTTGCCGCAAAAAAAGCCCCGTCAGACCGAGAGGACAGAACGAAAAGCGTCAAGGTATGGGTAGTGATCCAGTTGCGGTGTCACCATCACAATTGGACGATCTCGTGCACGGGGCAGGTCACGCCTCGTCGAAGAATGCGTCGATTCTCCACGTTGCCAATAACTCTTGTATCGACACGGAGCGTGTTGGCTGCGGTACCGCGTTAACGGTCCTCGAGAATCGCGGCGCCGGTGCCGGCTGTCCACCTGCGCCGTCGATCGCTCAGCTACGCTCTGCGGCGCCGGCCAATGAGCGCAGTGACGATTTCATCCAAATCGCGCCGATTATCGCCACGACCACCGGCGGCAGAATCAAGGCCGATACAAGCGACCACCCGAATTCGCTCAACAGGCTGCCCGACACGAAAGAACCGACGACCATCGCACCGAATACGACGAAGTCGTTGAGCGACTGCACGCGTGCCCCTTCTTCAGGCCGATGGCAAGCCAGAACCTGCGCCGACGCGCCAAGAAATCCGAGGTTCCAGCCCGCACCGAGCAGCAGCAGCGCAACCCAGAAGTGATTGACCGTCATTCCTGCCAGACCCGCCAACGCGGCAAGCGCGATTAGCGCGAGACCAGCCAGCGTTACGTTCAGCGCGCCGAAACGCGATATCAGGCGACCGGTAAAGAAGCTCGGCGCATACATCGCTATCACATGAATCTCAATGGCGACGTTCGCATTCGCCCGAGAGATGCCGCATAGCTCCATGGCGAGCGGCGCCGACGTCATCATGAAGTTCATCATCGTATAGCTCACGATGCCGCAGAGCATCGCCACAATAAAACGCGGCTGAGCCAGAATCGTCGCAATCGGGCGGCCGGATGCGCGGTCAGGGTTAGATGGCTTGCGCTCGGATTTCACGCCCGCTAATACGATGGCGGACAATACGGCTACGCCGGCCGCAGTAATATAGGTCACCGCATAAATGTGCGGTGACCACAAATTCATCGTGCCGGTGACCAACTGTGGTCCGAGCACCCCTGCAGCGACGCCGCCTGCGAGAACCGCCGACAATGCCCGTGGACGATGCTCCTCGTCCACACATTCGGCAGCTGCGAAGCGGAAAGTCAGTACAACAGCCGCATACGCGCCACCGAACAGCAACGCGAAGCAAAATAACGGGAAGGACTGGATCACAAGGGCCACCGCGGCGCCCAATCCAGCGACGACTCCGCACAGATTGCCGAACAGGAAGGCGACGTGCCGGCCGTAGCTCCGCGCCAACATACCAACCGGCAGCGTCGTCAGCGCCATCCCGACGACGAACACAGATATCGGCAAGGTCGCCAGTTCGGGGCTCGGAGCAAGAAGATTGCCGATGATCGCGCCGGTCGCATAGACAACGGTCGAATTCGCACCTGCCAGCGCCTGTGCGATAGCCAGTCGCACGACAGAGCTATTGAGTTTAGGATTGGACATCAGTAATGGGCTCCGGAAACCAGTCATCAACGTTCAAAGCTCCGGCTGAGGATTCGAATCCTTGGGATAGGCCGATGCTTTGCTTATCGTGCGATCGACGTCGACGACCCGCCGGCACCGACAGTGGCCGACTGCCCGTTTTTTTGAAGCGCTAGCGCGGCAACGGACGCTACGAGCCCGCCAGCGGCAAGCGGCATATACGCCCATCCCCACTGATGAGTCCAGTCAAGCGTCGCTCCGAACGTCATCGGCGCAAACGCACCGATGCCGAATCCGAGGATCGATCTGACTCCCATCACGCGCCCAAGGTACGCAGCGGGGATCTCTTCGGTCATCGCCGCTGAAAGCACGCCCGAATCAGCGAGAATAAAGAAGCTACCGACCGCCCCCAGGGCCACGACCCAGCGAGTGCCCCACTGCTCCGACCACCCGATGAGCATCGAGCACAGCGCGCCGATCGCGCCGACGCAAATGAGTACGCGCGCCCGTCCGCAGCGATCAGACAGCGCGCCGACGACCCCGGTTGCAATCATGCCCGATAGATGAATCGTGCACGCGACGATCAGGCTTGTCGTCATCGCGCCAAATCCGCAGGGGCGAAGTGCCGTCGCCAGTAACGTGGGCGTCCACGCCCAGCTTCCAAGTAACTCCCAGCAATGCGCAACATAGCCAATCAGAAGGCATAGAGACGCGGGGCCAAACACGCGCCGCCACTCGATCCTGGCCGAAGATGCGGCTCGCGCGGACCTGTGTTGTCGATTCTCGACTCCGATGAGGCCGATTTGCCCGAACACCGCACCCATTAGCGCGCCTATGGCGCAAATGCCGAATCCTGCCGCCGCACCATAGGCACTCGCCGCCCACATCGAGAGAAACACCGAGAGCAGATAGCCCAGCGACGCAGCGGCTAATATCTGCCCCATCGCTCGCCCTCGTTCGGCTGTCGGACTCAAATCTGCGATTAGCAGCAGTGCTGGCGCATACGCACCACCTTGTGTCAGCCCGACCAGCACGATAAGTAGCAGCGCGCTGTGCGGCGACCGGGCAAAGATCGCGAAGAGCATCAACGCCACAGCACCCGCCCACATACTGGTTAGATAGACGCGTTTAGCCCCAAGACTATCGGAGAGCCATGCGGTCACCAGCAACGCCAATGCATTGGACAGATTGAATGCTGACTGTATCGAACCTGCGGTTGCGGCATCCATGTGCCATGCCGCGCGTAATACCGGTAATGCACCCGCGAAAGCCATCGTGCCCATGCAGGTACCGGCACGACTCAGGCACAAAAGGAGTTGACGATTCATGGCCGCCTCCGCGTCGGAATACAGATGGGCATTACAGAGCGGCGTGCGCAGTGGCGAGACAAAAAAGACACGATGATCGTCAGTGTATTGAAGTCCATGATCGACGACGGGCAGACTCATGCGCGTCGTCGGGTCGTATAAGCGAGGCGCGGGCCATCGAAACATCCGAAGCGAGCCGGCGAACCAGCTCGCGCATCACCTCTTCATCATGCGGAGTTGTGCTGTGCGGCTCGCATGTAGCCTTCGCGCGTCTGCGGCAGTTTCATTCCAAGCAACGTTGCAGCGACCTGGGTCCGCAGAATCTGCGCAGTGCCGCCAGCAATGGTAAACATGCGCGCATCGCGCACATGCCGCTCCATCGCGTTATGCCGCCCGTAACCAGACGATCCGTAGAATTGCAGCGCGTCGTTGGTGACCTTATTGGCCGTTTCCGCCGCAAAGATCTTCGCCCGCGCCGCCTTGTCGATATCGGGAAAGTCCACACCGCTGGCAGCCGCTGACCGCAACAGCAAGCGCGCGGCTTCCAGTTGAGTCGACATGTCCGCTAGCATCCACTGCAATCCTTGGAATTCGGCAATAGGCCGACCGAACTGCTGCCTGGACTTGAGGTAAGCCATGCCCTCCTCGAAGGCGCCTTGGGCGATACCTAGCGCAACCGTTCCCGCGCCGACACGCTGGGCGTTGTAGGCAGTCATCAACGATGCGAAACCACGCTTCAGGCCGCCGGGAGGCATCACCAGCATCGACTTGTGTACCTTGAGGTCATGGAACTCGAGATGCGTTTCCGGAATGCCCCGTACGCCCATGGCGTACAGCCTGCGGCCAACGACGAGTTCAGCGGGTGTGTTGCCGTCTCGGACGCAGATGAACGCCCCAATGCCCTGCTCGACACCGTCGTCGAATACCCGCGCGAAGATGAGGTGCAACTTCGAAACACCACCGCCGGTAATCCAGTACTTCTCGCCGTTCAGGATGTAGTCATCCCCTTTCTTGTCGGCACGCGTCGTCATCTCGCTGGCGGCGCTACCGGCATTAGGCTCCGAGATGCAGATTGCCGGTTTGTCTCCCGCCAGCACGAGGTCAGCGGCCACCTTCAGTTGCGCGTCCGTACCGTACTTCGCAATGGCACCGATCGCACCCATGTTCGCCTCGACGGTGATGCGGCCCATGGTCGCGCACGCCTTGGCCATCTCTTCAATGACAACCACGGTATCCAAGTAGGAAAGACCACGTCCGCCAATACTACTGGGCAGAGTCATCCCCATGAATCCTGCATCGCGCAACGCTGCGACGTTGTCCCACGGATACCCTTCGGTGAGGTCGGTATTCGAAGCCGTGGGCGCGAACACAGATTGCGCAAGCTCACGCGCCTGCGCCTGCAGTTTCAGTTGTTCGGGGGTCAGTTCGTACATGGCGTCTCCTAGATTGTTCGATCGTTTGCAAGCCAATCCATCAGGACTTCTTCAGCATGCTCATCGAGCCGCGGCGGCGGTCGCCTGTAGCTCGGCGGCGTTGCGGACATCTTCAACGGGTTGGCGAGGAGACCAATCTCTCCGTCCATCGCCCAGTCGCACGGCATCTTCAGTTCGGCGCCGCGGGCCTTGACATGGGGATCGGCGAACACGTCTTGGAGATTGTTCACCGGACCGCACGGGACACCCACCGCCTCGAGCGCTTGCAACCAGGCCGCACGACGCCTGCCTCTCAGCGCCTTGTCAACGAGCTCACACAGTTCGACTCGATGACGGATCCGCATCGGATTTGTCGCGTAGCGTTCATCTGACGCCAGCTTGTCGACGCCGGCGACCTCGCAAAACCGGCGGAACTGGGCGTCGTTTCCAACGGCGAGAATCATTGGTGCGTCAGCTGTCTGGAACACCTGGTACGGAACGATATTCGGATGACCGTTTCCCAGACGCGGCGGAACCTTCCTGTCGGCCAGATAATTCGTCCCCGCGTTGACGAGCCATGCGATCTGCGTATCGAGCAGGGAAATGTCGATGTGCTGCCCTTCGCCAGTTCGCTCGCGATGGTGCAGGGCGGCCAGGATCCCGACCGTCGCATACATGCCCGTCATCACGTCAGCAATCCCGACGCCCACCTTCATCGGCTCCCCGTCCGGTACACCGGTCAAGCTCATGATCCCCCCCATCCCCTGGATCAGAAAGTCGTAGCCGGGCCGGGTCGCGTACGGCCCCGTTTGCCCGAAGCCGGTAACCGAGCAGTAGATCAGGCGCGGATAGCGATCCTTGATTTGCTCATATGCCAGGCCGTACTTGGCGAGGCCGCCCACCTTGTAGTTCTCCACCAGCACATCGGCCTGTGCAATCAGCTGATGCAGGAGCTCCCTGCCCGAATCCGACCCGAGGTCGATGGCGATCGACCGCTTGTTGCGATTGGCCGAGAGGTAGTAAGCACTTTCATCGGTTTCCTCGCCGGACGTCCCGCGTACATACGGTGGCCCCCATTTGCGCGTGTCGTCCCCTTCATCGGGCTTTTCGACCTTGACGACATCGGCGCCCAGGTCTCCTAGAAGCTGGGCTGCACTGGGCCCTGCCAGGATGCGGGATAGGTCCAGTACCTTGATTCCGGTCAACGCCGTCTTTCGATCTGCCGTCATGCAACACCGCCGTTCGAGCGTTGTTCGGCAGACTGGACGGTGCAGCCTCCTGCCCATCCCGAACCGCGTGAAAAGACAACCCGATCCATCGTCTTCCTCCTAAGTTGATATCGTATAGATCACGTTTCTCACAAACAATTGAACTGAACTTCAATAGTGAGCCGCATGTCGGCCCTGCATCGCAGGGCGGCCGCAATAGGTAGGTCGCCCATCAACCCTCGCGAACGCTCTCAGTCGGCGCACCTAGGCAAACTGAACCGCCGATGCTGCTCAACGTCCTGCAAGTGCTCTGGAGATGCGTTCGATCGCCAAGTCCACCGTTTGTCGCGAACAGCCGAGATTTGCCCGCATGAATCCGCACCCCTCTGCTCCAAACTTGGGCCCCTTGTCCAGCCACACCCGTGCCTTCACAAGCATGAAGTCCTCCAGCTGATCTGGCGACATTCCCAGGCCACGGCAGTCCATCCAGGCTAGGTAAAGCGAATCCATATCGATCACGCTGACGCCCGCATCGAGTGCATTGATGCGATCGGCAAAGTGCTTCTGGTTCTGCGAAACGTAGTTCACGAGCGCGTCCACCCACTCGGCGCCGTGCGCAAAAGCGGCTTCCGTCGCGACCATTCCGAGCAGGTTGATGCGCGTGTTGTGGTTCCTGTCGATGGTTCGCACGACCTCATCCCGCTTTGCCTTGTCGGCAATGAACATGTTTCCGCATTGCAGTCCTGCAAGATTGAAGGTCTTGCTCGCGGACGTGCACGTGATGCTGTTACGGGCGAACCTGGCATCGATCGATGCAAACGGCGTATGCTTCCGGTTCGCAGTCAGCACGAAATCGCAATGGATTTCGTCGGCCAGAACCAGCACACCATGCTTGAGGCAGATCTCGCCCATTGTGCGCAGTTCGTCTTCTGTCCACACATTGCCCGTGGGATTGTGCGGGTTCGAGAGGATGAAAACCTTTGTGTTGTCGCGAATCGCGTCTTCGAACACCTTCGCATCGAAGCGGTATCGCACACCATCGAACTGGAGTGGCGCCGCGGCGACGTGTCGACCATTGATCACGACGTCATTGTGGAAATGCACATATACCGGCGGCTGGATCAGCACCGAGTCGCCCGGCTGCGAGAACGCCTGCACGACGATCTTGATTGCGGCGACGACGCTCGCGACTGGCACCACCCACTCCGGACGCACGTCCCAGCCGAAGCGCTTGCGCTGCCATCCCGTCACTGCATCGAGGTAACCCTTCGTCGGCCCGGCGGGATACCCATAAATACCGTGCGCCACCGCATCGTACAGCGCCTCGCTCACCGCAGGCGGCGACCTGAAGTCCATATCCGCAACCCACATCGGCAAAGGCTCGGCTCGTGCCTGTTCAGCGCTCATGAAACCTGACGGATCGCCCCACTTCATCGAATTGCTTCGACTACGGTCCACGACGGTATCGAAGTCGAATCGGGGCCTCTCGGCCGGGGACGTGTTCATCACTTGAGTCATAATCTTTCATCCTCTTTCGGTCTGGCGTGGGTTGCAAACCGCATCAGTACCCCAGCGCCTTGAGTACGGGCGACAGGCTCACAACGACGCCAAACAGAAACACGAGCAACAAGCGGTAAGATCGATACTTCTTAAGGGCGGGTACCTTGCACACGAGCACGCACGGAATGATGAACGACGCGATGCCATAGATCGGAGAGGCAAGCTGTTGCAAGAGCAGAATCGAGAAGCGTGTCTGCACCCAGACCCACAAACCGAGCACGATGAATACGCACACGCAAACGGATACGACGCGGGAGTCGATACGCTCTTGTGGAACGAAGCGCGCGAGAATATTCAACACCATACCTTTGATCGATTCCTCGAACCCCAAGTAGATCCCTAGAAATGCAGTCAAAATGGCGAACACGTTAAGAGCCGTCGTCATATACAGCACAGCGTTCCCCGGCATAACGCTACCCGCCAACGCCAGGGCCGAAATGTTCTGCGCCTTGGCCGACAACGCCTGTTCATGGGAGATGGAAAGTGAAAACGAGGTTGCAAAGAAGAGGACCGCAATGACCAGTACCGCGTATGCAATACGGTTGGCCCGAACAGCTCGGTACGTCGCAACACACGGGTCTTTCTCTACCCTGCGGAACGCCACATTCATTGGACTGAGGATCTGCACGAACAGAATAGAAAACAACGTGAAGGGAACGGTCAAGATGGTGTCCACAACGAAGCGCTTGAGTTCGGGTAATGGCGGCAAGTTCGCACGAATATCCCAATGTGGGATCATTACCACACCAAGAAGGACAACCACGCCGAGCTTAAAGATCACCAGCGGGCCGGACACCTTGAATATCAGCTTCTCGCCCTGCGCCGCGATGAGCACCAGCCCGCACAGAAGTGATAGCGAGAATAGCGGGCTGTCGGAAAGCAACCTAGTCGTTACACCGAAGCTTTGCAGGTACTTGGCCGTGTCGAAGGTGACTGCCAGCGAGTACGTGAGCATGCCCTTGAGCAGCATAAGGAAGTACACGATGGCGAGCACGATTCCCCAATTCTTGCCAAAGTACTGCGAGATGATTCCCGCATAGTTTTCGCACTCAGTGCTTTCAGACAGGGTCTGCAGGTACAGTTTCTGCATCATGTACAACGCCGGATAAGCGAGTGCTACCGATGCGGCAAACACCCACACGCCGGTGATCCCTACCTGGACCGGCAGAAAGACGATGCCAGCGCCAATCGCCATACCGATGCAAAGGATGACCCATCCCATGTCATATCGAGTGAATGGAATCTTGCCAGCGGATTCAACGGGCGATACCAAATCAGCTAAAGCGCTCAATGTTGTCTCCTTTGTGTACGAGCGTGGCAACGCATCGAGACTCACATCACCACATTCAGTATTTCTTATTATCTATTTTGTAAGGTTCCGTGAACCAGCAACCAAAGCTCGGTTAATTGGCGCTTCGCTCCGGCAGCCGAATTGCCAGCATTTCGCCGACAGCGCATGTGACGCCACTCGCTGTCAATGTCAGGTCGATCCACGCCTTGCGCCCCTCCAGAGACCGAAGCGTGCCGGTTACGACGAGTTCGACGCCGAGCGGAGTGGGTCGCTTGAAGTCGATCTTCAGCGACGCCGTCACGAAGCGAATCGACTGCGGCCCCTCGCCGATCTCACGCCCCTCGCTCTGGTAAGCGAATGCCGCAGCCGACGCGGCGCCGTGACAGTCGAGTAGCGACGCGATCATCCCGCCGTACACGTGATCCGGAACGCCTCCGCTGTATTGAGCTTCGGGCGTAAACCTCGCGACTGTCTGGTCACCGACTAGGTGGCTCTTCAGGTGATGGCCGTGCTGGTTTTCAGGTCCGCAGCCATAACAGTGAGCAAACTCCGGGGTGTACAAGTCTTGGATCGCGCAAGTAGACATCTGTATGCCTCCTTTTCCTTGAATTTGAGGCTCCGGCAACTACCAAAACGCCATTGCGTGGCAACGGTTGGCTGTTTTCGGAGCCTGCAGTTATCGTACGTTTCATCAAATTCATGAACAATTGAATTTAATATCAAGTCTAAGACTAGGCTGACCGACTGCCGCGCTCGTCCCATGTGGCCCCAATCGACGTACCTTTCGGGATCAACTTGCAAGCGAGATGATTGGCAAATAGGATTCATGTAATCGACAATGACTTGAAGGGAAATTCAATGGCGCGTCGACTTGGCACAACGTCCCCGACCCTCCGGCAACTCGAGCTTCTGCTTGCCCTGACTTCCTCCGACGGAATAGCCGGTGCCGGAGCGAAGCTCGGCATGTCGCCGTCAGCTACCAGTCACGCGTTGCGCGCGCTGGAGACAGCGCTGGGTACGGAATTGATCGACCGGAATGCATCCGGCGTCGCACTGACCTATACGGGAGAACATGTTCTCCCTCACGTGCGAGATGTTTTTGCATCGCTTCAATTGGTTCAGGCGACGGCGCTGGCGGGGGCGGAACTGAAAACCGGCTTGCTGCGTCTGGGTTCATTCGGAGCGAGCGCCACGACGAGGGTTCTTCCACCGCTGCTCGATCGTTTCAAGGCACGCTATCCCGGCGTTGACGTCATGGTGACGGAGAAGCCGGATGAACAAACGTCGCGAGATTTGATCGAGCGGCGGCTGGAACTCGCCGCAGTCACGCTTCCAAAGTCGGATTTCGATTCGCAAACTCTTGCCGTTGACGAACTCGTCGCCGTGCTTCCCGCCGACCATCGGCTCGCGAAACTGGATGTCGTACCGCTCAAGGAATTGACGATGGACCCTTTCATCCTGACTCGCGCCGGATCGCAGACACTGGTCACCAAGTTGTTCGCGAGAAACAACCTGCATCCGCGAGTGGCGTACGAACTTCTCCAGTTGATGTCGATACTGGAGCTGATCGCAGGCGGGAAAGGAATTTCGGTTCTCGCGAAGCTCGCCCTTCCCAACCAGTACAACGGTACGGTCTTCCGCCCTATTTCGCCAAGTACTTCGCGGCGTATCGGACTGGTATGCCTCAACGAGAACCGCCTTTCACCAGTCGCACGCGCATTTTGGCAAGAAACTCGGCGACATCAAGCAAGCATCAAACCAACGTCTCGGTAGCTATTTCGCAAATCGGCAGGGAACAGCCACAGGCGACGCGGAAGTTGAAGTCAGATTCAATTGCTGATGATGACGGGTTGGAGAAGAATCAGTCATGGCCCCCATCGTGAAGCTAAATAGGCCTTGCAGAGAGAAGTTGGGATGGCCACGCCAATAGCCAATGTCCGGAGACACCCGATGCCCGTTTCATCGCCTCGCTTCGATCGCTTCGTCCACGAATTCACAAAGCTCGTTGACAATCTCTCGAACGACGAGCAGCAATTGCTCAGCAAAGGTCGCGAACTCCTTGCTGACATCGTCCGTCACGATGACTGGCTTCCGGATGAATACGCTCGCCCCCATCCTCAGTACTATCAGCAGTACCTTCTGCATGCTGATCCGGCCAATCGATTCTCGGTCGTCAGTTTCGTTTGGGGGCCGGGGCAGAAGACTCCGATTCACAACCACACGGTCTGGGCACTGATCGGCATGCTGCGAGGTGGGGAGCGCGCAGAGTCATTTGAACTGGGGCTGCCCAGCCAACCCATGCGGTCCGTCGGAGTTGAGTATCTGGAACCCGGCATTGTCGAAAGCATTTCACCAAAGACCGGCGATATTCACCGGGTCTCCAACATGTATGAGGATCGCATCTCAATCAGCATCCATATCTACGGCGGAAACATCGGGAGGATTTCGCGGCACGTCTTCGATGCTGAAACGAGCATGCTGAAACCGTTCGTCTCCGGCTACTCCAACGAGGCGGAGATACCCGCGTAGCCGCTCCGCGCTCGTAGTAATCTGTCCGTGCAAGGCGCGCTAATTTGCACGATGAAATCCTGATGCCATTCGCCCGCGTCAACGGCAACGTACTACGCTTGGCCATCGTACTCTTGGCTAAGGGCCGTGCGAGGCCATTCGCTACGACGCCGCTTCCTTGAGCAGCCAATCTCGAAAAGCCACGAGTTTCGCGAGACTAGAGCACTCTTCGCGAAACACAACGTAGTAAGCCAGCGGCGAAGCGTACGATATTTCTGGGAAGAGTCGCACTAGACGTCCGGCTGCGAGATCGTCGCGCGCCATGACACTACGTGCAAGCGCAACGCCGTGCCCGTCAATTGCGGCCTGAAGGACCGCGGCAGAATTGTTGATCTGCATCCCGCGCCCGGTCGCGACATCCATCACACCGGCTTTCTGAAGCCACGTATCCCAAGCGGGAAAGCCCGTGCGGCTATCCATCGACAGGTCGTGAATCAAGGTCTCCCGGGCCAGATCAGCCGGCTTTTGCGGCGAACGTCCGCGTAGCAGTTCGGGCGAGCACACGGGATAGACATCTTCGTCCATGAGCTTCTCCGCAACAAGCCCCGGCCAATTTCCCGTTCCATAGCGCACGCCGATATCGATCTGCTGCGTAACGAAATCTACCGGCTTGAGGTTGGTGTCTAGTCTCACATCCGTTTCTGGCCACGCGCTCTGAAAGCGCTCGATCCGCGGCAACAGCCACTTGGCCGCAAAAGCCGGGCTGATCGCCACGGTGAGCACCCCGCTCGCGGATCCCTCCTTCAACCGCTCCAGACCAACCGTCAGCCTGTCGAAGCCGGCGCGGATATCCGGTAGCGCTCGTTCGGCGGCCTCGGTCGGCACGAGTCGAAGGCGCCCACTGGAGCCGCGGCGGAATAGCGGCGTACCCAGCCATTCCTCCAGCCCGCGTACGAGTTGGCCAACGGCCGCGGGCGTCACATGTAGTTCGGCCGCAGCGGCCGAAAAGCTCTGATGACGAGCGCTTGCCTCAAAGGCACGTAATGCATTCAGGTGGACGGGCGACTTCATGGCGATAAAGATTTTCTTTCAATGAAGAACACTTTATCTCGTTTGCCGACGAAAGTGAATCGGCGAAGAATCCATTGCGTGTCAGTTCTTTACTCGATGCGGCGACGTGCGGGCCCGCGTCAGGGTTCATTCTGAGCTTCCTTTATCAATAGCTTTTCTTCTCAACGGATTTCACCATGAGCAGTCAATTCCACGGCAAGAAGCTGCTGGTCGTCGGCGGCACCAGCGGAATGGGGCTGGAGACGGTCCGCCTGGTTCTCGCCGAAGGCGGCAGCGCGGTCATCGTCGGGCATCGGGCTGACAAGGCCGACGCGGCACGCAAGGAGCTGGCAGCGCTGGGCTCGGTCGAGGTGCTGATGGCGAACCTGTCCAGCGACGATGGCCTCGCCGCACTGCTTCAGACGCTCGACGAGCAACACACGGATATCGATCTGCTGGTCAACGCCGCGGGTGTGTTCTTCCCCAAGCCGTTCCTCGAGCATGGGGACGCGGACTACGACCAGTATATGAAGCTGAACAAGGCGTTCTTCTTCATTACGCAGAAAGTCGCCGCGAACCTGGTCGCCAACGACCGCCCGGGTGCAATCGTCAATGTCGGCTCGATGTGGGCGAAGCAGGCGATCGCCGCGACGCCTTCGTCAGCGTATTCGATGGCGAAGGCCGGCTTGCACTCGCTGACGCAGCACCTGGCGATGGAGTTGGCCCCGAAGCACATTCGCGTCAACGCGGTGTCGCCGGCGGTCGTCCAGACACCGATCTACGAAGGCTTCATCCCGAAAGCCGACGTTCACGACGCGTTGCAGGGCTTTAACAGCTTCCACCCGATCGGCCGGGTCGGCACGCCGCAAGACGTGGCCGAAGTCGTCGCGTTCCTGCTGTCGGACAAGGCGAGCTGGGTTACGGGCGCAATCTGGGACGTGGATGGTGGAGTGATGGCCGGCCGCAACTGATGGACGGTGGGCAGAAGCACGACGTGCTCACCTGCCCCGTTCGATCCGGACTATCGAACCGCGCGGATCGACGCCAAAAATTCAATACGCATGCTCGCTTAATGAGGAGAAACGAAATGGTCTATTTGCAGATCACGCTGAAGATTGCCGACGTCAACCGCGCCGCAGCGGCCGAGATTTACAGGAAGTACAAGGCTTCCTTCCTCGACTCTGTCGTCGGAGCGAAATCGAAAGAACTGCTCCTGCGTGATGAAGACGTGCAAGTGCTGCATGGCTTCGATAGCGTGGAGCACGCCAAGTCCTATCTGCAAAGCGCGCTGTTCACCGCCGATGTCGTTGTCGGTCTTGAGCCGCTGCTGGATGCCGCGCCTGACGTGCGCATCTACCAGGTCGCATAGCCACACCGCTGGGCCCCCACCCGGCCCTCGGATCAGTTTGGAGAATTTGACATGATGAACGATTGGAACGCCTACCGCGCCACCCTGATGGAGCGCGTCGGCGACTACGCGAAACAGAGCCCTGACGTGGTGCGCGGCCTGGCTACGATTGACAATTCTGCCGCGACGACGGGTCATCTGGATCCCAAGATCCACGAACTGATTGCGCTGGCCGTGGCCGTGACCACCCGCTGCGACGGCTGCATTTCCGTGCACACCAAAAAGGCGGTCGAGCATGGCGCCACGCTGGAGGAAATTTCCGAAGCGCTGGGCGTCGCGATCGCGCTGAACGCGGGGGCCGCGCTGACCTACTCGACACGCGTCATTGAAGCACACGCGCAACTGTCCAATCAGTAATACGCACCTTGGCCAGCCGATCGGTGATCGGCTGGCCAAGTGTTCATCACGCAGGAACAGCATCCATGCTCGTCAACGCCGATTTCTCGCGCCGTGTCGTCGTCGCGCCTCACCAGTATCGATGGGTCGCCTCGCCGCAAGCGGGTATAGAGCGCGTGATGCTGGATCGGCTGGGCGGAGAGCAAGCCCGCGCCACGAGCATCGTACGGTACGCGCCCGCGTCGTGCTTCCCGGCCCACCTGCATCCTGAGGGTGAAGAGATCCTCGTGCTATCCGGCACCTTCTCGGAAGACGGTGCGCATTACCCGGCAGGCTGGTATCTACGAAATCCGCCCGGCTCCAGTCACCAGCCTTCGAGCAGCGACGGCGCGATCATCTTCGTCAAGCTTCGGCAGATGCGCCCGATCGAGCACCGGCGGGTACGCATAGACACCAACGACCCAACTACTTGGCGACGTCGTGACGGCCGAGAAATTTGCCCGTTGTTCACAAACGATACCGAACAGGTCAGTCTGCAGCGGCTGGTACCGCATGAAGCACTGTTTTCGGCACCGACAGACTGCGCCGAAGTGCTCGTTCTGACCGGGGAGATCGAAGACGGAGTTCAGTCTCACACAAAAGGCAGCTGGATGCGTTTACCAAAGGGCAAGTATCCGGAAATCGTCGCCGGAGCCAGCGGGGCCACCATCTATCTCAAGACCGGCCTTCCGGTCGGCATGACGGTGGAGGTATAGGCATGCAAACGGCGCGCATCGCCATCGTTGGCGCAGGCCTCAGCGGCCTCTACGCGGCCTTTCTGCTAGAGCAGCAAGGCCTAAGGGATTACGTGCTGCTCGAGGCGCGCGAGGTACTCGGCGGTCGCATCGCATCCACTTCGCAACACCTGGCTCGGGGAACAGCGACTGCGTCTAACGGCATGGATCGTTTCGATCTCGGCCCAACGTGGTTCTGGCCGCAGATCCAGCCTGGGCTGGACCACCTGATTCACGATTTGGGCCTGCAGCGTTTCGAGCAATACGAAGCAGGCGACATGATGGTGGAACGCTCGCCGAATGCCGCTCCCATCCGCATGCGGGGGTACGCGAACACGCCGACGTCAATGCGCGTGGTCGGCGGAATGAGCGCGTTGATCGACGCGCTGCACCGCCGCCTCGACACAACCCGCATCGTCACGGGCCAATCCGTACTGCGCATACGCGGCAACGAAACTCACGCAGAAATCGACAGCACAAGTGCCGCGGACGGCATGACAACCTGGCGCGTCGAACACGTATTGTTGGCGATGCCTCCACGGCTAGCCGAGGAACGCATCGAGTTTATTCCGCCATTACCAACGGCACTGGCCAGGCAATGGCGTGGGACAAGTACCTGGATGGCGCCGCATGCCAAGTACATCGCCGTCTATGACACCCCGTTCTGGCGCGCGCACGGATTGTCCGGCGAGGCGCGAAGTGCACGGGGGCCGCTGGGTGAGATCCACGACGCGTCCATGCCCGGTGCCAGTGCGGCATTGTTCGGCTTCTTCGGTATTCCGGCGCGCGTTCGCAGAACCGTGGCTGATGACGTACTGCGCGCGCATTGCCGCGCACAGTTGGTGCGCCTGTTCGGCGCGGACGCTGCGACGCCCGTTTTCGACGTCGTCAAAGATTGGGCGCAGGATCCTTTCACGGCCACCGCTACCGATCTCGACGACAACGGTCACCACATGGCCCCCCCTGCCGCAACCGCCTCATCAGGTGTCTGGCACACGCGTCTGACCGGCATTGCGAGCGAATGGTCACAACAGTTTCCGGGCTATGTCGCTGGCGCCATCGAAGCGGCAAGCGCGGGTGTGCACGCATTGCCGAAGCTCGGCTAACGGGACGGCGTTGCTTTTCCACGCCGAGTCCCATTCACGATTGAGGACAGACGATCATGAAAACCCATTACAGAGCCATGCAGGTCGCCCACCCCGGCGTTCTTGAACTAGTGCAACGCAAGACGCCCACGCCAGCGGCCGGAGAAGTGCTGATTTCAGTCGAGGCTTGCGGGATATGCGGCGCTGACGCCGCCGACATTGAACGCGCTGATCCGACCTTGCAACCACCGCGTGTTCCCGGCCACGAGATCATCGGACGGATCGCCGCGCTCGGTGCAAATGTGCCGTCGCGCTGGAAAGTCGGACAGCGCGTCGGTGTCGGCCGGCTTGGCGGCTATTGCAACGAGTGCGTTCAATGTCGCCAGGGACACTTTCAGCTTTGCCGCAATCAACCGGTTGTTGGTGCGACCTGTGACGGCGGCTATGCCGAGATGATGCTCGCACGCGGCACGGCGCTCGTGTCGATACCGGACGAACTTGGCACAGTCGAGGCTGCCCCGCTGCTTTGCGCGGGGATTGCGACGTTCAACGCACTCAAGAAGTGCGGCGCCACGGCCGGCGACGTCGTCGCCATTCTCGGTGTCGGGGGTTTGGGGCACATGGCGTTGCAGTATGCCCGCAACATGGGCTTCAAGGTCGTCGCCATTGGCCGCCGTGGAGAGATCGCCGCAGACGCACTGGCGTTAGGCGCACACGTCTACATCGATACCAGCCTGGAACATGCCGCCACCCGTCTGCAAAGCATGGGCGGAGCAATCGCGATCGTGAGCACAATCGGTAATAGCGATACGGTGTCAGGTCTGCTGGAGGGCCTTGCCCCGACCGGCCGCCTGGTCGTGCTCGGTGTCACCAAAGATCCGCTGTCCATCACATCAGGCCAACTGGTTGTTGGCGAGCGGACAGTACAAGGTTCGATTACGGGCTCGCCCTACGAGTGCGAGAAAGCGCTGGACTTCAGCGTGCTTACCGGAATTCGCCCCATGATCGAAGTCATGCCACTGGAGCAGGCCAATGAGGCCTACCGGAGAATGAAGTCGGGCGACGTCAAATTCCGGATGGTGCTCACGATAGCCGAAGAGTCCTCTGCTGAAGCAAGCGATGGTCCCCAACGGGAACAGGCATGGCAAGCACACGAGCGGTGAAGATCCCGGCGTCGCACTTCGGGATGGTGCTAGGTCTCGCCGGCCTTGGGCAGGCGTGGCGTGCGGCCGCGCGGCTATGGGCGCTACCCCCACTCGTGGGCGAAACGCTGCTGGTTATCGCTGCACTGACATGGGCCGTGCTAATCGTCGGTTACGTACGCCAGGCCATTCGTCAATTCGAGCAGGTGAAAGCGGAATTTCTGCATCCCGTGCAGGGTGGCACGCCGGCATTGATGTCGGCAGCCTCTTCACTTGTCGCGATGGCGGTCCAGCCGTATTCGATGATGCTGGCGTGGATATTATGCATCGTCAGCATCGCGTGGCACATTGGATTCAGTCTGTGGCACACGGGCACGCTCTGGCAAGGCGGGCGGAATTCGGAGGACACGTTGCCCACCGTGTATCTACCGACCGTCGCAGGAAACTTCACCAGCGCGGCGGTACTTGGTACGTTGGGTCGTCCGGATTGGGGATGGCTGTTTCTCGGCGCGGGCGTCTTCTCGTGGGTGGCGCTCGAGTCGCTGGTCGTCCAGCGACTGTGGCACCCGACGGCAGTGCCGGCATCGCAGCGCCCGTTGATCGGCATTCACCTGGCACCGCCCGCTGTATGCGCGATGGCCTGGCTGGCGTTGTCCCCCGGAAGCACCGATCACTGGATTCTCATGCTGTGGGGCTACGGTCTCTTTCAGCTGCTGCTCGGCCTGCGGCTCGCCACCTGGCTGCGCGCACAACCATTCGTCCCTGCGTACTGGGCCTATACGTTCGGCGCCGACGCTGCATTGGTTACCTGCCTGAAACTGGCTCAGGCAGGTGTCGGATCGGCCCGGGTACTAGCGCTACCCGTGTTCATCGGCACCAATCTTCTGATCGGGTATCTCGTCGTGCGTACCGTCGGGTTGCTCATCAGGATTCCGGTGCCCCGAGTCGGACGCCTCTGACTGATCGACGGTCGCAAATGTGATGCCGTCAGAAGTCTCGTGCTGTCGTGGCTGGATGCATCAATCCTGCTGCCGATCGGCGGCTCCGCCCTTCGCGTTTACACGGCAGGAAACGTCGACGTTTCAGGGATTGCACCGAAGTTGTTTGTTCTTGTCGATTCATCGGTACAGGTTGACGACCTATCGACATACAAGGAGCCGGCGCGGCGATAAATTGCCTCTTCGAAAATTCCGTTTGTCGTCCTGGAAGAGGAGAAGTCTCGAATGTTCATCGGTTGTATTCCGGTGCTGTTCGCGTTCGCCGCAGCACTCGTATCGCTTCGCAACTTGGCCGCCGCCAGGCTGATGTGATCGGCGAGCGCATTACTTGTCGTCGCGTGGACCGTCCATCACGGAAGCCATCACATGAAGGATCTGATGACGTTGGGTCATGGTAATGAAGCTTGATGCACATCGTCTCGAAGCATTCGACAGCGCAGCGCTACTCGGCATCGCCATCACGCTTCTCGCCGCCTTTTACTTCCAGCTTGCGCTGGGCTAACTCCCCTGCGCATTCTGCAACCTGATCCGGGTAGGCTTCATGATCTTCGGCAGCGGCCTGCTGCTGAATCTGCGTTTCGGCGCCCAGGCCTGGAACTATCTTGTCAGCGCCGTCGGCGCACTGATTGGTAGCCTGATCAGCCCTGTTCATGTTCGCAAAGGCGCCCTCCTATACGATCCCGACGGGTTCGGCGATTCTGGGTCTGCACATGTACACGTGGACTTATGTGATCTTCACGGCCGCGGTCATGTATTGCGTACTGATGCTGTGCTTGCACGCGCAGACCAACGCAACCTCGTCCGCGAACACGTTGCAGCGCCCGCGCTCGGCAGTTCGCTCGCTTGCGATGGTGCTCTTCATCGCGCTGGTGGGCGCCAATCTCGTATCTGCATTCCTGCAGAACGGCTTCCACTCGTTCAAGGCGGGCGGACAGAAGCACTACGAGATGCTATACGACGGTGACGTCATGAAACCCTGACACCGGTCAGGGCCAGGCGCCCGTGCCGCGTGACGGTCGGGTGCCGCCTCCGCTGGACATCATGCTAACGCGCCAGCCGCGTCTCACATCAGCCCATTCGCACGATACCACGCGTTGTATCGGCCAACCTATCCATGTCGCGATAGTCCGACCGGCCGTCAATAGCGGATCAACGAAATTTTCTTCTGGAGATAAAGATGTCGGATGTCAGAGTCGTCCCTTGGCAGGATGGGGAACCAGCCCCCGAAATATTGCTTGCCGAGATGCGTGCGCGTCGTCCGGGAGGTGAATTGATCGGCATCGACCGCGTGCTGCTCAAAAACGAGCCGCTGGCGACGGGATGGAACGAACTGCTGCGCCGGGTGCGTGCCGACTTCGGTTTGCCGCTCGTGCACCGCGAACTGATCATGCTGCGCGTGGCCGTGCTGAACGGTGCCGATTTCGAATGGAACGTTCATTACCCGGCCTATCTGGCGGCCGGCGGTACACACGCGCAAAGCGAAGCGCTGAAGGGGGTGAGAGTTGACAGCACGCTCTTCGGTGCCGCGGAGTGTGCATTGATTCGCCTGACGGATCAGTCGACCCGGCACGTGAACGTCGATGCCGACGTGATCGCCGAACTGAAGTCGTATTTCGGCGAAAGGCAGACGGTAGAAGCCGTCGCCACGGTGGCCGCCTATAACATGGTCTCGCGCTTTCTCGTGGCGCCGGCGATCTGAAATCCGCCGCGAGCAGGCATCCATGAACAGGGCTCACTGCTCCATGAGAACATACCATTGTTGCTCAAAATTTCGCGCTGCTACTCTATTCGCCATACGTGGTCACGCCGTCGGTGTGCCGTTATATCGCGAATGGAAGGGAACGTGAAGTCTCATTCTGAATTGTCTGCCGGCGGGGGCGCGTCCGAAACGCCCGGTTCGATCTTCGACGAAGTCATCGACCGCAAATCATCGAACTCGTTGAAATGGGCGTTCGGCGCAACGCTGCTGTCGCCCGAGGAGCATGCGGCTGATCCGTTGCCGATGTGGGTCGCAGACATGGATTTTCGCGCGCCGCGCCCGGTCATCGATGCGCTGCACGACGCAGTCGAATACGGCGTCTTCGGCTATTCGTGCGGCGCGACCGCACGCTATGTCGATGCCGTGATCGACTGGCAGGCGCGTCGCTTCGGTTGGGAAGTGGATCGCTCGTGGGTGATACAGGCGAGTGGCATCATCACGGCGCTGAAGACGGCAATTCAGGCCTTCTCGTTGCCCGGCGATACCGTCCTGATTCAGCCGCCCGTCTACGCACATTTCCACGACGACGTTCTACTCAACGGGCGACACCTCGTATTCGCACCGCTCGAGCGCGCGGGCACCGCCTATCGTTTCGACGAGCGCGCATTCGAGGCGGCGATACGCGACAACACACGGCTCTTTATTCTAAGCAACCCGCACAACCCGACCGGCAATGTCTGGACCGAGTGCGAATTGAGGGCGATGGGTGAAATTTGCGCGCGGCGCGGCGTGATGGTCATCTCCGACGAGATCCATCAGGATCTGATCCTCAATCCGTCCAAAAAGCACGTACCGTTCGCGTCGCTTGGAGAGCCGTTCGCACGTAATAGCATTACGTGCACTGCGCCAAGCAAAACCTTCAACCTTCCGGGTCTGCAGAGCGCAAACATTTTCGTACCCGATCGCCGTGTACGTGAAGCATTGCGGCGGCAGTTCGATCGGAACATGTATCAGTCGGTCAATACGCTCGGCATGGTCGCGGCCGAGGCCGCCTATACCCACGGCGAGTCGTGGCTCGAAGCGCTACTGACATACCTTCGTGGCAATCAAGCGCATTTTCGCGAAGCGATCCACGGCATCACCTCGCGCATCGAGGTCTTGCCGGCCGATTCCCTCTATCTGGCCTGGATGGACTGCCGCGGGCTCGGCATGGACCCCGACGTACTCAACCGCTTCATATTGACCGAGGCACGTCTCTGGCTGGACAAGGGGCAGAAGTTCGGTGTCGAAGGACATGGCTATATGCGCGCGAACCTCGGGTGCCCACGTATCCTGATCGACGAGGCCATCGAGCGCTTGAGTCTGGCACTAGCCGCGCTCTGACTTTATTGACGCAAGTCCGAGCGAAGCGGGACTAGCCCTCGCTTCGCATTCGATGCTCCGGTTCCGGATGCGCATGTCCCTCGAAAAGACAGCATCAATTATTAAGCAATACATACAAAAATTAAATTTCCATGCACCTGCACAGACAGATGAAGACACTCCCGGAGAAGACATGACACAGAACTCTGAAATCACGGCTTACGAACAGGAAGACCTGAAGCGCGACCTGTCAAACCGGCACATCCAGATGATCGCCATCGGCGGCGCAATCGGAACCGGCCTTTTCTACGGTTCATCATGGGCGATCCGCACGGCCGGACCGGCCATCCTGCTCGTCTATGTGCTCGCCGCCATCGCGATCTACTTCGTGATGCGCGCGCTGGGCGAGATGGCGGTCGAGGAGCCGGTCTCCGGCTCCTACATCTCATATTCGAACCGCTATATCCACCGCTTCGTGGGCTTTCTGAACGGCTGGAATGCCTTCATCTTCCTGTTGGCCACCAGTGCAGCGGATCTGAACGCGCTCGGCAACTACGTGCACTTCTGGTTCCCCGGCATCCCGATCTGGGTGACGGCAGGCACGGCCGTCTCGATCATGTTTTGCGTCAATATCATCGGCGTGAAGTTTTACGGCGAGGCCGAGTTTTGGTTTGCGCTCGTCAAGGTGGCGGCGATTGTCGCGCTGATCGTCTTCGGTACCGGAATGATCGCGTTCGGCATCGGCAACCACGGCGTACCGATCGGATATCACAATCTCGTTGCCAATGGCGGATTCTTCGCCAAAGGCGTGGGCGGCACCTTTCTCGCGATCGTGATGGTGGCCTTCTCGTTCGGTGGCGTCGAGAATCTCGGGTTGGCTGCCGGCGAAGCGAAAGACGTCCGCACGACCATGCCGAAAGCGATCAACGCGACGTTCTGGCGCCTGTTGATTTTCTATGTCGGCGCGATCGCGGTTCTTCTGATGGTGTTCCCGTGGACCTCGTTGACGACCAAGGGCAGCCCCTTTGTCGAGGTATTCACGAAGATCGGCATTCCCGCCGCAGCCGGCATCATGAACCTCGTCGTGATCATGGCGGTGCTCTCAGCCGTGAACGCAAGCGTATTCACCAACAGCCGCACCTTCTACAACCTTTCGCTGCAGAAAAACGCACCAGCTTTCCTCGGCACCGTCAACAGTCGCAAGGTTCCGTCCCGCGCGATCCTGATGGTCTTCGCAACGATGTTTGCGGGCGTACTGCTGAACTACTTGATGCCGGATCAGGCCTTCGAGCTGTTCTCGTCGGTAACCGTGTTCGCGCTCGTCTGTGCGTGGGGATCGATCGTCATCAGCCACTTGCGCTTTCGCAAGATTCGGATCGAGAACGGCGAAGCTGACAAACTCACTTATAAGATGCCGTTTTATCCGTACAGCAACTATATCGCGCTCTGCTTTGTCGCGGCGGTGCTGGCCTGTATTGCGATCTTGCCGGACATGCGGATGTCGCTGGTGGTGTCGGCGGTCTGGGTCGCGGTCGTGTACGTAGCGTATCGCTTCTACGTTCGAAACGAATCCGCAAACGCCAATGCCGCGTGCGAGTCGTGCGATACAAAGAATCTTCCGGTGTAAGCATCAGTGGGCGGATACGGGCATGCGAAACATCAGCCGGTATCCGCCCCGGCTCGGTTGGCTTCAACGTGTATGCAATGGCGCCCGTTCGCCGAATTCGGTCCCGCGGCCGCGCATGTAGGCCTGCGGGCTGCTACCCATCTCCAGCCGAAATGCATAGACGAAAGCCGATGTCGAGCCGTAGCCAAGTTCCATCGCGGCACGCGTCACGCCGTGTCCCGCCGCGAGTAGTTCAATCCCCCTGAAAAGGCGCATGCGACGGCGCCACGAACGCAGGCTCATGCCGGTTTCGGCGACGAACCGGCGTGCCAGCGTGCGCGCCGACATTCCTAACATCGCACCCCACTCGTCCGGGCCGCACGGATCCGCAGGATCTGCGTAGAGTCGCTCGCAGAGCGACATCAACGCAGCATCGCGCGGCCAAGGCAGCGCCGACGGGAGTGTTGGTGCGCGTCGCAGTTGATCCAGAATCAAATACGTGATTCGACCCGCATAGCCATCCTCGTCAGGTTGTCCGTCGATCTCGCTCGCCTCGACGATCAGCGCTTTCAGCAAGGGCGACACGGTAAGAACGCTCGGGCTCGCGTTCGGCAATGCCGCCCCCGCGTCATCCGAAATCCACAGGCTTCGAAATTCCGCGCCCAGGAGCGAGCCCACGCGATGCCTCGCGCCGGTAGCCAGCCAAACGGCCTGATCCGGCGAAATCACGTAGGAACCGCCTTCGGCTATCACCGTCAATGCACCAGAGATGGCGTATACCACCTGATGCCAGCGATGATGATGCTCGGGAAAGGAGTGGCGGGCAGGAATGAACTGCGCACGCACCCTAAGCGGTGCCGGTGGCGCCGCGTTTGCGGGTGCTTCGATCGTCTCCCAGACCATGATGATTCTCCAGTTGGCAGATATTCTATACATTCTGGCCATCAGTCGAAATACAGACATTGTGAATCTTGGTCTAATGACGATCACGCCTGACTCGCGGCAACGTGCGCAACTGAAATGCCGCTGTCCCGAACGCCCACGATTCATACTGGAGTTTCCCGCTTCATGGCCTGTTTCGACCGCTACAGCCTGCCCCTTTCGACACCCTCCGAATACGCAGCCAACCGCTATCGCACCGGCGTCGACTTGCTCCTGTCCTTGTGGCCGGGTGCCGCCGAAGCACTCGACGAGGCGATTGCTGCCGATCCGGAATTCGCGCTCGCACAGGCTGCCCGTGCGCGCCTGCATGCGATCCGGGCCGAGATCGGCGACGCGCGGGCGATGATCACGAACGCGGTCGCGCTCGTTGGCCGTAACGGCACACCGCGCGAGCGCAGCCATGTCGAGGTGCTGTCGCTCGCGATCCATGGGCAGGCCGCAAAGGCCCTGGCGGCTGCGCTCGAGCATGTCGATCGCTGGCCGCGCGACGTGGTCGTGCTTTCGCTGCCGCTCGGCGCGTTCGGCCTGTTCGCATTTTCTGGCATGGCTGATCACGACCAGGCGCGCGTCGCACTTTGCGAGCGCCATGCGCGTCATTTCGAGGACGACGACTGGTGGTTCCTGACGTATCGCGGCTGGGCGCATGGCGAAAACGGCGACGTCCGGCTTGGCCGCACGCTGACGCAACGTGCACTCGAACTGCGCCGTCACAATGTCAATGCCGCGCACGCGGTGGCACACGTGCTGTACGAGGCCGGCGCGAACGACGAGGCCGATGCGATGATTGCCGGCTGGCTGCCCGAGTACGACCGCAGCGGCATCCTGCATGGTCACATTGCGTGGCATGCGGCCCTGATCGCACTTGAACGCGGCGATACCGAGCGTGCGCTGGCGATCTATGACGCGCATGTTGCACCGGCGGCGTCGCTGGGCGTGCCGATCAACGTGGTCAGCGATACCGCTTCGTTTCTCTGGCGCATGCAGGCTTACGGCCACGCCGTTCCCGCCGGCAAGTGGGACGATGCGGCACGATATGCGTCGGATTACTTTCGGCAGGCAGGCTTCCCGTTCGCCGATGTCCATATGGCCTTGATCGCGGCGGCCACGGGCGCAACGGCGGCGCTCGAAGAGCGCGCGAGCGCACTCGACGTGCTCGTCGAGGCCGGCACGCTGCGGGCCGGTGCCGTGGTGCCGGCGATCTGTCGCGCGGCACGCGCATTCGCCGAGGAGAAATACGCGAAGTGTGCGGCCATACTTGAGCCCGTAGCGCACGAGGTCGTGCGCATCGGCGGCAGCGGCGCGCAACGCGAGATCGTCCAGGACACGCTGCTCATCGCCTGGATGCGCAGCGGCGAAGCCGGCAAGGCACGCGCGCTGCTCGATCAGCGCCTGCATCGTCGCCCATCGCCGCGCGACATGCGCTGGCTCAACCAGCTCGTCACAGCCTGACCGAGCCGGCAGAACCATCTACGGCGACGCGATCTGCGCCATCCGTTCCTCCCGGTCGTCGATGGCCGCCATCCCGCGCGGCTCTCGCAGCCGTTTCCGTTCGAATCAGCGCGATAACGGCACGCGCGGGCGCGAATGTTCGCGCAACCACCAAGGAAGTCATATGTGTTCAAGCATCGTGGAACCGCGCACCGGTTTGCAGCGCTGGCTAGTCGGCAGGGTCGGGCCGGTCACCGCGATCGCAATCGCCCAGCTCTTCGGTACGGCGCTATGGTTCAGCGCGAACAGCACGGCGCCGGACCTGATGCGCCTCTGGCAAGCGAGCGCTGCAGACATTGGTTGGCTGACCAGCGCTGTACAACTGGGCTTTATCTTCGGCACACTCGCGATCTCGCTGAGCGGTGCCGCGGATCAGTTTCGCGCGAGTCGAATTTTCGTGTTCAGTGCCCTGCTTGGAGGCGCCTTCAACCTCGGCTTTGCCTGGCTGTCCACCGGTCTTGCTACGGGAGCGCTTTTCCGGTTTGGCGTTGGCGTCTGTCTGGCCGGCATTTACCCGATGGGCATGAAACTGATCGTCGGCTGGGCGCCGGATCGAACCGGTTCCGCGCTGGCCCAGCTTGTCGCCATGCTGACGCTGGGTACGGCGCTGCCGCACGCACTGCGGGTAATAGGCACCGGGCTACCGTGGCAGTGGATCATTACGGCTTCATCAGTGCTCGCAGCGGTCGGCGCCGGAGTAATCCACGTCCTCGGGGACGGCGCCCGCGCGCAAACGAATACGCCGGTCGGGCCATCTGGCGGCCCAGCCGCCGTGCTCGGGGCGTTCAGGATCCGCGCGTTTCGCGCCGCAACACTCGGCTACTTCGGGCATATGTGGGAGCTCTACACGCTCTGGACCGCCGTGCCTCTACTGATCGCACATACCGCACTGGCGACGCGCTTCCCGCGTATCGGCGTGTCCGGCATGGCCTTCTGCGTAATCGGCGCGGGAGCAATCGGTTCACTCGTCGGCGGAATGCTTTCGCGCACGCTGGGTAGTGCCAGGGTCGCACTCGGTGCGCTGGCAATCTCTGGAGTCTGCGGACTGACCTTTGCACTGGCATGGCGCGTCCTACCACCGGTGGCAATGGTCGTGCTGCTCGTCGTCTGGGGTGCGTCGGTGGTCGCAGATTCGCCGCAGTTCTCGGCGCTGGCGGCACGCGCCTGCCCGCCTGCATGGGTCGGTGGTGCGCTGGCGATTCAGAACTCAATCGGCTTCGCCATCACGGTCGTCTCGATCGCCGCCACGACAGCGCTGCTCGAGAGGATTGGGCTAGACGCGATCTGGCTGCTGGTGCCCGGGCCGGTTCTAGGGCTGTCGGCATTCCTGTGGACCTCGCGCCGGGGAACGTCGAAAGCTTGATCCTGACGGTTACCCGGCCTCGCAGTGCCTTCGGCCGGCAAGTATCACGGCACCCGTAGCTGTCTCCACGACGGTCGGTTGCATGCAATATGGGGAGTTCAACGATGCTCGATCTCCAGTATCTTTCGATCCTGATGGAAGTTCAGCGGCTCGGCAGCCTGACCGCGGCAGCCGAGCGCCTCAACGTCACTCAGTCAGCGCTGTCGCATATGGTCCGCAAGCTTGAGGAACGACACGGTGTAAAGTTGTGGACCAAGAACGGGCGAGGCCTACGCTTCACGCAAGCGGGCGAATACCTGCTTGCGTTGGCCGAGCGCGTGCTGCCGCAGATCGAGCATGCCGAGCGCACACTCGTCGAGTTTGCCGAAGGGCGACGTGGCGCACTGCGCGTCGGGATGGAATGCCATCCGTGCCAGAAATGGCTAACGCGCCTGACATCACACTATCTCTCGAGCTGGCCCGACGTCGATTTCGATGTGCGCACCGCGTTCCGCTTCGACGGGGTGGCTGCACTGCTTGGTTATGAAATCGATTTGCTCGTCACGCCCGACCCGATCGCGCTGCCCGACATCGTGTTCGAACCGGTTATCGACTATGAACTGATGCTGGTGGTACACGAGCAGCATCCACTTGCCACGCGAGAATTCGCGCTGCCCCATGATCTGCTCACCGAGGAACTGATTACGGTGCCGGTCAGCAATGAGCGGCTCGATATCTACACGCGCTTCCTGGTGCCGGCCCATTGTAGACCCAAATTCCATCGGACGGCCGAGCAGGTCGAGCTGATGCTGCAACTCGTCTCCGCGCGACGTGGGGTAGCAGTGCTGCCGGACTGGCTGGTTCTAGAGGAAGGAGCGTCAATGCCGGTCCGCACTGTGCGCCTCGGCCAGCACGGCATCCAAAAAAGCATCCACGTCGGCGTGCGTCGCGGTGAAGAGGATACGGCCTATATCGCCGGCTTTTTAGCGCTGGCCCGTGGGTCGGACATCAAGGTCGGCGGCGACGTCGACTGAGCGGTCCGTGCAATCTTGGTGCTGCGATGTATAGCGTATTAATCGCATTCCTCACAATGCTCTGTTCACGTTGGTCGCATTCCGGTAGAGCTCTGATCAGAGCCAAGAATCGCTCGCCGCGGCGTCATCCACATGGCCCGTGCGCTGGAACATCTTGATAGCCTGGAACAGCCGGCGAACCTTGCCCCTTAAGCGACCGTGCCGAAGCCACCTACCTGAACATTGTCGGTGCCATGCTGGCGCTGATGCTCGGACACTCGCCCGCTGGCACTGCCTACTCCAGCTTCAAGAGCCAGGAAGCCATCGCGAGCGCACTGATCGCTCATCATGGCCATCTCATGGGCATCACCGAGCGCACGCTGCAAGCCAAATTCGCCCAGGCGCGGCGCAGATTGCAATAATCGTCTGATCCATGAAGTCGGTAAGCCCGTAGCTATACCGCAAATCCGTATTGCGAACATCGAGAGGGAAGAAAAAGTATGGTGGATTTGTTGCCAGTATTCATCAAGGCGACCAAGACGATCCAGCAACTGATGAAACAGTGGTTCTCCGGCTACCCCGCAGGGATGCCATGGAACATCGTTTCGGACTACTACATCGGAGATGAAGGCAAGAAGAACGACGTCTTCTCCTTCGTGGTCATTGCCAATCACGACACAACGGACAACATCTCTGCATACCTCTCGGCTGCAGCCCCCCGTGACATCAAGAATGTCAGGCGGATTCCACTAGGGCTGAAGCAGTAAACATGAGGCACGACCCGTATCCAACAGATCTGCTCCAGCGTGCCAAGAATGGTTGGCAATGAATCTGACGAAATACCCAGATTGCTGCAAAAGCCATGAAAACCGACAATGTTCTGGATCGTGTCCAGGCCTCGAATATGAACGGCAAGCTGCGCAGCCATGCCGATCTGCCTTGTAATCGGTATCGTGGCCGACACACGCAGGTCCGAGACATCCCGCAGTCCGGACTGCACGTCTTGGGCTCGCCGCCCGATCGCTTCGCGCTCCATGCAAAACCCCTCAGTTTATTTACGACTTCTTCTCAGCGCCCGACAATGGGTGAACGTAGATCAGGCCTCTGGTTTGCGCGGCTTTCACCTTGCGGTCGATCATCTCTCTCATCGTCAGGTGTCCTTCCAACACCAGTATCAAATCCTCACCATCGATAAACAAGGTCTGGATCTCCTTGCCGATGACGAGACTACGAACGACCTCGGGACTGAACCCGTTCACCGAGATAAAAAGGCCGCGCCCGTACAACTTGCCCGCCACCTTGCCGGCAAACTGATAAACCGGCTCGTTGCTCGACGATCTTTCCTGCCACTTGGCTTCGATGAGGTAGTGCTCTCCGTCGAACTTCAGCGCGCCATCGACCTGCTCGCCGTTAACGCGGAACGCTTCGGTGGTTTCCAGTTGCGAGAGGCGGGAGAGTTCGGCGAGGATGCGCTCCAACGCGTAGCCCCGCTGCTGCCGTGACGTCTTGTTGGCAAGCAGATCGAGATATTCGCTCCGCAGCTTGTCTAGTGATGCGGTTGGCCTCTGTCGAGCCTCGTCCTGGGCAGTCCGCCGCTCGCGATCGGCTTTGATCTTTGCGTCTCGAATCTCCTGCAATTGGCGCAGGTGTTCGAGGTTCCGCGTCGCCGCCGCGCGATCCAGCTTTTTAAGATTGTCAAAGTAGTACGGATCGAAGTGCGACCACGTCAAAAGCGATTGCAGCATGGCGCGAAACGGGCCCAGACCGTGATCAGGTCGAGTCGCGAGCGCACCGAACAGGACATCGACCACCTCGTGCCGCCGCGATGCGTGCTCGCCTTCGAGCCGCAGCAGGCCAATTTCCGCCTTCGTGCATCCGTGCTTCTCAAAGAAACCGACAATATCCTTACGTGGCCAGAACAGCGACAAGATGCAATCCTTCATGCACCCTTTGATATCCGCCGGAAAGTCCATGTTGTCCCCGTCAACCAATCGACCAAAACTTGGCGATCCCGTCTCGCGCTTGCCCGCTGCCCGCACCACCCTATGCCCGGTCATCGCTGCCGGACTGCCATCATAGCCCGTTCGCGCCTTCGACTTCCAGTGAGGCCTGGGTGCGATTCACGGTCATTACGCGTGTGCATCTAGGCGGAAGCGGCCGGCACTGACGTGCGGGCCTCACTCGTCGAAATCGGCGAAAACACTACGACCGCTATCGCGGTTTGAATTCGGCCCCTCTAACCGCTGACAGCCCCCTTTCGCCCCCCGACGCGTCAAACCAGTCGATATTTCGACTGCCTGTTCCGGAATGCCGGCTCGGTGCCTTCGAGAATCTGCACCACCCTGTTCTTGATTTCAGGCTGCTCGATCGAGCCCGCCTCGTACTCAAACCGGACGCCCTCGCCATTCCGGAACGCATAGATGATCTGCTCCGCATCACATACAACGGCCAGGTTCGGGTTATGCGTAACCATGATGACCTGGCGCCGTTCCTTTGCCTTCTTGATGCACTTGACCAGGATTCTGTAGATGGTCTGGTTGTCAAGATTCTCTTCCGGCTGGTCAATCACGATCGGGATGTCGTCCTTGTCGACCAGGAGATAGAACACCAGCAACAGCAGCCCGCGCTCTCCCGGTGACAACAGCCCAATGTCCTGCCCGCCATAGGTCAACGAGTAGCGCGGCCTGAGGTATTCGAGGCCAAAGATGTAGTCGAGCATCTCGTTCGCTGCGGTGCCTCTGCGCAGCTGATCGGCCAGTCGAGTCTCGCGCTCGTCCTGCCCCTCCCGCTGGTCTGAATGCAAGGCGCGATCGATCTGCTCGGCGAACGCTATGGCGTTGTCCGGCTCCGCGAAGCTGGCCTCCTGCAGCATGCGCCGCACGAGCTGGTTGCTTTCGTCGACGCCCGAGAACGTGCCTCTGACCTGGCGATTCAGCTTGCCCAGGAACTGCTCCTGGAATTCAGCCTCCTCGATGCGAACGTGAAATTCGAGCGGAAGGTTCATATCCATCTGGTCCGCCGACTGCACAAACGCCTGAACGGGCAGGTAGAGCCGCTGGAATTCGGCAACCATGCCGCGAATCAGCCCATGAATCTCTCTTGAAAGCTGGGCGCGCTGCTCCCTCAGCGTCTTGACCTGCGCGGGCACCCCTTCCAGCGAATCAATCGCCGCTTGCAACCAGGTAATGGTGCCCTGCTTTTCGGCCGGCCCCACAATTTCAGCTTTCGACTTGTCCCATCTGGCCAGCTCCTCCTTGTACAGCACAAAGAGTCGCTGGCGCTCGCCGAGCCTGCTCTTGGCTTCGGCTACGGAAGCGGAAAGTGCCTCGCGCCGCTTCAGAATGCCATCCGGCTCTGTGCCTTGAAGCTTTCCGTCGATCAATTCGGTCTCGGCCTGCATCGCCCTGACAACGTTATCCGCAGGCCGGGTGTCGATCCTCACCTCGAACAACGAGCTGAGCGGGATGTCAGCGCCGAGCTCGGCCAGAAGCGCTTTCAACTCGCCTTCGAACGTATCGTTCTGCTTCTTCTGGTTGACCAGAGCCTGGGCAATCCGACGCGCGAGCGCCTGCTTTTTGGCAGCGGCGGCCTTCGCCTCGCGCAGTGCCGCTTCTTCCCTTCCGATTGCCTCGAGCTGTTGCTCAAGCCCGTCGATTCCGGCCGCTGCCTGCTTCGATTCCTCCAGCGCTTCGGGTGACGCGTTCGGGTCGTCGACCTGCTTCGGCCTGGCTTCTTCCAGCGCGGCGAGCTCGGCTTTTCTGGCTGCAAGCTGCTCAACCAGGCCCTTTCTGAATTCCGGGGAAAGCCTGCTTTCCGCATTGATGATCTCAACGTTGAGCGCGGACACCCGTCCCCGTACGGCCTCTATGGCCTTGTTGATCTCGGCCACCTTGAAATCGAGCAGGGCGTCCATCGACGGCTGGCCCAGCTGGTCCTCCGGCGGCACGTGGGAATAGATGATCTTCCGCAGCTCCGCATCGAAAGTTGCCGAACCGCCCGCGCCCAGCTCATTGCAAAGCGTCTCAAGATAGCTCTGCGGCAGGTACTTGACGCGCTCGACACTGCTGGATTCCGGATCCTTATCCAGATCCCGGGAGGTTTCCGAGCCGTCGCGCCACGTCAGGGTCCCGGTGAAGTGCTGCGCGAGCTTCGCGCGTGGCTCCCGGAAACGAACGTCGTTCAGGAAGGAGAAACTGCGGTAATTTCGTGTATTGCCTGCGAGCGCAATGATGTCGGCAAGCGCACTCTTGCCGCTGCCCTTGTTGCCGATGATTGCGACCAGGTCCGGATTCAGCGGTAACCCGGCATCGAACCACGTGTCAGCGAGCTTCGAGCCCTCCTTCCTTGCCACCCTGACGGCGCGGATAAATTTCGTCCGGTTGAGCTCAACGTGCTGGCGCTTGGGCGGGTTATCGCCGACGTAGACGCGGTCATCGAACTCTTCGATCGCCTGCAGAAGGCCTTTGAACGTGCAATCGGCCTTGATCCAGGTGAAGCAGTTGCCAATCCGATCCTTGTCCGTGGACGTGCTCAACCAGTGAGCATCCGAGCAATCGAGCAGATTGGCGTTGACCCCCGTCACGCGCAATTTCGCCTTGGCCTTGGCATGGTCATCGGGGGTTTCCGCCGCAGTGAAAACGAGGTCGGCCTCGTTGATAAGGGTCTTTTTTTCTGCGATCGAATGGTCGTCCCACTTGAGGTTCTCCCACTCCGTCTTGCCGACAGCGACGACGAACTTTCCTTTCAGGGCTTCGTTTTCGAGCGCCTTGCGCAGACCATCGGCGCTCACATTGAGGTTGTTAAAGCCCTCGATCAGCTGCGTTCCGTAGGCATCGCGCTTGTCCGCGGGAACCGACTCGATAATCGCCGCGCCGAGTGCCTCGATACTCTGGCGCGAGATCACCGAGTTCCACTTGCCTTCGCCAGTCGATCCCGGAAGCAGGCGGTAGCTCGGCGCAATCGCCGAAATGAACTGCTGGCGAATAAAGTCCGGATCGACCTGATCAAAAATCACGTGGATATTGATCCTGCTCCAGCTCGACGGCGCATTGCCGTGCTTGCCACCCTGAACCACACCACCGAACTTGTCGAGGCGCAATTCGACCACCGGCAGGATCAGGTCGATATTCTTCAACCTGTTCTGCTCGCGCTTCGCCTTCAGGGCTTTCTCGTAACCATCGACGAGCACATAGTCGTTGATTCCGATGACCTTGAATTCCTCCGGGAGCTGCTCGATATCCGACAAAAACGCCTCCCAGGCCTCTTCATGGGTTCCCGGGTAGTTGTGATAGAAGGACTCGGGCGTGTGCACGTGCAAGTCCCATTTCTTCCATGTGGATCCAACGTGAGCGATCGGCATATTCTTTCTATCCTGACAATGGTGCGTCTTGTCACATCACACGTCCATTTACGCACCGGGAAGCGGCAGGAACCCACCTCACCCCGGCCCTTGCGACGCGTAGGCAACGCGGGGACACCGCCTTCAGTCGATGCCATGACGATGCGCGACTATGGTTGCTACTCTTCGATCCGTATCACCTGGCGCCGGAATTTCGGCTCAAGCATCAACTTGTACGTCACATACGTGACGGCCCTGGATGGGTTTCGCGGGTCCTTGCCCTGCTTTTCCACCTTGTCCTGCACCCGCCAGAGACCAAACATAACAACGTCGGCACCCGCCGGAAAGCCCGAAAGCCAGGTCGCGTCCTCGTGGGCCACGCTGACTTCAAACGTTTCCACGCGGTCAGGATCGCCCGTTTTCCGGTAAAGCGGATGGCAGTTCAGAAAGGCATTCTTGAACTTGTCTCCCGGTGACGGGACGTAGTACGAACGCACGGTCGCCGCCAGCACGATCGGGAAGGCGTTCGTCCCGCCCTGCCTCACCAGCTCCCACGCTTCGTCGTACCGCTCACGCTCGAAAAAGAAGACTTTCCATGCGATGCGTCGCGTACCGAAACGCAGAACCAGTTCCGATGCCAGAAACGTATCCGATTCGCATAACGCGCGAAGGGCGACGAGGTCGGCCGTCGTTCGGACGTAACCCGAGAGCTTCTTCTCCGACTGGACAACGTCGATGGTGGCATTGCCGCCCGGCGTCCCGGTACCGATGCCGGGACGGACTGGCGTCGTGCCGGAAAGCCCCTTGCCGCGTAGGCCATTGTGCAGCACGAGCAGCCGCAGTTCGCGTTTACCGGTGTCGAGTGCCTTCACGAAATCCGGATCCGACTGTGCAACGATTGCCGTCAACCGTCCCGGTGCGTCATAGCGGCATCCGGCGACATGCTCGGAATCACTGGTCAGGCCGATGTAGGCGGGCACATCGATTGGCTCGATCCGGTTGGAGTGGTTCTGCTGGTAGCGATGTACGAAACGCACCGCGCATCCGCACGGCGCATGATCGCAGACAAGGTCCGGTACCTCCCGCTGAGCGTCATGGAGTGTCTGCAACGCCTCGACCGTCCAGGCCTTACCCCGGGGGTCGAGCGCCGACCGCATCCTGATTCCCTTTCCCATCGTTCTGAATGATTTGCTGTCAGGTGCAGGCATGTTATCTCATCGCGCTCCCCGTGCGAGCAACGGAAACGGCAATATGATGATGCACGGCGAAGGGAACGTGCGGCGATTCGCAAGCCCAGACAGGGTGAGAGCCCATAGCAGACAGCACAATATGCGGCCCACGCAAACCAGCCCGCAAAGGGATGTGAAATTCAGAGCCAAAACCGGGTGGCGCGCTGGATTTGTGCAGTCCCAGATCGCATTCATCGCGGGAAGCGGATCAGCGAGACAGGCACTCTCCAACGCCCCAACAGGTTCCCCGTCTGACCGCCGCCAGCTTATGTATCTCGCATTGAACTGGCACGGCGGTGCGCGCAGGTGTGAACTGTTGACAACCGTTGCCCGCGATCCGCCGATGGACCGTCTCTCGACAGAATCCGCCATCGGTGCTCCGTCCATACAGACGGATGGACCTGTCATGAATGCGGGTTTCCCGCCTTTCGCGCCTGCGATCTGCGCCGTTGGCAGTTAAACCCTGCGCCGGCCGAGTCGTCCGGGCGCCTCCCGCCGCTCACGCGCCGTGACCGGGCTTTCGCGCTTGCGCGTCGAGCCGCGTCCCGCGTCTCGCCCCTGACGGGCTTCAATCCCTGGCGCGGCAGTCAACCCCGCCCCCTCCTATCCAGGCGTGGCCCTACGGCCACGCAGCCGCGCCGACGGCGCGGTTTCTTCGCCCGGTCAACCCGGAGCATGGCATGCACCCGGCTCCCAGGTTCCCGCCCTTCACCCGCGACCGTAGCCGATAGCGTGCAGGCATCAAGGGGCGAGGGACCGTGTTGCCCGCACCCCTCCCTCGCCATTTTCCTTGACGCCTGCACGCTCTCGGCTCCTCGAGTCGCACGGGCGGGAACCCGGGAACCTGGCGGCAGCAACGCCAACCCCGAGTTCCACCGGGAGGTGTCCAGCCGCAACGGCAAGGCACACATCCCCGCCCGGTTCAGGTCCTCAACCTTGACTGTGGAGAACTTCCATGCAACTCGCTTCCTCTTTCCGTTATGGCTCCCCGATGCTGCGCGCCGACTCGCCCCTGTCGGACGACCAGATTCGCCGCGTTGCCCCGTCCATCTTCGCGGATGGCAAGCACGAAAGCCGCTCTGAACGCTACACCTACATTCCGACCATCGACGTGCTGCGCGGCTTGCGCAACGAAGGTTTCCAGCCGTTCATGGTCTGCCAGACCCGCGTGCGCGATCAGGGCAAGCGTGAATTCACCAAGCATATGCTGCGGCTTCGCCATGTCGAGCAGATTCCCGGCGACGAAGCCAACGAAATCGTGCTTTTGAACTCGCACGACGGCTCGAGCGCGTACCAGATGCTCGCGGGCGTGCTGCGCTTCGTCTGCCAGAACGGCATGGTTGCGGGCGAGAACGTTGCCGATATTCGCGTGCCGCACAAGGGCAACATCGTCCAGAACGTTATCAACGGCGCATTCGATGTGCTCGACGGCTTCGACCTGATCCGCGAGCAGAAGGACGGCATGTGCGCCGCCACACTCGACCGCGACGAGCAGCACGCCTTCGCCCGCTCCGCGCTCGCGCTGCGCTATGACCCGACCGATGCCGAGGCACCGGCCCCCGTTGCCGAAAGCCAGCTACTCGCCCCGCGCCGCTTCGAGGATCGCCGCGATGATCTTTGGACCGTCTTTAACCGAGTGCAGGAAAACCTCACCAAAGGCGGCCTGCATGGACGCTCACGCACGGGCCGCGCGATGTCCACCCGTCCTATCACCGGCATCGACCAGAACGTGAAGCTTAACCGCGCACTGTGGATGCTCGCGGACGCAATGCTCCAGATGAAAGGATAGCGACCTTCGGGGCAGCGCCTGCATGGTCGCCGCGTTGCCCCGGCTTCCAACTTGTTCCGTCAGGATTCCTCACCGGGTCGTAGTCCCGGCGGAACGCGCCTCAGAACGGCCCGGCACGCTTTCCTGTTCAGGAGTCAGTCATGCAAGCTCAAGACATTGAAACGGTCGCCGCAGCAACCGGCACCGACGAATGCACCACGATACTTGAAACGACCTTCGGAGACGAGCAGCCGGTCGTGACCGTGCCGTATTCGTCCCTGTGCCGCTCGCCGTTGAACGCGCGCACGAAGCCGATGACGGACATCGGTTCGCTTGCCGTCAGCATTCGGGCGAAAGGGTTGCTGCAGAATCTCGTCATCCACCCGTTGAAGGGATCGCGCGGCAGGCAGCGCAAATACGGTGTCTGCGCGGGCCAGCGCCGACGGGCCGCGCTTGACCTGCTGTTCGAACGGAAGCACATCGCCGCCGACTATCCGGTGCCCGTGCGGATCGTCAGCGAGGGCGAGGCGCTCGCCATTTCACTGATCGAGAACAGCGAGCGCGAAGGGCTCGACCCGTTCGATGTGCTGCGCGCCTACCGGATGCTGGCCGAGGAAGGCCGCAGCGTCGATTACATCGCCGCGCTCTTTTCCGCCTCGCCGATTACGGTCAAACGGCGCATGAAGCTCGCAAATGTCTCACCCCGATTGCTTGCTCTGCTGCGCGAGGACGCGATCACGCTCGACCAGCTTGCCGCGCTCGCGCTCGCCGACGACCACGAAACGCAGGAGCATATCTGGTTCGATGCGAATGAATGGCAGCGCCAGCCCCACTACCTCCGGCAGGCGATCACGCGCAACGAGACCGACGCGAGTCGCAGCCGTCTCTTGCGCTTCGTCGGTCTCGCCGCCTACGAGGCGGCTGGCGGCCACGTGCGCAAAGACCTCTTCAGCGACGACGAGAACGCGGGCTACATTGCCGACGCCGAACTACTGCAACGCCTCGTTGCGCAGAAGCTCGACGCCGCCGCCGAAGAACTTCGCGCCGAGGGTTGGGCATGGACCGAGACCAGGGTCGAGCGCGACGTGCTGGAACTCAATCGCTACGGCAGACTACGCCCCATACAGCGCCCCTGCTCCGTGGACGAGCAGCGCGAGATGGACGCCCTCACCGCCCAACAGGACGACCTAGCAGCGAAGTTCGACGCGCTGTCGGAGGACGACGAGAACGCCGACGAGGAAGCCGACCGGCTCGATGCGGAAATCGGGCGGATCAATGCTGCGATCATCGCGCTCGAAAGCTGCGCCGTGATGTGGGATGTGCAACAGATGGCCGAGGCTGGCGCATTCGTGATTGTCGGCCCGCAGGGCGAATTGCTGATCGAGCGCGGCCTTGTGCGGCGCGAGAACAGCGCGGCGCTCGACGCGGCGGGCGCAACCGTGACCGGCACCCCGGAAGCCGAAGCAGCCGATACGGAGGGCGCGCCCGCACCCAGGGCCAAGCCGGTCCACAGTGCGGCCCTCTGCCAGCGACTCACCGCGCACCGGGCGGCTGCCCTCCATGCGGAACTGATCGCGCAGCCCGTCGTCGCGCTCGCCGCCCTGCTGCAACGCCTGATCCCGCAGGCGCTGCCCGAGCACGATCCGCACACCTCCGCGCGCGACTGTCTGGCCTTGTCCGGCAAAAACAACCAAGACAACCTGCTGCGCGCGGCAGACGACCTGCCCGCCAGCCCCGCGTGGAACACCATCGAAGCGCAGCGCGCGCGGTGGATGGCCGAACTTCCCGCGAAACAGGCCGACCTGCTGCCGTGGCTAATCCAGCAGGACCCTGGCACAACGCTGCTCGACCTGCTCGCGTTCTGCACCGGCACCCTGCTCGACGGCATCACAGGCGAAGACGCGCCCCATGCGATCAACGCACTCGCGAGCGCGCTGAACCTTGACATGACCCGGTACTGGACGCCGACCCGGGCCGCGTATTTCGATCATGTCAGCAAGGCGCGCATCGCCGAAGTCGTCTCCGCCGCCGTGTCCCCGAAGGTCGCCGGCGACCTCGCCAAAATGAAGAAAGCTGACGCCGCAGCCGCCGCCGAACTGCGGCTCGCAAAAGTCACATGGCTCCCGGAAATCCTCACCAATCGCGATATTCCGGCCATCCCTTCATGGACGATTCGCGACGACCAGGATGAGGACGAAGCCAACAAAGACGAGGCGCAGGACGACGCGAATGCCGACGCAGAACCGGCAGCCAGCAGCGACGGCGAACACATCAACAACACGCCCCGTCCTGCGCAACCGTCGCCTGCCACCGGCAGCGAACAGCGCCCGTGGCCGTTCCCGACAACGGGCAGTGTGAACGCCCCGCACGCTGACTAGCGTGCGGCGTAAACGTCGCAACTCGCCCCGGTCGCGGGGCGAGGCAGACGGCATCCCCTCGCAAGGGTTGCCGTCTGCCAGCCGGAAGTGTGCGATGTCGTCCCCTCCGCCAGACGCGACCCCACCCGCCAGCCCACTGCCCCCGTTGCCACCACCGCCGCCAGCAGCATCAGTCCAAGGACCGCGCCGCCCACCAGCAACCAACGACGCATCGAGCGCGCGAAGTCCTTTTCCACTCGCGACGCCATCGCCTCGACACGCGCCGTCGCGGCCTCAACCGCCTGTTCGAACGCGCGGATCGTGCTATCGAGTCGCTCGCGCTGCGTGCGTGCCGCGACCGCCATCGAGCCAACCATCCGGTTGCCCGCCGTGCGCGCGACCTGATTTGACAGCCGCGCCAACAACGCCGTCAGGGCGGCCTCATTTAGCGCGGCGAGCGTCGCTTGATATCGTGCCTCGTGCTCGTGGAGCATGGTTTCGGCCAACTGGATGGTCGCCTTGCATCGTGCGAGCGCGTCCCGATGCTGCTCTATCAGCGCTTCCGTCGCCCCGCCGACTTCCCGGCGCGCGGTTTCGAGGCTGCCCTCACTCGCCCACCGTATGCGTTCCGGCATCGCTTCATACAGGCGCGCGTAGTATTCGAGGGTGGCGATGACCGACCATAGCGCATCATTGTCTTTCAGGTTCAGGACAGTCGACACCCGACGCATTCGCGCAAGACTGGCCTCGTCAGGCACATCGCCGGATATTTCGTGAAACAGGCCGACGAGCCGGTCGACGGGCTGCGCCCGCTTACTCATGTGCGGCCCCGTCGGCGCTGATCATCCGCGAGAACATCGCATCGCACGCCGCACGCCAGCGCAGCAGTTCCGCCCGCTCACCGATATGCATCGATTCCGCCGCCTGGCGGATCGACATCCGTCGGCTGCGCAGTTCGTCCGCCACGCGATCCGCGAGATCAGGAAAGTCGAGCGAGCGCCCTCTTGCCTCGATGGTCTTGCGCAGCTGCGACGCGTGATACAGCGTGAACTTGTCGGGCGTGCCGAAATAGCCGTTTCTCACGACGTGCGTCACCGCGTCGGGAAAGGTCCGGCTAAAAGCATGCAGTAGTTCCAGACTATCGCGCTGCCGGTTGATCACCCACAGCACGACCAGTTGGCGCCGCAACTCGCCCAGCGTACTGGCAAGCGTCGAGCCGAAGCGAGCGACGCCCGTCTGACTGCGCGCCGCCGTGTTCACGATGATCGCTGCGTCCCGGCGCTCGTCGCAAGCGTTGACTAGACCGATCCACCCGTCTGCTTCGTCCAGGTCATAGGCGATGCAATGGATCTCGTCCTGAACGGACTTCATCACATCGGGATTGGACGTATCGGTTTCCACCAGCGTGACGGGCATGTCCTGCCGCTGCATGTAATCGGCCAGCGCGAGCGAAACAAAGCTTTTGCCCACGCCGCCCTTGCTGCCACCCACCAGATAAATGGGGTAAGTCGTCGCCATGTGAGTCCTCTACAGGTTGTCGGTATCGGGCGTGATCTCGAACGAAAACGCATCCCGAATCACCATTGCCCCCGGCTTGTTGACTGCCCTTCCCCCATCCTGACTCGATTCATTGGTGGCCCCGTCCATGCGCGAGCGGCTTGACACACCGGCCTTTCTGCCGCGAGGCGACGGTGCGCGCGGTGGCGTGGGCGAAGTCGTCTCGATGCGCTTTCCCGCGACATTGGCTGCGCCCTCCTTCGCCGCACGTTGCATCGCATACCGTAACGTGCTCGCGCTGATCTCCACACCGTCCTGAGCCAACTGCGCGACGATCTCGTCCAGCGTGTAGCCTTTGCTTTGCGCCCCTGTGATTTGCGATCGCATCGACTTCACCGCATCGCGGACGTTGACGCGATGCTCATGCGCGGGTTTTTCTGGCAGCGCGTCCAGACGCCGGGCCGCAGCATCCCATTGGGCTTGAGTAAAGCTCTTCACGGCCGGCATGATCCGCCTCAACACACTGCCTTGATGCCATCTTGCAGAGCAGAATCATGGCCGTCAATGCCTGAAAACGGGCGGAATTCGGGACATTGGACCGCGATGGAGCACGGGAGAATTGTCTGGAATCCAAAATTTTTTTACGTTGTCGCGGGCAGCCAACGTCGCCTGTATTGCGCACGAAAACGCGGGGCGATCACGCTTTTCCAACTGAGCCCGCAACCGCGGTCCGTTGACAACCAACCGCGTTTGCAATCCATGTCCCGCGATGATGCGCGGATGATCGCGGGACCTTTTGCAGTCTGCGTGATCACCTCGGTTTTCTTGCGCGGCTCCGTGGTAGTCGACTTGTTTAATCCGCGTTCGTGCTCGCACCCTGCCGCACCAACGCAACCGCTTTCTGCGCGACGCAGGATAGATCCTCTCTCGAATGTCGCGGCGGCCCTGTGACCTTCGCGCTTTTCTGGATCCCGCTATTTGCGGAAACAGAGACAGGTGCGCTCACGCGGTCCGCACGTTTTCTGTCGTACATGGGTTCACCTTGCCGCGCGAAACATGCGGTTTTCTCGCGTTGCCCGGTGGGCCTTTTTGCAGCGGTAGCTCGCCTATCCGTGCAGCCACGGTCCACTGCGCTCATGGGATTTTCGAACAGCGCATTTGAAGAGATAAGAACAAGTGATGGCAGGATAGGCTTGCGCCGGTTTTGGGCACCATTGAACTTTACCGCGACAAGACATTCTCTTTCCACCAACCACGTCACTTTCGAATTCAGCACCTGCAGCATGAGCACGCAGCACCAGGCACTCGGAAATTTTGAATGTCATCACCATGAACGCAAATTATCAATATTCTGTATAACGAGATTGTTGCGTTCACGGAACGGACGTCTATATTTGAAGGAGCGGCAGCCAGCACGTCGCATTTTGCTGCACCCTCATGTCGACCAACGAGGCACCACCGGACCCAGCTCTGGAGGAACATTCCGTGGCATTTCTTAAACTTGCGATCGCATTTGGCACAATCATTGCGACTGCGAAGATCATTCAGCTCTTCGGCCATCACGCTCGACGCCAGTACGGCTACAGTTTTTTCACGGCACGTGGTTTTTGGCTCGCTGCGATCGGCATCAATCTCGTGTGGTGGGGATATTTCGGATGGGGCGCCGCCCTGCTGCGTCATGAACCGACGTGGAGCGGCCTCGTACTCATGGCAATGGGGCTTGCGGCAGTGATCCGGTTGATCTACGAAAACGTTCGGGGTACGGGCGCGTTACACGGCTTCTGCGGATCAGTGCTGCAGTTCATGTTGTTTTTCCCAGTGGCACTCTACGGCGTACCGCTTCTCGCGATCGCGGTGCTGTTTCTGCTCTTTGCGACATTCAAGGCCGGACCGGTATGGTTCGCTGATCGTGAATAAATAGAGCGCCTCAGGACAGCAGTGTCCGATGCACCTGACCATGAGCAATATCCTCACAACCGGTCGAATCACCGTCAGAATAGGTTCAACGGATCATCCCTTGGTTCCACGACTCCAGAAGACCGCGACCATGTTGAACAAAAGACGCCACGCATCGGACATCAACGCTCCACATCCCGAGTCGCGTCGTCTAAACGATCTGAGTCCGGTCCCCGCCAGGTCGGCTGCTCACGTCCATTATCCGGATTGCGCGCTACCACTGGCCGCTCTTGTTGCACCGGCATGGCCCCCACGAAGTACGCCATTTCAACGGCCATCAAGCGATCCTCGCGAACGCGCGATCTTGCCATCGCGTAGGCCATCTCCCGCCACGCGGTGAATATACCGCCCTGTGCGACCCATCGTGCGTCGCGCTGAGCATCGGTCGGCAGCGGTTTCCAGTACCTCGGCGTTTCGCCGCGTGCGACCATATGAACGACAGCCTGCTTCGGATAGCGTTGCGTTATGCCGCGAGCACGCCGAGGCGTCGCATTTGCCTCGACGCCATACTCCCGCAGTTGCTCCGCAAAACGCTCGCGCCATCGCTGCAGGTCCATGTGGCGCGGATTCAGGCCGCGCCCGTTAGGGCCACGTACCTGGACACTCAGATGAACATGCGGATGCGCTTCGTCGTCGTGTGCAGCGAAAACGTACGCACGCCCGTCGCCGAACTCAAGTGCCGCGAAATCGCGCGCCGCATCACGCACGGCTTTTCGATCCGTTCCGGGCGGCATCGACAGCAGGATGTTGAAAGTTTCACGCCGCGTACTGGCCTCCGGGATGCCCCAGCCGCCCAGTTGCCATGTCTTTACGAGATCGCTCAGCGCATCCTTGCCTTCAATACGGTTGCCGTTCTGATCTTCCAGTTCGATCCGGCCGTTACGGGAGATATAGCGCAAATGCTGACGTACTGCTCCCATGCCTTGCGCACTCCCCGCCTTGTTGGTGATCTTGACCATCACCTCCGGGGTACGCCTGAGCGTGCGGGCGACCCGAGCGCGCATGAGGGCGGCGGCGTTGCGAATATCCACATGTGAGAGCCGCGCGGCACGCGCATGTCGTAGTGGCTCCTGAAACAGGCGGTCACCCCAGTTCACGAGCATCGCATCGATGTAGATCCTCGGATATGGCATGTCAGCGGCTCCATCGGTCAAGATTCGCGCGAATGATGACAGCCGCCGTACGCAGGTGTTCATCAACGCGCCTTCGCAACCCTACCCATTCGGACCTCAACTCCCGACGGGCCGGCTCTGCCTCGTCGGCCCGTGCAAGTTGGCCCAACAGACGGCCGATCTCGGCAAGCTGCCGATTTGATACGGATAGGGCATGCAATTCGGGCTCGCCCAACTGCGGCTCTCGGGTCAATTGCGCACGAATTAGTGACACGATCCAGCGATTACCGCGCAGGCCCATTGCCATCGCATGTCGTTCGACAGCACTCCGTTCTGCAATAGTCAGCCGGATTTCGATACGCGTGCGCGGCTCCCCGACCACCGGCCGAGGTAAGCCACACGTGGTCGTGCCAGGTTCCCCGGCCGCATCTTCACGGATAGCGGTTGCAACCAGCTGGCGCACGCCCTCGCCTGCGGTCAAACCGCGGCGCGCACACCAGTCTTCCCAGTGTGACCTGAGTGCACCGAGCTCGACGCACAGACGCTCGCGGCCGACCACGATTCACCTCAGCGAGATGGTGATGGCGGTGACGGTTCGCCAGGCATTCGCTCGATCTCTCGGGTAGGCGTGCGTTCGGAGGTCCGATGCTTGCGACGATTCCGGTCCGATGGCGCGTTCGGATCAAACACCTTCGGCGTCGGTACCGGGATGCCCTCGCGCTGGAACGCGACCAACATGCGCTCCGCACGCTTCTGTACCAGAGCAATGGACCGCTGGCTAAAACCCTGCTCGCGCATAGCTGCCGTCAGCACGGCCAGATGAAGCTCCCGTTCATTTTCTGAATCGAGCGCGCCATAACGTCCTTGAGGCTCTGGCTCCCCAACCGGGGCAACGTGTGAATCCGCAGATCGGGCTTCTTCGCCCGGCGGATTTTCTGATTGCCGCGCGACAGAAACATCACGCCCCCGCTGCGCGACTTCCACCTGCCACGTATTGCGGTAAACGTCTTTCTCGTCTTCGCCAATCACCCGTCCTTCGTCATTCAAAATCGGCACTCGAACCGTGACGAGGCGTTTGCCGAGATTCTCGAGCATCACCTGCTGCCCGATTTGAGCATTCGCTTCACGCACCCCGCGCTCGAGATCGACACCCCACACCACCTGATCGATTCCAGTCTCGTCGCGAAACACGACGTAATACGAGCCGCTGCGCGCCGGATTGTGTTGGTATGGTGCGCCACCATGCTCACGCAGTTCCCCGACGTAGCGCCGTGGACCATCGATCTCGTCGTGTGCAGCGTTCTGGTTTCCCTCGGGAATAGCCGATTCAGAAGGGGCCGGACGGCGTGGTGCAAATGAAGGAGATGGGTTGACGGCCATCCTTGCGTCGACGCGAGGCGCGGATGAAACCATCGTTCGATCATCTAGGCGACCCGGTGCGTCCGCAACAGGCGGTGATCCGGCGTGCGCCGCTACCTCAATGCGATTGTCCAGCCGCGCCTGCCGCGCATCCGCCAGACGCGCCAGATCAGCCGCTTTTGGCTCGTAGCCGCTCACCTCGATTCCAAGCAGCGTGCCTTGCAGCCACGCCTCGCCGCGAAACACCTCGTGCCCCGACACTCGAATGCGCCGCCACGACTTCGCATGCGCCATGTCGATCATGGACTCCACTACGTCCGGGCGGTTGTGCTCGGTAACGAGATACGGCCCCAGATCTTCAAATGCCAGCTGATACGGCGCGTCCTTCAGGAAATACTGGTTGCCGGTCCGCAGGTAGCGCTTGCGTACTCGTTCAGGCGGTTGGTCGAGCGGCGCACTGACTCGATTCGTCTCGTCCGGTATCCCGTTCGGCGACAGAGTCTCGGCATGCTGGGCGACGGTGGCATCATCGCGGATCGCCTTCTCTCGCAATCTAGCCAGGGCAGCGTCGAAGTCCCGTCGGCGTCGAGCCGATACTGCTTCTTTCGCGGCCAGATTCAGCCTCTCATGACGTTCGTCCACCGCAGCTGGACCTACACTGTCGCCCGTTAAATCCTGTTCAATCATGTTGATAACTGGATCGGCTTCATCGGCGGCAATTCTCTGGGCCATGTCACCACCTCGCATTTTCAAGATCGGCATTGCACGTGCGCGCTATGCTGACGAGCCTTATCGGTCGGGCCTCGACCCAGTTTCGCGAGACGCCTCCTGTTCCCGCGACTTTTCGAGCGCGGCGGCCCGCGCCTCCCGAATGCGTGCCCAGGATCTCGCCTGCAACTGATCGAGCATCCCCTCCAGATTGGGGCTGTAATTCAGCTCGCGGGCGGATTTCTTCAGCGAGCCGACCATGCGTTCGAGCAGGTCGCGGGCGCGGTCCCATGGATAGACCTTCGGCTGGGCACCATCGTAACCTACCTGTAACTCGGCCCCGTTCAGCCGCGCGTGTTCGTCCATCCATTTCAGACGCTCGGACACAAACGTCATCTGATCCTTGCGGTGGAACACGACACTACGCGTCGCGACCTCCTGCACCAGATAGTGTTCCGTGTTGAATACCTCGCCGCGATAGAGGCCGCCGTTCTCGCGCGGCGTGGCCATCCTGAGCGGCGAACCGAACCGGTGTTCAGCCAACGCCCTGACCTCGTTCGGAACGTCGCCCACCTCGAACAGCGGTTCGCCTACCGGCGGTCGCGACGATGCAAACCTCGGAGGATCGGCAACCGGAGGGGCAACAGCCGGCGATACAGCAGCAGAAGGATCCGCCGATGGTGGCGCCGAACCGGACGCGCCATCCGCGGCCGGCATATCTGGTGCAGCCTGTTTTGGCGTACTGCGCTTCGAGGACCGGCGACGCGGCGTCCCTTCGTCGTCGGTTAATAGCTTTTCCTTGACGTTGCCCATCTTTTCGCCCTCCTCATGCTGGTCCACCTCAAACACTGTCGTACCGGATACGGTGGAGATATCCGGTTGACCATGCGCCTTCTCAACAAAACGGACCGCGGCGTGCAGGTATGCGTCGACGGCATCAAAACCCGACAACACCGCCATGTCGCTGAAGTCGTTCGGCACGTTGCCGTCGATGCGCGCCTCAGGAGCAAACTTCGGCCAGACCACACGCGCCTGCGCTGCCGCCGCGGCCTGTCGCGCCTGCGTCTCACCGCGGCCTACTTCACCCAGCACGATCAGGTTCGCATCGGGAAATCTTTCACGCAGGCTCTGCGCCACCAGCCTCAGGTTCCCGCTCGACAACGCCGCCACTGCGAACCAGTCCGTCGCACGTGACGCGGACAATGCCGTCGCCATGCCCTCTGCGATCAGAATCTGCGACGATTCGTGTCCGAGAACGAGCGTCGGCGCCGTCATCCAGTAGCCACCCTTTTTCATACCGCCGGCCAGCGACGATTTCCGCCCGTGCTCGTCGATCAGCTCCAGTGTCGAGATGGGCCCGTTCCAGACTGGCAGGATCAGCACGCGCCCCGTCAGCGGTTCCTCCTCGCTGGCCGGCGTATAGCCAAGCAGCGCACGCAGTTCAAGCGCATCCAGCTCACGCAGCGTGACGGTCGGATCAAGATGCTTGCGCACAAGGTAGGGATGCTCCGGACCGACTGGTCTCGCCCACGCCCAGATTGATGCTGCCTCGCGAGCTACTACTGCATGACGCGCCTCTCGCTGCTCCTCCTGCTTTGCGCGCTGCGCCAGCACCTCGGGCGAGGCTGCGAGTATGGCTGTCACACGGTCGGGATAATGCGTTCGCTTCAGGTCAAAGCCATGCTGGCGCGCCTGCCAGAACAACGTGGCAAGCGTCTTGCCACCCGATGCGCTAACCGAGCGCCACGTGGTCCGAGCCGCACGCTCGTTATAGTTGGCGGCCGTCCGGCTCCACGCATCCCACATTTCAAAACCTTCTTCGCCGAAGCCCTGCTTGAGCGCGAACGCCATATCGACCCATATCTCGTAGTCGTCGGCCGGAATCACCGCAAGTGCAGCACGCGCACGGTCTGCATCATGCACTTCAGATGTCGTCATTGCCGGACTCCCATACTGAGTGGGCCGCTCGCGGCTGCATGCCGCGCCGACTCAACAAAATCGAGTTCAGCCACGTCCAGATCGGCCACGCTCAGGTGACGACTTGCCTGGACAACCTTGCTGGCCGGGACGCCCAGCAGCGTGAAATGCCGTTCCACGTAAGCCACGGCGTCCTCCTCACTGATGTCGTTTAGGTTCGGCGGCAGGTCACGTGGATCCCATGCCTGTAATACTTCGAGGTATTCGGGCGGCAGACTGATAAGCCCCGCACCGTCCGGATCGATCTCAGCGGGATGCAGATCGCGCAATCGGCGCTCGACAACCGCACTGAAATAGGCCATGTTCAGGGCCGGCACGGACGGCGCAGTCAGGACGCGCGACGCAAACTCGGGATCGCGCCAGTAGCAGATCTTGTCGGCCAGGATCGGCTTGGTGTTTTCGAGCAAGATGATTTCCTTGTCACGCCCCAGTTCCTTCAGTTCCTGCGGCAACAGCAACGGTCGGCGCTGTTCCGATACGCTTTCGCTCGAGCCACCCCGGCCAAAGAGCGCATTGGAGCGGCTCACACTGCGCGACTGGCCGGTGAACGTACCGAGCATTTCCGAATAGTCGTTCGCGTCCTTCTGCTCGCGCGGTGCATAGATAATCTGCATTGCATGGTTCGTAATGAACGTACGAGCGTCAGCCCGCCCGTACACCGATTCGAGTTGCGCGATCGACTGGACGATCGATAGCAAGCGCAGGTTGTAGCCCGCCATATAAGCGACCGCGCGTGCAATGATTTGGATCTTCCCGATCGAGGTCATCTCATCGAGCAGCAGAAGACACTGGAATTGCAGCGTGGGATCGGCTTCAGGCAGTTGCTTTGTGTTCAGGTTGACGAGTTGCGAGAACACAAGATTGACGAGCAAAGCCGCTTCGGACAGATGGTCGGGTGTAATGCCGATATAAATCGACATGCGACGACGGCGCACGTCGCGCAAATCGAAATCGTTCGCGCTGGTCGCCGCGTCGACGAGCGGATTGGCCCAGATCGTGAGTGGCGCGTTGAACGTCGCCAGCACGCTCGCCAGTACCTTGTCGTCGTTGGACAGAAAGCGATTCAACGCATCGATGCATTGCCCCGAGAGCAGTCCACGGTGTCGGACCAGCGCACGTTGCAAGTAGGCCTTGACCGGCATGCCATTGCCCGACGATTGCCGTAGCACTTCACCCATCGTGACGGGAAAGTCGGGGATCGACGCTCCCTTGCCGGCTCGGCGAGCCTCGCGCCATTCGCACAGCAGGAGCACGATGCCGAGGAACAGATTTCTCGCCTGGTCTTTCCAGAAGTCGTCGTGGCCGCCTGCGGGATACAACGCGTAGCCGATCGCGAGGATGTCGCCCACCCGGAACAATCCATCGGAGATCGCCGACAGCGGGTTGTAGCGATGCGTCCGGCCGTCCTCAGCAAACGGGTTGAACAGGTACACATCCTGCCCATGTGCTCGGCGAAAGCCCGCCGTGGCTGTATAGTTTTCCTGTTTGACGTCGAGCGCGACCACCGAATCGGGAAAGGTGAGCAAATTCGGGATCACCACACCGACGCCTTTGCCCGAGCGGGCCGGCGCCGCGAGCAGCACGAACTGCTGGCCCGCAAACCGCAGGTAGCGACCACGCCAGACGCCAACGACTATCGCCGATGGAACATCCAAGTGGGGGCGCGTCGTCATAGCAGGCCCGCCCGGCGAATTTCCGACTCGCTCGCAAAGCGCGCGCTGCCATAGAGGCAACGTCGGCTCGCACCCGTCCATAGCGCATGCAAAGCAAATCCCGGACCGCCAAAGGACAGGAGCCCGCCTAGGAGCGCCGCCCCCGCCAACTGGCGACCGATGTTCGGCATCGCCCCATCTCGCCAGGCCAACGCCGCATCGGGCCAGCCCCACAGCCCAGCGTGCAGCGGATTGATTCGCAGACTGGCATACAGGAAGAACGACGCGAGCCAGAGCGACGCAGCGATTCCCCCCATCAGGCAAGCCAGCACCGCCACCGTCACGGCTGCCGTCCGGATATGCTCAAGCAAAGGGGGAGCGATATGGTCCATATTCGCCCCTACACGAAGGCGGTGCGCGCCTTGCGCACCGGATCGAACCAGACTTCGGTCATGCCCCAGCGCCTGCCGATCTGTTCACCCACCGCATTGAATATCGGGCGTGACTCCATGTGCGCAACAACATCGACGGTCAGGAACAGCAGCCTCTTGAGCGCGGCATCGTCCCAGGCGACAGCCTCCGGGTGTTCCTTCGCCATCAGCGCGAAGCGCTCGATTGCGACGGCCGCATTGGGGGCGTGATAGCTCGTAATCGAACCCGCATGCCCAGTCGTCAGGAGCTTCAGGAAGTCGTAGGCTTCGGCGCCGCGTAGCTCAGCCAGCAGCACACGGTCCGGACGCATGCGCATTGCACTCGCAATCAGATCTGCGGGTGTTACGCGTGCGTGTCCATGCCCCCCCTTGCTGTACTGCAAATGTACGCAGTTCTCGATATGCCGGATGAACAGTTCGCGAACGTCCTCGATCGTCACGATCCGCTCGGTGGCCGGAATCGAACGGCACAATGTCTTCATGAAACTGGTCTTCCCAGACCCTGTATTGCCGACCACAGCGATATTGAGTCGGCCCCTGACAGCGTGATCGAAGAAGGCGCTCCAGTCGTGCGCGTCCAGGGTTTCGATAAGCTCGCGATCGTCGGCTCGCAATGCCGACAACGCTGAATCGAGTCTGTCCGGCCGGCGCCATACCGTCTCGTCGAACAACCCCTCGTCACGACACGCATCGAGCGTCTTTTCGTCGGAGGACGGACGACGGATGGTGACCGACACCGTTCGCTGCGGCACGACCGGCGGCACCACGATCTGGATACGCGCGTCATTCGGCAGCAGCGCTGAAAGGACCGGATACTGAGACGATATTTCCTGGTGGGTCAGCGTGGCCACTGCCACGGCGAACGACATCAGCCGATCAAAGTCAAGATCCTGGCAATCATGGCCGTGCCAGCCGAGCGAGTCCTCGGTCAACGCACGCTTTGGCCGATTGATCACCAGTTCTGTCACGTCGGGATTGTCGAGCAGCAGCGCAAATGGACGCATCAGTTCGCGAACCGATGCGTCCTCAGGTAGCCGAACCAGTTCGGGGTCACGTGACAAATCCTGCCCGTGTGCGCGAATCGTCATCGCATGCCCTCCGGCTGCAGGGCATACACCGATCCGAAGTCCAGATCGCGGGCAATCACAATTGTGAACTCCGCACCCTGGTTCTGGGTGAGCGTCGGCGGAATATTGATCGTGCTATCAAGCACGCGCGTGGCCATGTCGTTACCCTGCTGTTGCGTGCTCTGGAACACCACCGAGCCGTTGGTATTGCCGCCGCGTGTAGACAGATAGCCGATTGCGTCCTGAACTGAGCCGAGCAGCAGCGCCGCGCCGAAGCGCTCGCGCCAGTGGTTGTCCACGTAACCGTCAATACCCATTCGGCCGAGCGCATCGGCCGCCGGCGAGTCGATTTCGACCGTGACGCCGTAGGGCGTCTTGATGCGGGCCGACAGCACGAACACCCGCTTCTGGCCCGGGGACAGGTTCGAACGGTACTGGCTGTTGATCTGCGAACCCCGTTCTATCAGCACGACGCTGCCATCGTCGGAATACACGTTCTTGCTCACGGTACAGGTCGACAGGCCAGCCTCCGTCGAGTCGAACGCCGTGTCACCCACGCAGTCGATCTTGGCGCCTTGCGCGAGCACCAGACTTCGATTGCCGAGCGTTCCCGCCTGAACTCGCGGTGTAGCGCTCGGCGTCAGCGCCTGAGCGAGTGAGCCGCCAGCTTGCCCCGACCGTGGAGCTAACGCGCCTGCGGCCCTCGTGACACCTGCTGCAGCTGAGGAAGTTGCGTCCGTCACCCCATCCGACTCCAGCACGCCGGGCTCACCACCCGCTGAACCCTGTCTACCGACCGTTTCGAGCAACGGCGCGTCGTAGTAGCTGCGAGGAACTGCAGCGCGTACGGTACGAGCAGGCGCGAGTGCCCCCGCCGTGGACGCGGGAAGGACGGTAATCGGGCTTGCGGGTACCGGCGCCGAAGCTGGGCCACCGGCCGACGACGCGGGCAGCTCCTTGAACAGGCGTCCCTGAGAAGATGTGCCAGCCACCGCATCGCGCCGCGCCTTCGCTTCGGCATCGTGCCGCGCGAGGAAACCGTGCACGGTCCACACTGCGCCGACGCCGACGACCAATACGATCCCAACGGGCGTGAGCCACCAGGCGCGCGGACGAGCACCGCGGTATTGCCCCAGCTCCGGCATACCGCGATCTGCGGAAATACTTGATGCCCCCTCGTTCTGGTCGTGTCCAGACTGCGAGTCAGCGGCATTGTCGGGCTCGATCGCATTGCGCGGGTTATCGTCATTCATCACGATGGCTCCGCAGCACGCGCTTCACCCCATTGACCGTCGTGCCGTCACGGGGCGGTACGCCGTCCATGTCGTAAGCGTCGTTCCAGATTCCAACGACCTCTCCTGCCAGCCGCAACACGAAACGCTTCGCCACCTCGTGCACAACGATCGTGTCGCCGTCGACGTGCTTGTCGACGACGCTCTCCGTGCCGTCGTCTGCCACGCGAAAAATCGCCGGCATGCGTCGATTTTTCGGAATGCGCAAATAAGTAAAGCGTCCGTCGTCCCATGCCGCGGTCGGTGCGATATCGTCGGAGTTCGGCATGACCTGCATCGAATATTGTGCGTTACGCACGGCTGCTGGCTGCGCAAGACGTTTCGCGACCAGTTCGACATCCGAATTCCCCTGTGCTTGCTTGGCCAACTCGTCCAGATAGACGAACGTCACGCGATACATCACACGGCCATTGCCGAACTTCGACTTGAGCGGAAGCACGACCAGATCGAAGCTGTAGCTGTGACGATCGGTGCGGATTTCGAGATTCGAGTCGTGCGCGGCGAGCTGCGGCTTCAGGTACACATCATGATCGCCCTTGCTCGCCACCACCTGCCAGCCATCCCGATCTCCGGGTGCGACCACCTGAATATGCTCGTGTGGCCCCAACGCAATGTGCGTCGCGAAGCCACGCTGGGCCTCGACGCGCACCACGTCATCCGCTCGATAGATCACCTGGCGGACACGCGAGTCTTCATTCCATCCGGGAAGATTGACAGCCTGCACTGCACCTGCGAACAACATGCTTACCAGCACAGCTCCCAAAGGAAGCGCTTTCATGGTGTGCCTCCTGCTGATGACGCTGGCGGCGTGTATTCCGCATCGCGGCTATAGGCGGTGACCTTGAAGCCGAACGGATTGGCGATCGCCACGCTCTCGCGCGTGAACACCGGCGGTCGGTAGGTATAAGCCAGCGTGATCACGAAACGCTGCGCAGGCTCGGCATGAGCCTCGCCGTTCTTGAACGACGTGCGCTCGACATGCACGACCGCATGGCCCGGTTCGTCGGGTGGCAGCGTGATCGAAAGAATCCGGACGCGCCGTTCGATACCCGCTCCTAACTGCTGGTCCAGTGCGGACGGACCGCTGTAAATACCGCGATAATCGCGGGCGACGGCGTCATCGCTCATCGCGAGCACGCTGTCATAGTCCATCTGCAGCAGTCCCCAGTCGTAGCGCTCGCGGGCTCGCACATAGTTCTCGACCCAGTGCTTGTCCTGGATTTCCTTTGTGTGCACATGGCGCGCGTCGAGCACGTCGATCACCTGGGATTCGCCCGTCAGACGATCGACCTCGATCGGCAAGGGGACCACGCGATAGAACGGCACCATCACCGCAAGCGCAATGGCACAAAACACCGCGACACCGACCGCCGCATACGCGACATACCACGCACGTCGTTCAGAGCGCTCCTGGAGGTCAGTCAGCGACGCCTCGATGTCGAGCACGCGACCATAATCGTGCGACGCGTTCATGATCGGTCTCCAGCATCCGACGATGCCGGCTGGTTCGGAGCGGTGGGCACCGCCATTGGCCTGTCCGGGACGGGCGGCACGCGGTTGATCGGCACGCGATGCAAACCGTCCGGCAACACGGGTTTCGGTGGCCCGCTGCTGCAAGCGGCCAGACTCCAGGCGAGGCACCCGGCCAACGTCAGTGAGCTCAGCTTGAACATGGCGTCACCTCAGTTTCCGAATGACGCAGGCGCCATACGGTCCTGTGGCCGGTTGGTCCTGCCCGCTCGGCTCAATACCAGCTCGCTCCGCTGTTCGGCCACGAGCTCGTCCTCGGTCTCGGCCAGCATCCGGAAGAGTTGCAGCTTCGTCATCTCGTTGCCGACCGCTGTCGATTCCGTCTGAATGCGCGCCTGTAACTCGGCCACGCCCTTCGGATCCTGCGTCGCATTGATCTGTTGCGCCAAGCTCTGGATCTGGTTCAGCTCCTGCAACTCGGTCTGGTATGCCTGCAGGCCAAACGCCTTATCCTGGTAGGGCTTGTTGAGCGCGCGCTGGCACAGCTGTCGATCGATTCCGGTCTGATCCTCGCAGTTGTAAATCTGACTGGCCGAGCGCAACGCCTGCGCGCTGCCGGTCAGGCCCGCGTAACCACCGTTCTGGATGGCGGTATAGACGCCCTGCCAGTTCGATGGCAACGAGTTGGCGACGATTGGATTGCTCAGCAGCGCACCGAAGCCGCGTGTACCGACCGTCGACTGGTAGATCTGGATTTCCTGCTGCACCTGCTGCTTGAGCTGACCGACAGTCGCAATGGCCTGCACCACGTTCTGCGCGTCATAGACTGGGATCCCTTGCGCGTGAGCGCCGGCGCACCACGCCGCCCACATGCATACGGCACGCAACCATCTGCTTCGTCCGTTCATGGTCGTCACCTCCCTCTCAACTGTTCTGCTGGCCCAAATTCGCGCGCGCCACGCGCTGGTAAGCCGGCGCTGCGCCGCCGCCCGATCCACCACTCGATCCGCCACCCGACCCGGTCCGGTCGCGAATCTCACCACCGGAGCGCGGTCCTTGTCCGTTACGGACGAGCACCCGGCCGAGCGCCGTGACGAGACTTCGCGACGCCATGCCAGCCGCAAACGCCCCAAAGCCCGATAGGGTTGCGCCGCCAGACAGGCCGGCCGCAACAGATGGCAACTGCCAACCGACCATCGCGAGGAACAAGCCGGTCGCAAACATGCCAATCGCGGCGGCGGCCGGAGCGGCATCGTCAAGGGAGGCGGAAATGGCTTGCATCAGGGCTAACGAGTCCGCACCGGGTGAACTGCTCGTCGCATGGAGCGAGGTGAGCTCGGCCGAGAACGCTGTGAGCGCCATACCTAGGAACGCTGCGACAAGCACCTGCAGCAACGCGTAATTGGCAAGCTTCGCGGTCCACGCTTCGAAAAACCGCCCGGTGGGCGCAAATGCCCCGCACGCGATGAAGATCGGGCCCAGTCCGAGCACGAGTTCGAGCAGCATCCTCGCCATCACCACCTCGAAGGCCAGGACAATCAAAAAGATCGAGCCACCGAGCGCGGCAATCAGGCCGCAGAGGAAATCCCCCATCGCGGCGGCCAGACCGCTCGGGCTGATCCCCTCGTGCGTCGCCTTGTTGAAGTAGGCGTCCATCACGAGGTCAACCTGCTGGTCGTAGCAGTCGAGCGTCTCATAAATGCTGGTCGCAGCAGCCTGTCCTGTTACGCTACTGCCATTGGCCGAACCGCATCCCGGATTACCCCCACCCGTCGTGTTCGCCGCATTCTGGATTGTCTGGGCCAGCCCCGCCGTTGCACCGTTGACCGCACCGACGACGTGCTGCTGGTAGATCCCGGCGCTCAGCGCGAACGCCAGCGTGATCGCCACTTTCAACCCTCGCCAGGCAAAGGCCGGCACGGCCTCGTGGGCCTCGCCGCGTACCACCGCGAGACCATAGGCCAGCACCCAGATCGTCACGGCCGTGGTCGCAACGGGCACGAGTGCCCCGGAAAGCGCCGACGACACATTCGTCACGTAGCTCGACATGCCGTTTTCAAGAGTGCCACCCACGGCGGTAAAGAGGCCGCTCATCACGCACCTCCCGGACCTGGCTTTGAAGACGGTCGCGCTCCGACCTGCGCCGCGCGGCGCTTCGCGAGCTCGTCGTGGAATACGGGTAGCCAATCGTGCGGTGCGTCGCCGACCTGAGCGCGGATCGTGTCGAGCAATTCCACGTTGTCGGTCGTGCCAGAGAGCACATCGAGCACATCGCCGAGCCCGGCGAGATCGAGCCGGCCGATCGCGGAGCGATGGCCTTGCTTGACGAGGAACAGGCGGCTGCTCTCGCCCAGGTTGCGCACGATATTGAATTCCGCTTCGGTCAGCTTGAAGCCATGCACGTAATCGTCGTAGTCGGCACGCGGATTCGGCAGGAAGAAGAATGTCGCGCTCTGCTCGATCAGCGCACTCGCGATGTCACTACGCAACACATCGGCCGGCGATTGAGTGTCGAAAATCCCAAGCCCGTTTTGTTTGCGGATCGTCTTCTGCTTGTTTTTGGCAAAATCGGTAAAGACCGGATCGCTGAGCCGCTTCCAGAATTCGGTCATCACGTAAATGAAGCGTCGACCATCAATCAAGTGCTCGGTCCGATGCAGCAGGTACATCGTGACGGGCGTCGACACCTCGGTATCGTCCAGCAGCTCGGTATCGTCGAAACCAAACAGGTCCGCGTGCGCCAGATCGATGCGATCGGCCGGATTGTCCAACACCCAACCCAGACGCCCGCCCGCACACCATTTCGACAGTCGCACGTGCAAGCTGTTTTCACCGACGTTCGGCAAAAGCTGCCGTACCATCGACAGGCGGCGCAGCGGTTTATCCATACGCGCGACCTCGCGAACAGCACGCGAGATGTCGAGTTCGTCCTTCGCCGACAGCGGCGCACCAATGTCGACAAGTTTGCGCACAAGGCGCTCCCAAAAGTCGATCACCAGTTCATCCGGCGCCATCTGGAACGGATTCAGCCCAGTTGGTTCACCGCGGCGGAATACCGTATAGGTCCCACCCATCGCACGAATCGCGATCTCCGTGCCGCGGTCCTTGTCAAACAGCACGGCTGTGATGCCATACTTGGTCGCCATGGCCAGCAGGAATAGCTCGAGCACCGTCTTGCCCGCGCCGGCTCGGCCGATGATCTGGGTGTTGGCAAGCGCCTTCTCGTCGAACGAGTCCTGCTTGTCGGGTGTCGCGTGGAAGTTCAGATAGAGTGGCTGGCCGCTCGGCGTCTTGACGATCGTGATTGCCTCGCCCCACGGATTACCGTCACGTTTGCCGGTCGCGAAGTTGTGCAGACTCGCCAGGCCACAAAAATTGCGCGACGTGAGCTTTGCCTCGCGCGGCCGGTAGCGCCAGTTGGCCGGCAGTTGCGCGAACCACGCCGCATCAGCCACCAGATCGATCAGTGCCGTCTGGAAGCCGGCATCGGCCAGTTGCGTACGGGCTTTGGCGATGCTTCGTGACACTTCGGCCAGCGTGTCACCGAGCACCGCCAGCGAATAGTGGTACTCGCCGAGAACGAAATTCCCGTTGATCAGCTCATCGAGCGCCTGGTCGATCGCTTCGACCTGGGACACAGCGACATCTTCGCCGGCGATGAGCTGATTGCGCTGCCGCTCCAGCGCTTCCTTCCCTGTGGGTTTGTCCAGGATCGTAAAGCTCTGCGTCTCGATATACTCGAAGTCCCCGTACAGCAAGCCATTGAGCATGCCTGGTTCGGTGTCTTCCGGATAATCCTTGAGGTCGAGCATCGCCGCGAAGCGCGTTTTCGTCGGCATACGAATCTCGACTTTCTCGGCACCGACAAACAGCCGCGAAATCGGCAGCGCCTCGCGAATCGGGCCGGCGGGCACGGGTTCGCGCTCCCAAACCCCGTTGACCAGATAGCCTAGCAACTCCAGCGCCGACGAATAGCGGCGCGAGGTCCGCCCGACGGGGCTGGGGCGGCGATAAACGCCCAGCGCAATCGGCTCGTACGGTTTGAGGCTGGATTCAACCTGGGCGGCGAGCTCCGTCATGACCTTCAATGCGTCGATCTGATCGCGTCGGATATCATCGCGCGTGCGGCGTGCCGCACGGCTGAAGACACGTCCCAGTCGCGTGCGGTTTGGCCGGTAGACCACCGTCAGATACAACTCGTTGGCCATCATCCGGTAGCCCGAAAAGCCCCCGTAGTAGCGTGTCGCCAGCTCCTCGCAAAAGCGATTGCGGTACTGGGTCGAAAACTGGTCCGACACCCGCCGACGCAAACGATGCGACCACAGCGACACATGGCCGCCCGCGAGTCCACGCACGAACTGGTTGAACCCGTCATGCCGCGCGAGGATATCGGCAGGATCGGCCGCCTCAAAGGCGATGCCGGCGATCTTCCAGATTTGCACGTAGTCGCCTTCGCGCGTCTTGATAACGTGGTCGGTCACATGTGTCGAGTACGGGATATAGCCGGCAAGAGGTACTTCCCGGTTCGAGACGGACACGATCGGCATTTTTCCAGCCATCTCACGCCCTCCTCTTCAGGCGCACCGGCACATAGGCATGCACGCCCCAGAAGCGCCGATTGCGCTGGCACAGCGCCATACGAACGCGTCGCCCGTGCTGCGCGAGCCGCTGGTCGTCATGGCGCGTGATCCACCGCATCGCGACGAATACGGGAATCAGCAGAAAGAGGATCGCGACGCCCAGCAGCGGACTGGCCAGCAGTGCCCAGATGGCCGGAATCAGCATGCCGCCGCCGATCATCAGGAATGGAACCAGCGGCACCCCCCACAGCATCGCGGGACGGGTGCAGCCTTTGAAGACGGGATCTTTGAGTGCGTGCATGGTTCGGCGCCGCCCGGATCAACTCGTCGGGATCAACATGCCGGCGATGACCGTCGCGCAACCGACGAACAGGCCGCCGATAAACACATTCGCGATATCACCGAACCGGGCGTGCTGAAACATCATTCGAAATCCCGCCCAGATAATGGAAATCGAACAGATCACGCCGCCGACGCTCAACAGTGTTGTCTGGATCATGTTCAGCAGCGCATTGACCTGAGAGAGTTGCGCCCATGCCGGAACAACGAACATCAGGGACGAAGCGGCCAGAGCGATTGCGCGAGCCGCTCTTCGCCCGGATAGCAGTCTCACCACCCACACATCGATCACGCATTTATTGCATCGTATTCCTAAGTACATGTCCGACTCCGCGTCGATTGATCACCACCTGATTCCTAAAATGAAGAGCTAGAACACCACTGCACTCGCTTCCGGTTCGCGCTCCGGATCCGCAGCGGGCGACACCGCATTCACTCCGTCGTAATCCCGTCGCGATGGCTGCTGAATCAAAGATCGAGAGCGTGATGAACGGATAGGCGGCACAGAACCGATCGGTAAGACCGGAATAGGCACGATCTCCGGTACGGAAGACTTCAGCGTCGCGGCGTTCTCGACGACATGCTGTACGTAGCCCGTCCGGTAGCCGGTCGAGAAATTACCGCTCGCATAGCAGGACAGACCCGCGCGCAGCGCGGCTTGGACATCAGATTGATGATCGGTCAGTACACGGAACTCGCTGGCCTTCGCCGCCGCGCTAAAACAACGGTGGAGGATCGCCGCACCGGCCGCCAAGTTGCGGCACGGCTCAAACGCGTTCTCGGGGGTCATGCCGTAGGCCGGCCAATTCTCCCGATTCACCTGCGCGAGTCCGACGCTGAAGTTCCAGCCGGTCTCCTCCAACGCACGTGCTGTCGCGACCGCTTCGGCGGCACTCAATGGCTGTCGACGCAACCGACCGTGTACGACGCCAATCGCGTAGGGATTGAATCCAGATTCGGTCCGCACGATCGCCGCCATCGTGGTCGGGTCGATCTGCGGCGCACAGCGTTGCGCGATGGACAAGAAATCGAGCGGCATCATCGATTCCTCCAACCAAGTCGATTGACCTGCTGCAGGTGATCCGCTGTCGAATTTCCAAGGTCATAGGTCGACGGTGCGCTGCCAGCGCCATAGAATTTCGTGACCGTCGGTCTCTGGTTTCCGACACGCCGCCAGACACGATCATCGAGTTGATAGTCGACCTTAGCGTTGATCGCACCAATTGCCCGGCACATACGTTCGCTCTGCTCCGACCCGGCCCAGTACAACATGGGTTCTCGGCAATAGCTGGCGTCGGCGAACGTGTTGGTCGCCGATCCGCCTCGCGCGCCACCTGTAGCGAAATCGCAAGTTGGAAACGGATCACCGTGTCGCAGCGCGTCCCATAATCTTTCGATTGGCGGTTCGCATTCCGCGTACTGCTCCGGGCCACCCGGATTAGACAGACACAACATCACCTGACAGCCCCAATCGTCCGCATGCGTCACATCGGGCCACGCCATGAACGTGCCAAGCACGACGGCAAGCGAAACCACACCGAACCGCACAGTTCGACGTATACTCGGAATCGACGTGAACTTACACATGACACGCCTCGCTCCATTCCGACTGCAACGGGGCCTTGCGTATGGCATCGAGTCGTCGAGCGATCACATCGAAACACGCGCTCATGGCCATCCATTCGCGATGAACATTCTCATCGCCCTGGACAAGTTCCGCTACCGATATCCCACATGCCTGCGCCCGCGGAATGACGTCCAGCCGAGGCAGCAACAGATAGCCTGTTGGACTTTGATCATGCGGAACCAGCCATGCGCCCATGGACGCCTCGAACCGCCTGAGCTGACTTTGCTGCGAAGCCGGCTCGTCGCAGTTGGGCACCATGCCGATAAAGCAGAGCGATGGATTGAGGCGCGCGCGTACATCGCGCACGCCCTTGTCGCCGTTGACAAAATCGACGATCGGCGCCAATGCGTCTGGCGACAACGTAACTGGACTGATCAGCGCATCCGCGAGCGCCGCCGCGCATACGGCACGCAAATCAGGCCACGGTGAACTATCGATCAGACAGATGTCGAACAATGCACCGACTTGGGACAACAAGTGTCGCAAGTTGGCGTAACAACGCGCGCCGACCGGATCGTCCCGATATGCAATGCCGGCGACGGCGGCTGCGGCGAGCACACCAATGCACGGTCTGGCCGTGTCAGACAGTCGATTGCGCCGAACATTGGATGACGGGCACTTCGTCATGCACGCGCAGGTGCCGCGTGTGAGCGAAATGGCACTGCATGCCGGCTCGGCCAGATCAAGCACCAACACCCGGTGTCCACGTACCAGACGAAGATAATGGGCGAACTGACACACGAACGTCGTTCTGCCTGTACCACCATGAGCCGAAGCCACTAGAAGCGATTTCATGACCGTCTTTCCTCGGATGAGCTCCGAGCGTCGACGGCCGTCCATGAAAAAGAGAACCCGCGGCGTCACAAAGACCACCGCGGGTTCAACGGGGAATCTTGAAACCCAACCAGCAAACAAAAAGCCTGCGATTGCGAACCAATCGCAGGCCTTCTCATGTGCCCTACGGCACACCTTTACACTGACATCGATGCATCGGGGCCGCTAACGCGTACTCGGTCGTGCTACGCACGTTGACCGGATCAGATTGTTGGCTTCACTGTAGGTCAGTCATCACGGCGATTCAAGCGCAGACGCTCGCCAACAGAACGCATCTCGTTCCCAGTCGCGCCGCAATATTCCTTGATGTTCCTAAATTTATTTTGCGTTTGGTAAGAACGTGATCTTGTCCACGGCTCACCATCACGATGCGCCTGCGCTTCGCGCTGCATGAGCGCCTATTTCAACTGAACTTGCCGAACATTCGTCCCAGTAACGCTACTGTGTGAACTTGCCTTCCTCAAGGGCGCGGGCGAGCGCGGACCGCGCAACACAGAGTTCGAGATCGAACAGATGACGTGGATGGCGAACGATCTTCAGCCGTCGACACACGACCTCCCGACTCGCATGCCAGAGGTAGACCATCCGCAGAACCTCTCGATGTCGTGGCTGCAGCGTTCGCCACGCCCGGGTTACACGTTCGGCATCGCCGGGATCGTACGCGCCGCGATTCGACTGCCCCCAATTGCGAAGACGCTCATCGAGTGACGGCGATTGCTCATCGTGCTTCACCGCCATCTCCCCTGTCTTCCGTCTCGTGCGCCTGGGATGCTCGATATCGCGACGGATCGGCCAGGAATTGTTCGATATCGGTCGCCCGCCACCCTACCATTCGTCCACCAAGCGGAATGGCAGGCGGAAACGTTCCGTCTCGCATGCGCTTATAGATTGTCGATCTCGATAGGCCCGTGCACCGCTCGACTTGTCGGCGGCGCAAGATCGTTCGCGTTCCATCATCATTCCAAGACATGATTGGCCCTCCATATCCGGCACGAACATGGCCGGAACTGAAAGGCATTCAAGCAGCAAGGATGACCAGATACCAAACCCGTCTTACCGACGGGACATTCCGTCGGTTAAACATGGTGTCTCTGCAGAGATTGCACACGACATGCTCGTGATCCGTCGCAGCGAAGCATGGCAACGCCATCGCGTTTCGATGCGACCGTTCCACAGTGACCGATGTGGTATTGGCCACGCGGAGGCTGAAAGGATGATCTCAGGATGCGCTTACGGTAAGCGGTTTGGCTTCACGGCGCCGCGCCCGACGTCGGAATGGGCGACCGGATCTGTCCGGTCATGAATCGCTGAAGGTCTTCCCAAGCGGTGCAGTACCTGTGCATCGATACCGCCGCCAACTGCTCGTCATGGACGACCAACAGTTGCTCGATCGTGGACTGCTCGCGATCGAGCAACAACCAGGCAGCGCCCTGCTCCGCACGTGCAATGCAGGCCTCCAACGCGGCCTCGGCTTGCCGGTACAGGTTCAAATCCGCCCCCGCTCCCGTCTCGTTGCGCATATAGAATGCGAGATAGACGACCCGTAGCAGACAACTAATTTGCTCTTCTCCCCCGTGACCAGCCCTTACAGCGGCCAGTGCCATATGATTTTCGAGGGACAGCGCTCGGACCTTCGCGGTCGGCAACGGCAGAAGGTCGCCTTTGGTAAGCGGCTTGCGCCCCGCGCGTCGGACTTTCGGCAAAACCATGAGCCATGAAGTGTTCGTGATGATGTTGGGACATGATACCGCGAGCCTCACGTCGAGGCAGAGTGCACCGTGCTCTGTCGAATCGATGCGTGCGCGACGCAGCCGAAGTCGGATACCGGCCCGGCCGCGTTCTGCTGCAACGAAGCGGCGCACCTTAGAACTTGACCCGCATCCCGGCGCCTACACTATTGCCAGTCGCCCCACCTGTGATCGTGTCATAACGCCAAGCTGCATACACATCGGTCCGCTTCGACAACGGGTAGTCGTAGCCGAGCGCGAGCGTCGACCAACGGAGATGATCTCCGACCGACGGTCGCCGCCGCGTTCCCGCCCACGACATCAGTACGCTTCCTAACCCTACCCGAACGCTTGCCCCGAGTTGCACCGTATCGTCCGTGACGTGATTGTTGTTGTCCACGCGCTCGTACTGGGCGAACAGCTTGACCACACGCAACCGATACGCGCCACCGACCATCCATGCGGTCTGAGAAGTGGCACCGTTGAGAAACAGCGATGCCGTGTGCAAACTCTGCACGGCGGCCGTCGCGGAAAAGGGACCGGCAAAGTACAAGACGTTCGCGCTGTAGTTGGCCTGCCCGGCATGGCCGGCAACGCCAGCGTTGCTGTACAGCAGGCTTCCGGACAGACCGGCAACCTCGGGAGTCTGATAAAGGAGCGAATTGTCGATCGCCGTGTCGCTCTGGAGCGACGCAGCACCCATGCCGGAGCCAAGGAAACTATGCACGACAATCGGCGAGAAGACGAACGAGTTGCCGAACGGATTGAACAGCAGCGTCGACACGAACAGCGGCGCGGTATTGCGCCCCAGCGTCAACGCTCCGAAATGGCCGCTCAGACCAACGAAGGCATTTCGCCCGAAAAATGACTGTCCAGGAAACGAGCCGGCCTGGCCGCCGTTGATACGATAAAAGCTCTCGAGCGTGAAGACGGCCTTCGTCCCCCCGCCCAGATCCTCCGTACCGGACATCCCCCAATACGAAGTCGTCATCCCGCCAGAGCCGACTTGCCACGCGTTGCCGGCTGCACCAGCAGGATGCACTTCGCCAATGAATGCGTCCGCTAGCCCATACAGCGAGACCGATGATTGCGCATGTGCGATCCCGGCACCGGTGCACACGCCCAACGTTACAGCCAACTTAGCCACGCTTCCCCGAAATGTTCTTATCTGCATGATGTCTCCTTCGTCTTTGTGATTGTTTGTTCGTGTCGTGCCGTCTTGGCATCGACACTGTTCAGTCCGGTCGCACACGCGCGAGCGGTCTACCCCTGTCGGCCAGCGCGATCGCCACCACGATCTCGTTCGGCGCTGGCGCATCGGCGAGCGTCAGCGAGACCGTGTCAAAGTGGTCAAAGCTCCACATGTCGGTGCTGCCGTGGAGCGGAATGTCCACACATGCGCCAGGCGCGGCACGTTTGGTCACCGACGGAATCAACGACGTGGCGCCTGGCAAGCTCTCGCGCATGGCCCTTCCCATACGGGGATGCAAGAGTGCCGCCGCACATTCGAGCGGTACCGCGCTGCCCACGAGCGCGGCCTTGCCGTAGGCCTGAATTGCCGACGGCGCGACATCCAGCGCCCATCGCGCCCGTCCGGTCAGCAACGTGCCAAGCTCAGCGCCCAGTTCATAGAGCGGCTCGAGCGCCGCGAGCGGCGCGTCCGCGTGCCAGTCGTCGAATCGGAGAACTGCTGCCGCCACGACCTGCCGATGTGGCGGGTCAACCGGTACGTGCAATTCGGTGCGCCGCTCGAGGAGGTGGACGACGAATTTGGTGATGGGCGGATTCATGTCAGCACCTCCACGCCCTCAGTCTGGCCTTGCATTGCTTCTGGTGGAGCCGGAAACAGGCCACGTGCGGACTCGTACGCCCGTGCCGCGCGCAGCACCAGCGCATCGCCGCCCGACGGCCCGATGATCTGTAGGCCCGTCGGCAACCCGCCAGGCAAACCACACGGCACGCTCGCCGCCGGCAACCCAGTCTGGTTGCACCACGACGTCAACGGCGGCGCCATGCGCGAGTGCTCGGGGCGTCCCTCCGCGAGCGGCGGGGCACAATGGAATGTCGGCGTGAGCAGTAAGTCGTAGTCTTCAAAGAACGCGGCCATCGCGACCGTCAGCGCGTGTCGCGCCTGAAGCGCATCGACGAAGGTCGAAGTGAGGACGCTACTGCCCGCCTCAGCCAACGCAGACACATCCGGATCGAGCTGCGGCCGCGCAGAGGGAGGAAGCTGCCGGGCCCTTTGTGCAAAGAAGACCGCCCACTGGATTGCGTGCATGCGACTCTCCAGATAGCCGTCCAGCGGCTTCACATCCGTTTCCTCGACCTGTGCCCCGAGCGCTTCGAACAGGCCCACCGCCTGACGAACGCTCACGGTGATTTCAGGTTCAACCTGTACGCCCGCAGGCGCCGGGCAATAGGCGATGCGCAACCCGGCAATGCCATCATCCAAACCGATGCGCAGATCGGAACAAACAGTAGCCGGTCTTCGAGCATCGCTCTGGCGGGACATCACGGTCAGCATCCACGCCGCGTCGCTTACGCAACGCGCGATCGGACCAAGCGTCGATAGTTGCGTCCAACTCACCGCCGCGCCGGCTGGCACAAGGTTGAACGACGGTTTCATTCCGACCACCCCGCTCCAGCATGCTGGGACGCGGATCGAGCCGCCGCCGTCGGTGGCCAGCGACAACGGTCCCATGCCGAGCGCAACCGCTACAGCTGATCCGCCGCTGCTCCCGCCGGACGTGAGACGCCGATCCCATGGGTTACGGGTAATGCCAGTGAGCGGGCTGTCCGTAACGATCTTGTTGCCGAACTCTGAGGTCGTGGTCTTGCCGAACAGCAGCGCGCCGGCCTGTCGCAGTCGTGCGACCGCGGGTGCGTCATCGGCCTCCGGCGCGCTGGGTGACGTGAGCGATCCATATCGGGTAGGCAGTCCGCGCACGGCGACGAGGTCCTTGACCGAGACCGGCACGCCATCCAGCAATCCACATGGCTCCCCGCGCATCCAGCGTTGCTCCGACTCGCGTGCGGCGGCCAGCGCGCTGTCCTCGTCGAGGTTGCACACGCCGTTGACAAGGGGATTGACGAGCGCGACCCGGTCAAGAACCGCGCAAATAACCTCGACGGGAGAGAACGAGCGGCGCCGGTAGCCGACCATAAGCTGCTCGACGTTCATTTCCAGTACGTCATTCATATGGATTCCTTAATAATTGAGAGAAATTGGAACGTGTTTGATTACCTCATGCCTATCCCTCGCACTGCGGCGGAATCGGTCCAGCCGAGTCCAACACCGCGAAACTATTGTCCGAAAGCGCCCTGCCGATACGGGTTTGGCATAACACATGGTCGCCGTCCTGGCTCACGCCCGCCTTGCCACGCGGCAAATTCAACGAAACACCCGACAGCGCGGCTTTCACGCGGGTGACGTCGACGCTGCCGGCCACCTTGACAGCCGCTGCAAACAGGCGAAGTCCGGCATACGTGCACTCGCCGTGCGGTAACACCACGGCCAACTGCCCTAACCGAGGGTCGTTTGGGCCAGCTTCATGCGCCGTGTAACGCGCGAGAAAGTCCCGGTTCTCCGGGTTCTCGACGCTCATGAAATACGAGGAAACGCCAACGATCCCGGTCGACGCGCCCGTGGTCGCGATCGACAGCGACTCATGCGCAATGTCAGTTACCAGTTGCGGTTTCATGCCGAACGAGCGGTACTGCTTGACGAAGGTGACCGGATCGTCGCCGATGCTGTGCCAGACGATCTGTGGGCGCTGGCTTGCGATCTGCTGTAACACCGCACCATAATCGCGTGTGCCGAACGGCAACCAATACACGTTGAGAAACTGCCCGCTGTAACGCTTCACCGCTGCCTGCAGCGCGGGCACCAGCACCTTGCGGTTGCTGCCGATGTCCGAGACCACCGCGCAGACCGTGCGACCACCCTTGCGCATCAGCCAATCGATCAGTGGATCGACGCGCTGGTTGACAGTCAGGCCCGTAGTGAACAGATTCGGATCGCAGCGCCCCTCGTCGAAGTTCGGGTAGATCACGAGCCGCCCAGCGGACTTGGCGGCCTGCAACGCAGCTTCGCGCTCGGACGGTAGCACCATGCCGGTCAGGACCGCGACCTCATCGCGCATCAACAGTTGCCGGGCCTTCTGCAGCGTCACGGCGGTGGACATCTGCGTATCCTCGACGCTCAGTTGCAACGGGCGTCCCAGCAATCCACCGGCGGCGTTGATTTCGTCGACAGCCAACTGCGCGCAGTTGCGGTTGGTCTCGCCCACGCGGGTGAGCGGACCGCTCAATGGCGCGAGCAAGCCGATCTTGAGCGGCGTGGTGGCCCGTACCAACGACGGCATAGCAGAAGTGGCGAGTGCGCCGACGGCACTGAATAAGGCGGTTCGGGTAAAGGCGCGACGATTCATCGTAGTCTTCATCGGGTGAGATCCAGGTGGGATTGCGTCGAATGTGGCGAAGAGCTTGAAGACGTGTCAGACTCGGCAGCCGGCGACAGGTATTGCGCCAACGGATGAGCCCCCGCCGAACCGCTTCGTGGCTCGATGCGGCCGGCATGGGCAACTCGTCCATTCTTGAGCACGATGCAGCGCTGCGCGCTGCGCAGCACGAGATCGAGGTTCTGCTCGACGAGCAGCACCGAGAGCTGCGATCGGCGGCACAGCGTTGGGATGACCTCGCCGATCAGCTCGACCAGATTCGGCTGCACACCGTCGGACGGTTCGTCCAGCAACAGCAGTTTCGGCCGACCGCACAGCGCGCGGGCAATCGCGAGCACCTGTTGCTCGCCGCCGGACAGCGTGCCGCCGTGCTGCGAGAGTCGGGACTTGAGAATGGGGAAATACTCGAACACTTCGTCGAGAATTGCCCCACCACCCACAGCCTGCGTGCCCATCATGAGGTTTTCGCGCACGGTCAGCTTGGGAAAAATCCAGCGCCCCTGAGGAACCAGTCCGATACCGCGTCGGGCGATCGCATGGGTGCGCAAGCCGTTGATGGATTGCCCCTGAAACCGCACGTCGCCTGTCACGCGTGGCAGCAAGCCCATGATCGCTTTGACCAGGGTCGTCTTGCCCACGCCATTGCAGCCGAGTACTCCGACAACTTCGTTTGGCCCGACGTCGAGGTCGAGTTGATGCAGCACTGCTACGTCGCCATACCCGGCAGACAGATTCTCAATGTGTAGCATGACCCGCTCCCTGACCGAGATAGATGCGCCGGATCTCTTCATCGCGCGCGATGTCCGCATAGGAGCCCCGTCGAACGATCCGGCCGCGGTGCATGACCCAGGTCTCGCACCGTAGCGCTTCGACAAAGCTCAGGTCGTGCTCGATCGCGAGTACCGCGCAGCGCTCGCGCAGACGGTGAATCAGGCATACGAGCCGCTGCGCATCGGCGACCGAGAGACCAGCGGCCGGTTCATCGAGCAAGAGCAACGCGGGTTGGCACATCATCGCCATACCGATCTCCAGCCACTGGCGTTCACCATGCGGCAGGGTCATCGCACATAAGTTGGCCTGGTCCGACAGTCCTATCTCGTCCAGAATGGCGTCCGGGTTCGGCATCGGCGTGTCCCGGTACGCGGTAACACCAAGGCCCGCGACGACGAGGTTCTCGCGCACGCTCATTGAAAGAAATGTGTTCGTGCCTTGGAACTTGCGAACCACGCCGCGTCGGCAGAATCGGTGCATCGGCCGCCCCGTCATGCGCTCACCGGCGAGATACAGCTCTCCGGCCCCTGGCGCGATCGCACCGGACAACAGCCCGACCAAAGTGCTCTTGCCAGCGCCGTTCGGGCCAATCACGCACAGCAGTTCGTGTGAGCCAATCGACACATCGACGTTGTCGACCGCGTGAATGCCACCGAACGCGCGCTGCAACCCTTCACCCTTTATCAGCGGCGTATCCATTACCGGCCTCCTTCCACGCGTTCGGCACGACGTAAGGGGCTACGTCCCCGTCGAATTCGATCGATCCGACGTGTCCCGGCATTCAAGCCATCGAGTCGTACGCCGTTGGGCAGGAACAGCACGCAGCAGAGGAACAATGCGCCGAGCAGCAGCGGCCATCCGTCAGTAGTTACGCTCGATACCGTTTGCTTAAGCAGCGTCAACCCAACGGCGGCGAGTACCGGACCACCGAGCGTGCCTTTACCGCCGATCGCCACCCATAGAATGACTTCGGTAGCCAGCACCGGCGAGAACACATCGGGCGCCACTACCCCCGAACAGGCGGCCATTAACGTTCCTGCAATAGCGGCAAGTCCGGCCGATGCGACGAACACCAGCAAAAGGTGCCCCGACGTGTGATAGCCGCACGCCTTTGCGCGCCATTCGTTCGTCGCGATCGCGGTCAGCACTTTGCCGTACCGGCTGCGGCATACGAACCAGGTCGCGACGAGCAGCACGGTAAGCACGATCACGACCGTGTACCAGGACCCGCGCGCCCCGCTCAAATCGAGCGTCTGCCCGACCGGTGAGAAGGACAATCCCGGAATGCCGAGGAGGCCCGTGTCACCGCCCGTGACGGACTGCCAGCTTGTCGCCAGTTGCTGGACGACAATTAGCACGGCCATGCTGATAATGGCGAAAAAGTGCAACCGCACACCTGCGAACAACAGGAAATAGCCCAACACGGCCGCGACGACCATGGCACAGATCAGCCCCACGATCACTCCAACGGCGGACGTCTGTCCATATTGCACGGTGGCGATTGCGAAACCGTACGCGCCGAGTCCGAAGAAGGTCGTGTGTCCGAGCGTGAGCACACCAGCCCTGCCCCACAACACGTCGTAGCTCAGCGCGAGCAGTCCCATGATCAGCGCATCCCGCACGGTCGAAAGCTGGTAGCTCCCCAGGCAATATGGCAAGATCAATGCGGCAGCAACAATCGCGGCGCCGATTGTCATCGGAGAGATGTCTTCGATACCGAGCGCTGGCTGAAACAGCCAGCGGTGCGTACTCGAAAGAAGTTGTCGGAGCATGATTCAACCTTTACCGTGGAGCTGATGGGCGGCGCTGAAACCGGGCAACAGCCCTTGTGGCCGAAAACGGATCAGAACGATGGACAGAATCAGCACGATCGCCGAGGCGAGCGACGGATCCACGCGATAGCTGAGCAGCGTTTCAGCCGTGCCGACGAAGGCGCTGCCCAGCAGACTGCCGGCGATCGAACCGATACCGCCCAACACGATCACGAAGAACGCCTTGGCCAGATAGGCGACGCCAAGATGGGACTCAACCGATATCATCGGCGCGACAAGTACACCGGCCAGCGATGCGAGTGCGGCACCGCCACAGAACGCCAGCCGGTTCAGCCGTCGCGTGTCGATACCGACGGCCTCCGCCATCGCGGGGTGTTGGATTACAGCACGCAGTTGAATTCCGAAGCGCGTATAGGCGAATAGCAGCCAGCAACCGGTCGTCACCACCGCTGCAACGCCAATCACGAAGAGTCGATACGCTGGATAGCTGCCCCCCGGCACGGGAATCGCCCCATCTACGGGCGCGTACACCAACATCGGATGTGTGCCGAAAATCAGTTCGAGGGCTTTCTGGACGATCAAGCTGATCGCGTACGTCGCGAGCAATGTGTCGAGCGGACGGTCGTAGAGCAGTCGGATCACGAGGCACTCAAGGAACCACCCCAACACCGCGCCAACCGCCGGCGCGACAAACAATGCGAGCCAGAACGCATTCGGGCCGCCCAACGATTGCGCCACTGCCAACGTATATGCCCCGATCGTCACCCATTCCGCGTGTGCAAGGTTCACGATGTCCATCAGGCCGAAAACAATGGCTAGCCCCAAAGCAATCAGCATCAAGATGCAGACGTAACTCAATATATTAAGTACTCCTACCATATATCCCTCACAAACTCACACCAATCAAAGGGGCGCGTGCGATCTCAACGTGACACGTCACCCTAGCGGGGTCGACGTCCCCTGACTCAAACACCCCGTCCATCCGCCGGCCCAGCGCTTGACCGACATCCCCACAAAATTCACAATATATTGTGAATATTAGGACAAAACAAATCGAATTCACAATTTATTGTGAATTTCGGAGCGAATGCTCCCCGATACTCGATTTGCCTAATCAAATCGAGTTGGCATGACCACAGAATCATTCATCAAAGCGCTCGGCAACGAGATACGCAGCCGTCGCAAAAGAAAAAAGCTGACACAGGTCGGACTCGCTGTTCGCGCAAACGTCCATCCCAACACCGTCTCGCTCATCGAACGCGCTGAGACGGTTGCCGGACTCGAAGCCCTGCTCGTTCTGGCTGAGGCACTCGACACGCCGCTGTCGCAAATCATCAAAGGCGCCGAGGACCGCATCAGTATTCGTTGATCTGTTCTGTTTCGGCTCCCCATCTCTGCGGAGTTCTCCCCCGTCGCAACACTTGCCGTAGCCCTACCCGCCAACACCGCACTATCAGCCGTGGTGGCGCACGCTCGGGGACATATCTGACTTCGCCATCGAGCGAGCTGGAAGCGCTAGACCATACAGGCCGCTCTCGAGCGGCGACACCGTTCTTCGGCAGATTTATTATCACTAATCTACGAGCCTAATAATCAGCTGTCAACGGCCGTCATCGTCGCGTTTACCCTACAAATATCAACCGCATGGTGGCCTTGACATATACCATCATCGCACCTACCTTCAATTTATTATAATTAATTGGAGGCGAGATGACGAACAACCTTTGCGAGCTAACGACCCACGAGCTCAGCGCGCTCTACGAAAACGGTGAAGTCTCGCCGGTCGACGTCATGCGTGACGTGCTCGATCGCATCCAGTCGCTCGACCCGGCGGTCAATGCGGTCTGCGAAATTACCGACACAGCGCTCAGCATGGCAGAGGCCTCCGAAGCTCGATGGCGACGCGGCATATCCCTGGGGCCGCTTGACGGCGTACCGATCACCATCAAGGACAACGTTTCCATCGCGGGCGTCGCAACTCGGTTCGGCTCTCGCGTTACCGGGTCAGAAGCGTCGCATTCGGACAGTCCCTGCGTTGCAAGACTGCGAGAAGCGGGTGCAATCTGCTTTGCCAAGACCACGCTACCCGACTTTGCACACAAAATAGTCACAGATAGCCCTCTTACCGGTACTACACGCAATCCGTGGGATTTCACGCGTACGCCCGGCGGCAGCAGCGGTGGCGCAGCAGCAGTTGCGCTCGGGATGGGCTCCGCAGCGATCGGGACCGACGGCGGGGGTTCCATTCGTATTCCCGCTGCATTCACCGGAACGTTCGGGTTCAAACCAAGCTTCGGGCGCGTGCCTCATGCGCCACGCGGCCCGTTCGGTTTGCTCAGCCACGTCGGCCCTATGACGCGCTGCGTCGAAGATGCGGCGCGCATCCTGACCGTGATCAGCCTGCCAGACAGCCGTGACTGGTACGCCCTACCGTTCGATGGTGGTGACTACGCACGCGGTCTGCAATGTCGGCCTGTCCCCGACGGTATCCGTATTGCCTGTAGCCCAACGCTCGGGCTACCGATTGCGGTTGAACCTGGAATCCATGCCGCCGTGATGCGTGCCGCAATCACCCTCCGCGAATTAGGCGCCCGAGTTGATGCTGCCGACCCGCCCAGCATCGGTCGATGCAACGCCATCCATGCGACCCTCTGGCGCGCGTTTTGCCGACAGCTCACGTCCGGCCTGCCAAGTGGCATCGATGATCTGGATCCGACGCTACAGGCATATGCTCGTGAAGGAGAGGACGTGTCGCGCGAAACATTGCTTGGCGCGTTGATCGAACGCGGCGACCTAGGTGCGGCAGTCAATGCCTTTTTCGAGCGACACGATATCCTGATCTGCCCTGTGTACCCGCGTGTCGCCATGCCGCTCGCCGAGGTAGCGTCTACCAATGAGCTGTTTCCACATTTCACTGCATGGTGTAATCAACTCGGCTTGCCCGCGGCGAGTCTTTACGCAGGCTTAACGGACGACCAACTACCCATTGGCGTACAGATCGTCGGAGGCCGTCACTCTGATGCATTGGTCCTTTGGGTCAGCCATGAGCTTGAGGTCGCATTGGGAAGAGCGCCATTTGCTAAGATGACGCGCGCTCTGTCGGCTTCCGGCGCCAGCGGGGCGCGGATGATCTGAGACGCCCAAGCGGATTACGCCTCGATCGTAGCGAACTTAAGCTGATGCGTCATGCGGACGCTGACTGGCGGAAAGAGCCGCAACGTCCGCGCACATCCAAACTCATCGAATCGACGGCGCGCTGTAGGGGCGGGCAATCGATGATGTCACTGCCGCGTCGTCGAACCGACGCTCGTAGTGAATGTCAAAATTCACTGCCCATCATGACTCGCCGCGGTCGCCAAGATCCAATTCGGAGTCCAGCACCAGCTTCTGCTGCAGCGCAGCGTGCACTGTGCGCAACTGCGAATGCGCTTCGTCCATGTGCGCCGTCATGAGTTGCGCGACCGCGTCAACATCTCGGCGTCGCGCGGCGTCCAGTATCGCGCGGTGCGCGGCAACCGTGTGCCGCCCGAATGCCTGATAATCCTGCTGTGTCACGTTTCCCGCCACGATCACGAGCGTGTGCAGCATCTGATTGATGATCTGGCACAGGCTGCGCAGAAACGCATTCGGATGCGCGGCAGCCAGTACATCGTGGAAATGGATATCCTCGTGTCGCTGGTCGAGCGCCTCGGCGTGACGTGCCTCGAACGGCTCGCAGACGGACACACTGCGCTCGAGCGCATCGAAGTCCGCGTCGCTCAGATGGGGAACCGCACCCGCCGCCACCATGGGTTCCAGCGTGCGGCGTACCGCATAAATGTCCTCGAGCGTGACGCTCTCGAAAAACAGATAGTTCTGCAGCGACTGGAATGCTCGGGCCAGTGGCACGCGCGTAATCGTCGCCCCGCCATCCGGCCCGGTACTCAGGCTCACGAGTCCTTGTATCTCCAGTGCCTTGAGCGCATCGCGCATCGAGCCGCGGCTGACGTTGAACATTTGCTGAAGCTCGGCCTCCTTGTTCAAGCGCTTTCCTGGCCGTGCCTGCCCGTCGTTAATCCAACGCTTGATCTGCTCGGCCACTTGGTCGCCGCGCTTGATTGCGCGCGAGCCTCGTTTATCCGGCTGCGCCGGCGACATCTTCTTTTCGGTTGTCGGTTTTCGCCCTGCCATATCGGTCACGTCCGTCGTTGGCCATTCACTGCTGTATTCCGGCGCCATTATCGGGCATCCGCGCCCGATACGGACAAATTTCCGGTTCCATGCAAGCCTCCCTCCCAAGGTTAGGAGTAGCCGGGATAGTGACCAGGACCTACGCTGCAATCCGAACACCATACGCCGAGTACCCATCACCACTTCCCTGCATGTCGGTCACTCGATGTCGGTTGCCATCAGGAGAAATCCCTCATGTCACAGTCGGTGAAGTCGTCTCAGATGCAATCCGCGCTTGCGACCATCCGAGCCACCCTCTCGGCCGACGGGCTAGATCTGGATCAACTTGCTGCACGTATGCGTTTGCACGGCCCGGAAGCCGACCGGACACGGCAGATTCCAGATGCAGTTTGTGCACCCTCGGACGTTCCTGTGCTGAACTTGAATCTCGTTCCGGCCGCGTATGGAGGTTGCGCGGACGTGCAATCCCTGATGTCGCGCTCCACACTGATGGAATATCTCGGGTACGCCGACGCGGCACTCGCGCTCGCGCTGCCCGGCCCCGGCCTCGCAATGCCGCCCGTCCTCGCACTCGGCAGCGGCGAGCAACAGACCCGCTTCTTCGAACGATTTCGCAGCGACACACCGCGTTGGGGTGCGTTCGCCATTACAGAGCCCGACTGCGGCTCGGATGCGACCGCAATGCGGACCACCGCTCGCAAGACGGCGCGCGGCTGGGTGCTGAACGGCACCAAGTGCTTCATCACCAATGGCGCACGCGCGGACGATGTCATCACGTTCGCCACCATCAATCGGCACGCTGGTCGCTTCGGTGTTCGAGCGTTCCATGTCGATCGCAATACCCCGGGCCTCTCCGTCGATCGCGTCGAGCAAATGGCGGGGCTGCGCGCCAGTCAACTCGCGGTTCTCTCCTACAACGACTGCGAAGTACCCGACGACGCACTTCTCAGACGCGGTGACGAAAAGCCTCTCAACGACGCGTTTTCGGGCGCACAACACGCATGGGACTACTTCCGCCCCCTACTTTCCGCGGTCATGGTCGGCGCATGTCAACGAGTACGCGACGATCTCGCGGCCTACTTCGACGCAGGCGGACATCCTGTGAATCAACGCCATCGCACTGCCGACGTGAACGACGCTCTTCTCGATATCGATCGGCAAATCACTACAGCCCAGTTGCTCTGCCGACACGCGGCGTGGAAAACAGATCAAGGAATGGCCACTTCGGAGGACGCGTCAATGGCCAAGGCGTACGCGTCACAAGTAGCCGCCCGCATCACCCGAGTTGCAATCGAACTCGCCGGCCTTGATGGTATCGCTGCCTTTCCGTCGCTTGAGCAAAGCTATCGCGATGCAAAGGCCTTCGACATCATGGAAGGTACCGGGGACCTGCAGCGACTCATGATTGCTCGCTCCACACTCCGCTCGGCTTCTCTTCCCTGGGAGGTCATCTCTCCCGCGCCGCACCGCTCTACAGAAGCGCACCCATCCTGAACCCATCCGAAACTTCGCACTGGAGATCGTTCATGGCAACCCATCCCGTTTCCCCCAGCTCCGCCAGCGTATCCGAGACAGTGAAAGCTTGCTTGCTATCGGTACTTGGCAGCACCCTGAGCACCGATCTCATCGTAGACGACACGAACCTCTTCGATGTCGGTGTGGATTCGATGAATATGACGGACTTGCTGCTGCAACTCGAACAGCGCTTCGGTTTCACGCTGGCCCCCGAGGATCTATCCGCCGATCTGTTCCTGCGCTTCGGCAATCTCGTCTCTTTCGTCGAATCCCATGCGTCCTTCGACTAACTTCACTGGCGCCGAACCGCGCATTGTCGCCACGGCGCGATATATCCCACAGCACGATGTCCCGGCCGATGCACATTCCGAACCATTCATGGTTTCCGGTGGGTCCGCACGAGAGGACGTGATGCAAGCAGTGTATGCCGATACGCTGCGGTGGCGCGACAGTGGTGCCCCATTCGGCTTGGCCGGTATTCCGTTGCCGCAAGCATCACGGGCTACTGAAAACCGGGTCGCTGCGGAATCCGACCAGACATTGTCCGACATGGCACTTGCCACTGTGCGAACGCTGCTTGAGTCGTCATCTCAGGTCGTCGCGCTCACACTCGATCAAATCATCGTATGCACAACGAGCTTCGAACATGATCTGGCATTGTCGTGCGCCTGCCGTCTCCACAGCGAACTTGGATCAAGCCGAGCACCGCTGGCGGTCGGCCAGCTTCAAGGCGTGTCGTTCCTGATGGCGTTGGAGATTGCCGTGGCGATGATGGCCGCTGACATCCGACTGAATACCGTCGTGATTGTCGCCGCGGAGCGCTGGCGCCGGCCATTCCCACGTCGGATAGGTGCGCAGATCGACATGGGCGACGGGGCCGCTGCCGTACTGATCGCGAGACACCCCGGCCCCGGATGGCGGATAAGCGGGCTCACAGTACGGACGCCCGTAATCCCACCTCTCGCAAGCGAGCGCGAACTCATCTACACATCGACCCTCACGGATGTCATTGGCGAGACGTGCGCAAGCGCGGGTTTTCAACCTGGCAATGTCGACTGGGTACTTCCTGCGCCAGTCGACACTCATCTGGCTCACGAAATCCACACGCGCTGTGGATTGCGGCCCGAACGTGCCTGCCGCATATGCATGGACGCGCCCGGCCATTTCTGCGCAGCCGACACGCCCGCGCGACTCGACGCGCTGCTGCAATCGATCAACCCTAACGAGGGACAACATACCCTCGTTTGGTCTGCCGGTTTCCAAGGGCAGGCCGGTTGCGCTCTCCTTGAATTTCGTCGAGGTGGATCATGATTGCGTCGCAACAAGCCGGCTCCCTTTCTCTATCTGGCATCGCGTTCAGCCTGCCAGATCGGACTGTGGATGCGCTTCGCTGGGCGGAGCGCTGTGGTCAGCCGTCGACTCGTGCGCGCGCACTGATCGAAAACGGCGTAACGCAGTTCCACGACGCAGTTGGCGAATCGCCCGTGACACTTGCCGTCGACGCTATATCGTCCCTGCTGCGCAACACCAGAACAGCACCCGAAACGATCGATGCGTTCGTGTACACGCACACGATTCAGACCAGCGTTATCGCACCACCCGCGAGTACTACGCAACAGATCCAGTCCCAAATGAATCTGAACCGTGCGCTGGCATTTTCAATCATGCAACAGCACTGCGTCTCACCAATGGCCGCGATCCGTGTGTTGCAGGCACTCGCCTCGCGACAACTCACCATCCGGCGCGCGATTGTGGTCTGCGCCGACGTGATCGGTTCCCACTGCGATCGGCTGCGAGCAATCCAGGATCTTGCGCTCCATAGCGACGGTGCCTGTGCGCTGCTGCTAGAACGAGGCGGTCACCGAAACGCGATCGCGGGCTTGCACTTGTATACAGACGGACGATCCTTCCGCGGTACGGACGAGGATCTGCAGCCGGTTCCCGACGATCGATACTACTGGTCTGCGTTCACGACCATGCGTGCCGCCATTCAGCAAGCGGGCATTACGACACGCGAGATTACGCACGTACTGCCTCACCACGCCAATCTTCCGGGCTGGTCCAGGCTGATGGCAATGCTAGCCATCCCTCGCGAGCGGCTCTTCACGGCGAACTTCGCGCCGATCGGCCATGTCTTTGGCGCCGATCCCTTCATTAACTTCCAGACATGTTCGAACCGGGAACCGGGCGGTTACTCGCTGCTGTTCTCATGTGGCCTAGCAGGGTGCTTTGGTGCAATGGTGGTCCACCACTGATCAGCCCATCGATTTCCTTTCAACGCTCGACATTCGATCCGGATACCGTCATGAGAAACATACTCGACCTCGTGGAAGCGGCTGCAAGCCGCACACCTGATGTGGAAGCGCTCGTCTGCGGTTCCGCCCGCATAAGCTACCAAGATCTGGCTCTGCGCGCGCGCGGTATGGGCGACGCCCTCCACGCACTTGGGTTCACGGCCGGCGCGCGCATTGCGATTTATCTGGACAAACGTGTCGAGACGGTCGTGTCGATGCTGGGTGCCGCCGCGGCGCAATGCGTGTTCGTTCCCATCAACCCGCTCCTCAAACCCCAGCAGGTCGCTCACATCCTGCTCGACTCCAGTGCCGATTGCCTGATTACCAGCGCGCTGCGCGCGCGGGTCCTTGACGAACATGGTCTTACCGGCGTTTCCTACACGATTATCGTGGACGATGCCGGCTCCGCAAGCCGACACCTCCGAACAACAACGCACGTTCAAAGCTGGCCCGAGTCCGCAAGCGGAAATCGCACGGAACGCGATGGTGACAATCCGCCACAATCACCGGCGTCGGCCAATGTCGACACGGATCTGGCTGCCATTCTCTACACATCAGGCTCGACCGGATTGCCGAAAGGCGTGATGCTGAGCCACCGCAACCTGCTCGAAGGTGCCTGGAGCGTTGCTCACTATCTGAACAACGTCTCATCCGATCGAATCCTCGCCGCCCTGCCGCTCAGTTTCGATGCTGGTCTGAGTCAGCTCACATCGACTTGGGCGTCGGGAGCCACCGCCGTGCTCATCAACTATCTGGCACCGCAAGACGTCATCGATGCCTGCGCGAGCGAACGCATTACGGCGATCACGGGCGTACCGCCCTTGTGGATGCAACTGGTCCGTGCGGCTTGGCCTGAAACGGCACGCCGGACGCTACGCTACTTCGCGAATACTGGCGGCCGACTTCCGGCGCCCGTCTTGCAGCAACTCCGGGCATTGTTTCCGCAGGCCAAACCCTATTTGATGTATGGCCTGACCGAGGCATTTCGCTCCACGTTTCTCGATCCCTCAGAGGTGGACCACCGCCCCGATTCCATTGGGAAAGCCGTACCTAACGCCCGAATTCTGGTCGTGCGCGATGATGGCTCGCCTTGCGGGCCGGACGAAACCGGAGAACTCGTCCATGTCGGAGCCTGCGTCACGCTCGGTTATTGGAATGACGCGACGCGGACAGCCCAGCGCTATCGACCTTCGCCCGAGTTGAAACCCGGTGGCGCGCCGCGGGATCGTGCTGTCTGGTCAGGCGATCTGGTACGGCGCGATGCAGAAGGATTCCTGTACTTCGTCGCACGCAACGACGCCCAAATCAAGAGTTCTGGTTATCGCATCAGCCCGGAAGAGATCGAAGAAGTCGTTCACGACAGTGGCCTGGTCATGGAGGCGGTTGCCTTCGGAATCCCTGACGATGAACTTGGGGAAGCGATCGTCCTGTTGGTTGTGCCGGTCGCCACGTGCTTCGATGCTCAAACGCTTCAGGCCTGGTGTGTGGAACATCTACCGCGCTACATGGTGCCGCAACGCATCGTGGTCCGCGAGACAGTTCCGCGCAACCCCAACGGGAAATTCGATCGGGCCGCATTGCGCGCCGCCTTCTCGAGCTCTGACACCGTCTCCGAAGTGAGGCAGTCGTGAACGGGCTGTTTGGGGAGCACAACGGCGTCCTCACCATCGGCGGCGTCGAGATCAATCGCCTAGCCGATCGTGCAGGGCGCACGCCGTTCTTCGCCTATGATCGCGCAACGCTCGACCAGCGTGTATGCACGCTGCGCGATACGCTGCCAGCCGGTATCGACCTACATTACTCGATTAAGGCGAACCCGATGCCCGCGGTCGTCCATCACCTTGCGCCACAGATGGATGGGTTCGATGTGGCATCGGCCAATGAGATGGCACTTGCGCTGAATGCCGGCATGCCCGCAGAACTGATCGGCTTCGCCGGGCCTGGCAAGAGCCGCGACGACTTGCGTCGCGCCGTCGCAAGCGGTGTCAACATTCACCTCGAATCGACCACGCAGTTGCACCTCGTGACTGCGCTCGGCTGGGAGCTCGGTGTGCAGCCCAAGGTCGCCATTCGAGTCAACCCAGACTTTCACGTCGATCACAGCGGCATGCGCATGGGTGGCGGGGCCACCCCTTTTGGGCTCGATGCGGAGCAGGTGCCCGAGCTACTGCGCGAGCTCGATGCAAGGGAAGTGGCACTGGCCGGCTTTCATATTTTCTGGGGGTCCCAGTGTCTACATGCCCCGACCGTCATCGAAGCTCAACGCAAGAGCGCGGATCTCGCCGTGAGATTGGCCGGCGGCCTGCCAGTCGCGCCGCAATACGTGAACTTCGGAGGCGGTTTCGGCATCCCCTATTTCGCGGGGGAAACACCACTTGACCTCGCTGCGGTCACCGATGCCATGCACGATTGGCTCGGCGTATTCCGCGGTCGCTTACCGGACACGCGCGCGATCTTGGAATTTGGGCGATATTTGGTCGGGGAAGCCGGCATCTATGTCTGCCGAGTGATCGATCGCAAGGTATCCCGAGACCGAACATTCTTGATCACCGATGGCGGCCTGCACCACCATCTAGCTGCATCGGGAAACTTCGGGCAGATCCTGCGCCGTAATTTTCCGGTCGCCATCGGGAATCGCCAAACACAAGCCCCTACGGAGCGTTGCCACATCGTCGGATGCCTGTGCACGCCGCTCGACCGGATCGCCGACGACGTGCTGCTTCCCGAGGCTCGCATTGGGGACTTTGTGGTCGTCTTCCAATCAGGTGCGTATGGACGCTCGGCCAGCCCTAGGGACTTTCTCGGCCACCCTGATGCGATCGAGATGCTCGTCTGACCACCCTCGTCCTTTGTGGAGGATTGTGATGTTCTCCCCCGACTCCTTCCCGCCAGGGCCCGCTCCGGCGCCGTGGGCACTGACCGATGATCAACGCAACCTCAATATCGCGAGCCAACGCTTCGCGCGCAACCGACTGGAGCCTTTGCTTGCCGGTTCACCCAACGTAGCAGCGTGGCAAGAAACCGTCAGACTCGCTGCCGCCACACTTGATCTTGGAGCAATGGTCCTACCCGAGGAACACGGCGGCCTCGGAATCGACCGTCACGGCCTGGCACTTGTTGTCGAAGCGCTCGCCGCTGGACCGCTTGAGCGTGCGTTGGAGTTGACGCTGACAGCACCCGCGCTCATGGTGCTCCGGACGCACAATGCACTCGGTCCAGTTCTGGCTCGGCCAGTTCAGGCGTATTTCGACGGCACAACAGCGATCGCGTTGTCCGTGCCCGGCATCGACAACGCAACAATATGGCAACTCGGTCCACTGGGCGACGCTGTGACCCTCGCCATGCGGATAGATGACAAGCGGCGCCTCCTCCTCACCGAGCGCCCACGTGATCAGCGACCTTCGAGATCGACAGGCATCGCGACGCTCGGCACCCTCGTTTTGGAGCAATTGCATTCGGACGAAGCCGCGGCCGAAACGCCCCTCGCCGTGATTGCGCGAGCCGACAGCGATAGCGTTCCTCCCGCGCAAACGTACATGACGGAAATCGGCCTCTATCTCGCTGCGCTCTTGACGGGCGCCATGCAACATAGCGTCCGGTTCGCGTTCGATTACGCGACGACTCGGCAAGCGTTCCGAAAGCCGTTAGCAAGCCACCAGCTCGTCGCGGCGCGATTATCCGACATGCTGATCGTCACCCATGGCACTCACCTGTTTTTGCAGGCAGTAAGGACGGCTCGCCCGTCGGCGCCGGTCCCGTTGGTCCGTCAGTTACTGCGACACGTCGCGGCCGAGTCGGTCAACGTCAGTCGTGAATTCGTGCAGCTTTGCGGTGGGCACGGCTACGTTGAAGGTCTCCCGCCGGCAGCCCGCTTCCAGAGCAGCCATTGGGTTGCCCAACTCCTGCTGCGCATCGACACAGCGCTCGGCTGGCTCGCGGAACCGCGGATCGAAAATGGGGAGGTAGACGTATGAATGGTAACGCCCCTACGGATGGCGCGCTTCAGCCCTCAATGGGCAACGCTGCAACGCATGTAACGTCATCCACGTGCTGGTTACGCAAACCAGGGCCGAATGACATCAACGATATCGTCGCCTGGCTCGCTCAGCCGACCATCGGTCGGTGGTTCGACTTCGGGCTCGGCCGCCAAACCCTACCCGCATTGGCGGTGCAAGCAATGGTCCATAGCAGACAGCATCGAATACGCGTATTCGGTTCGGTTGGCTATACAGTGCCGAGCGGTATAGTCGCCGTCAGTGATGTCACGCATCTCTTCGCGACAGGCACATTCTGGATCCTCCGCGACCGGTTGCGGCCAACTTGCGTCAATATGGCTTTCAACGCAGCGACATACCTCCTTCATGAAGCGTTCGTCCGTGATCGGCTGCGGTGCATCACTGCATGGGCTGTCGACTGCAATGTGCCGTCGCAACGTCTGCTCGCGCGCCTGGGTTTTCGTCTGATCGGACTGCAACGAGACTGTCATCTCATCGATAGCACGCGCGTCGGGCGGCTCCTTTATGACCTGCTGCCCGACGACCTCGCGCTACCACGTGCACGATGAATACACCTGTGATCACGGCACTTGCCAGCTATGTGCCGCACACAGTCGCTGTACAGCGTGAGCGCGGAATCGAGCCGACGCTCGGTGCTCCGATGCGGTCCGGTTGGCACGCTTGGGTCGCGTCGTGGCAAGCGGATTACGCCCGTCACCCCACAAAGAAGGCGGCTTCAACCGGAAGCGCTGCAATCAGCGCAGCGCCGGACGAATTTCGTTGTGTCCCTGTTGAGCGCGATACCGATCTATCTGGGCTCGCCGCGAAAGTGGCGCAGACAATATGTGCTGCGCGGCCAGCCAATGCAGCGCCGATCGATATTGCAATGTTCTGCCACAGTAGCCTCAACGAGCATGTGTCCACCACGACCGCTGGACGCTTGCGTGCAGTAATCGGCACGCCCTGCTTCCCGTTCTCCATCTCCCAACAGCAGGGGGCCTCCACGTTCACGGCCCTCCAGCTGGCGAGTGATCTGCTGATTGCGGAGCCCGAAATCCACACCATCTTGATCGTCGCTGCAGAAAAGTGGTGTCCGCCGTTCTCGCGATGGACCGACCAAGGAATTGTGCAGGGCGATGCAGCCGGTGCCATCCTCGTGGAACGCTCCAGACCCGCGTCTTGCGGACTGGTGGTGATCGACGCACGCACCAGCCGCCTCCACCGGTTCGCGCCACCCGCCCCGCTCTCAAGCCTAGACATCCGCACCGATTGGGTTCCGGCGCTGCAATCGACGATCGACGCGATACTGCTCCGACACGCGCTTCAGCCGAACGACCTCGGCACCGTCGTAGGAGCAGGAATAGATCCGCAACTTGAAGAAGCTATTTGCCGACATCTCAGTCGCCGTGTCGTTGAATTTTCCGACCGCCGCCGCGCCCATCTGGGCGCAGCCGAACCTATCGTGCGGCTCGCCAACACACTCGAATCTCACGACCTGTCAGTGTGCGACCGAATCCTGACGTGGGGCGTCGGCCTGGGCGGTTTCGTCGGTTGCGCACTGTTCGAATCGCATGGCAGGCCGCACTTATATCTCAACCCGTCATGAGCGCTTCTATTGGGATCGTCCATACCGCTTACTATCTGCCTGAGCCGGCCGAAGATGTCCGCAGTTGGGCCCAACGAACCAAGCAGTCCGTCGAGACCGTCAAACGCCTCGAAGAAGCGGGGGTGCACTCGTTCTATGACGCTCGGGGACAGACTGCGCTTTCGCTCGCCGCGAACGCCATCCAATCGCTCGTTCGTGCGACCCATCTTGCTCCCGATACGATCGACTTTCTCGTCTACGTTCATACGCTTCAGGGCAGCGTCGCCCCTCCGCCGCTATCCCTGCCACGCCTGCTATGCGAACACTTTGGTTTCGAGCAGGCAGACGCATTCTCGTTTGCGCAACAGCATTGCGCCTCATCACTGGGCGCGCTACGGATCATTCGCGCGATGTTTTCCGCCCGTCCAGCTATCAACCGCGGCCTGCTGGTCGGCGCAGACGTCATGCCCCTCGCAAGCGATCGGTCAATAGCCGGGGCGGGATTGCTCAGCGACGGCGCATGTGCTGTGCTCGTCGAACGCGATACCTCGATCAATCGATTGGTCTCGCTGGCGTTTCACGCGAGTGGAGAAGGTTGGCTAGGCACACTGGGAGAAGATGAATCGCGTATCGCAGCTCAGTACTTCTTTGCCGCGCGTCGACTCGCGACGCAAACGAGCGCTGAGGCGAATGTGCCCCAAGCTGAAATTCAGCGCATCTTGCCTTCCCATCTTGATCTGCCAACCTGGCTTCGAACTACCGCATCGCTCGGTCTTCCAGCACGATGCCTGTTTACGGACAACTTTGCTCGCGTCGCGCATGTGACGGTCAGCGATCCATTCATCAATCTCGCCGACTGCGATGATCTGGTTTCCGGTAAGCCTTTCCTGCTATGCGCCCGCGGAGTGGGAGGATTTTCCGCAGCGGCACTCTTCGTTCGCTAACAGGATCGTTGAATTCAGGAAATTTCGCTGATGGCGCGGCACGCGATCGCTAAATACGCTGCAATATCGTTCTCGTTCCGAGACGGTGACTTTTAAAAATAAAATCGCGTATTAAATTATTACAATCTATTGGATGACGTTCCGGTTCAAACCATTAGACTCCACATTAGCTACGCACCCAACGTCCTTCTCGACGCAACCTCCGACGTCGGCCATCGCATAGCGAGTGCGCAGGTATTCAGCACCCCACTACCATACCGTTTGCCGGAGTCGCTGCCACAGTGATGGCGCCCTGCTCCAGCATTTCTCTTGAATGCCACTAGGCAATAAGTGAGGCAGAAGTCATGAGAACGCGATTTCGCCATCGCACAAGCAAAAAAGCGTCCAAGCCACCACCGTGGAATGTCACATTAGCCACCCGAATGGCACCAATCCTGTCTCTCTTTACCGATGCAAAGGATATTTCTTCTCTTTCTGACTTGCTTGGCAATGCGGTGCTTCCATTGGGTTTTCCATGTTACGCCGTCACACGGATCTCCCTGACTTGCATTCGCTCTAGACCTAGCATGTCTATGGAGGCAATCTGCTCGCATTATCCCAATAACTGGGTGCAGCACTATCTACAGCACAACTATGGCCCCGTTGATCCCGTACATCGAGCGGCTTTTACTTCCTCAGGACCTTATCGCTGGGGCGATATTACCGATTTGAACCATGCTGAGCGACATGTGCTCGTGGAAGCATGCGACGCCGGACTCAAAAACGGGCTGAGCATTCCAATTCGTGAGATCGGGGGCAGTATTTTGCTCATCAATCTGTCAGGGCCGTCATCCCGTATCAATGCGGGGACGAGTCGGCAACTCGCGAGCGTAATCAGCAATCTATTCCGTTTGGAGCTGGATCGGTTCGCTCCTCCCCATCCGAGGGCGTTCATTCAGCTTTCCCCGCGTCAGCGCCAATGTCTTTCATGGGTCGCACAAGGAAAAACATCGACGGATATCTGCATGATTCTCGAAATATCCCGCCATACCGTCGAATATCATATCACTGAAGCAATGAAGGTCCTGAACGTGAATAGCAGGATAGCAGCCGCCGTCATTGCCTCCAATTACGGCCTACTTGATTAGCCACCTTATTTTCCGTCAAAGCTTTCCGTGTGTAAGCGCGCAGCCGGCGTGTTTTAACCATACCCCACGCCGCTCGAATCCCATATATTGATAATTCCTGACTAGCCGGAGATCTTCAATCTCGAACGGATAATGCGCGGCCAATATTCATTTTCGCCACCCTCCCTACCTAACTAGTTCCGCTTGTTGCTTCGACTTGATACGGTGGCGCCCATCGATAAACGATGGAGAACGCAAATGCCACTCATTATCGCGGGTAGGTTGTGCGACTTGCCGCTTGAACTTCGTGATGGACTCGGTGCGTTCCGGTACGACGTGTTCGTGCGCCGCCTCGGCTGGCCGCTCCCCGATGTTAAGGAAAATGAAACCATGGAATGGGATCACTTCGATGGCGAAAACACCATTCAGGTTGTTGAACTCACTTCCGAAGGACAGATATGTGGTTGCGCGCGTCTGATGCCAACTACCGCCCCGTACCTGCTCCGAGAACTACTTCTTCGTTCGTCGGACCTCGATTTTCCCTCCTCACCGACCGTATGGGAGCTATCGCGGTTCGCCGGTTCGGGCATGCAACTGTTTCCCTATGTCATGGCCGTCGCGGCGTCCCTCGGCGCGACCCGCATCATTGGTGTCGTCACCCAGGCAATCGCACGACTGTATCGCCGCTTTGGCCTCGATCTTCAGTATGTGGGACCTCATCCGGAGACCGCTGCCTCTCCGTTCGTGGTCTGTGCCATTGATCTCACGGCCGTCGCGTTCGCCAACCTTGGAACCGACCTCGAGAGCCTCCGATCATCAATCACGTGGCATCGATCGCTCACGTCGAACGTTCCTGGCTCGCTGAGGACCGTGCCACGCGTTGCTCATTGCACGGCAGACGTGCAATAGATCCCGTCCCGGCCGGGACCGTCGCGCTCCGCGGGAATTGGTGCGCTCGACCTCCAAGACCACAATTAGGATGTGGATCGCCGGCGGTGATGCCGGTTATCCGCGTCCTTTACCCAATCCGGCCGGATGGCGGACGCATAGGCCTGACCTGTGCGCGAACCTTCGCCGCTTGCCTGTGCGCGCAGTCCGAGACGTTCGTCAATTGCATGGGCGATAGTCGAAGATTTTGGCAGGCGGCCGTCATCGCAGTCGCCCCAAAATACATGCATCGCATCAAATAACACTGACAGAATCGCGGTTAGGTACGGCAACCGAACGATCACACCGCCTCCCATTGACTCGCCATGAATGGGACCGTGATACTCGCTTAACACGTCGGCCGGCATATCGATCCGTAGTGCGTCGAGCTCACGCTGCAATCGCTCTTCGACGCAATAGTGCGCGGTCGCCGAGTTCGCCAGGACCTTGCCAAGCTCGCGGAGCTTCTCGTCTTTCAGTTGCACGCATCTTGTGAGACGACGAATCTGTGCTTCGGCGTGTCGCAAGCGGATCTGCAGCGCCTCGCAATCGCAGGCCGGTGCCAAGCCTGCGTTTGTATCGCTTGATCGCCAAACATTATCGCGTTGCTCCATAGCAGGCCTCGCCTCGAACATGGCGATATGTACTCCACACACCGCGAAAAATCGGATCGCTGATACACCGAACTGACCGGACCCATCGCGCCGGCCTAGATCAGTGCGTCTTTTTTCGTTCCTTCCCGCTGCAGTGTCAACTGTGAAGATTAGGGGGACGTCATCCGGCAATGAGCTCGTCTGCCAAGTTCGAGCTATCTGGACAACCGAAACGTCAAATTACAACATTGGGTCAGAGTGAGTCCGTCTATGGCACGACATCATGCACGCACGAAAAAAAATAACGCGGGTTGTCTGACGTTTTACGCTTCGGCACGACCTGGCGAATACAAAATAGGCCTCCTCATTGTGTCTTCAACGCAATCCAATAGAGACAGCCCCAACCCGCCCTAGCGGATCAAAGCAGCTGACTGCACATCGCCGCCCAGCGCGTGACCGTCCAACAAGCCGCTGATGATCGTCGGAAATTTGCGTACCCAACCGCAGTAGCCCAATGGACGGCTTCGATTGTTCCGCCAGGTCCGCGGCCCCGGAAACGATAAATGATCGACTCCCGGTCCAAACGATGAGAAAATCATGCAATCGTTCCAATCGCGCTGCCGACAATGACATGTCGCAGACATGATGCGTCGCACCGAATTGCGCTGTTCAAAGCGACGATTTCAATACTGTTTCTTTTAACCACGTGGAGTGAAGAATGGCCACCTATCAAGAGTTGAAAGCCAAGGCTGAAGCACTGCTCGTGCAAGCGGAAGAAGCTAGGCAGGCCGAACTAGAGACGGTGCTTGAAGAAGTTCGCGCGCGGGTTCAGGAGTACGGACTCACGCCAGACCAGATCTTCGGCCGTAAGCGCGTACGTAGCGCGAATGGCAGCCAACCCGCAACGCCGAAGTATCAGGATCCGAAAACGGGCAAGACGTGGAGCGGGCGTGGCCGTGAACCGTCATGGATCAAGGGTAAGAAACGCGATCGCTTCTTGATCGCTGAATGATCGCCGCAGCGTTGTAACCGGTCACCCTACGGACACCCTCTGGGCCCGCGGCTTCATGCTGCAGGCCTAGTTGAATCTGTATCAAGCCGTGCCGGCCCAACCGATTCAGATCCGCCTTAGCCGACCAACGTTGAATACTCCCCCCGGTCCTTTGGAATCCATGCCGTTCGTCTCTGCGGCGACTCTATTTCACACATAGCAGCGATACCGCCAAATGTCGATCAATTCGGCCTGCATTGCAGTAGAATCAAGCGACATACCGACGACACAGCCCGCGCTCGCAGTACCGGGCAAGTGCGAACCCGCCCGACCCGCAGCACTGTTCCTAGAACAGAGGCAGCGTCGATTTAGGCAGCGAACGTTTGCGGCATAACCGGCGCCATTGACACTTCAAGCGTGCGTCCGCTTGAACAATACGCCCCCCAGTCTTCCATCATGAGCCGCCGTCTTTCAAGTTGATCGCGACGCCGATAAGCCGCTATCGTCTGCGAAGTAATGATGTGCGCCAAAGCTTCTTCTGCCAAAGAGTCCGGATAGTCGGTGCATTCGGCGACCCAATCACGAAATGTCGACCGGAAACCGTGCACGGTGATCCCTGAATACGACATGCGTTTCAACAGGGCCAACATTGCCATGTTCGACAGTGGGCGCCCTTCCGTGCAACCGGGGAAAAGATACCCATATTTGGCCTTCGGTAGCGCAGCACGCACGACTTCGACGGCTCGCTCACAAAGCGGCACGCGAAGCGGCCGACCGCTTTTCGTGCGATCGCCCGGGATGCTCCAGACGCGACTGTCGAGATCAAATTCGTCGACTCGTGCAAACCGTGCCTCGTTCGTGCGAGTCGCCGTGAGAATAAGCAGGTGCAGTACCCGTGCCGCGCGCCGGGGACGGAGTTCCAGTTCACGGACGAACGTCGGCAGGTCTTCCCAAGGCAGCGCAGGATGATGTTTTATCTGCGAGCGTTTCTTCGAGCGCGGCAATACCATTTGGAGATGGTCAACGTACCGAGCAGGGTTGCCACCGGTGCGGTGCCCCATCACGGTCTCCGCGTCGAGGATCGCCTTGATGCGACCGCGCACCCGGCGTGCCGTCTCTGCCTTTTTGGTCCAGATCGGCTGGAGAATGCGCACGATCATCGCGGTGTCGATGTCACGCACGCGCACATCGCCGATAACGGGATAGGCGTAGGTCTCCAGTGTATTGCCCCATTGCTGGACATGCTTGCGGTTTCGCCATTCCGGTTCGCGTGCGCGGATGAATGCTTCGGCCGCCTCACGGAAGGTCACATTGGCGTCGACCGAGAGATCAAGCTGTCGCCGACGCTGTTCTTCACGCCGTGCGAGGATAGGATCGATCTGGTTCCCGACCATCTCGCGATATCCGCTGGCCAGTTTCCGGGCTTCTCCAAGTGAAACCCGCGAGAGGGGGCCGAGGCCCATTTCCCGCCGACGTCCGTCGAGCTTGAAGCGAAACACCCAAGAGCGTGCGCCGCTGTCGGCGATCTGCATGTAGAGGCCACCGCCGTCCGCGTAATGGCCGGGATCGGCCGCCTTCGCGACGCGCAGCGCGCTGAGTCGATGCAACTGTCGTCCCGCCATGTCGTTCTCCTTTCCTACCCACAAAACCCACGCCGCTACCCATACTTTGTGCGGAAATTGTGCGGGACGCGAGCGGAAGCGGCAAGCACGCCGTTACCCACAAATCGCTTTGAAATCAGCGACCTGCGGCGCGTTTACGGAAGTCACCGGAATGCGCGGGAAGCCTTGACTGGCGGAAGGCAGCCGGAGTCGAACCGACCCGGGAGTGTCTGACACCCCCAACCGGGTTTGAAGCCCGGCCGTACCACCGGATACGAATGCCTTCCGAGGGAAAAAACCGAAAAGAACAACGAGCGCCTACGCCTGAATACCCGCCCAACCGCTGTCAGGCCGCAGGAAGTGAAGATCGCGGTGGAAGCGAGTATACCCAACCCGATCGAAGAACTCGAGAATCTGGATCGCGCGCTTGCGGCCGAGCCCGGTCGCATCGCGGAACGTCGCCGCGTCGAGCCCGCCGCCGCGCGTCGGCGCGAGATGCGCAACCAGCCCGGCGAGTTCGCGCACGACGTCCGCGCAATAGAACAGGTCGCGCACGATCTGGTGCACGTCGCCGCGCCGCGCGAGCTTGCGCAGCAGCGTGCGCACGGCGTCCTCGGCCGCGCCGGTATCGCGCGCGAGATCGCGGACCCACGGCGGATCGAAGCGCCCCGCATGAATCAACGGCAGCAGTTGCTGCGCCAGCGCTTCCTCGCGCGTATCGAAACTCACCGTGTGCGACGGCAGATGCAGCCACGGCCCGCTGCGCGCGAGCGCGCCCTCCTCGATCAGCGCGTCGACCAGCGCGCGCCACAGCGCCTCGCCGACGAGCGGCGCCGCCATCCGCCGCAGACGCGCCGCATCGAGGCCCTGCTCGTCCGGCATGCGCTCATGATAAGCACGCAGCACGTCGATCGCACGCGCCTGCAACGCAAGCCAGTGCGCGCGCGCGATCAGCGTGCCGTCGTTCGACGTGCGCTCGCGCTGACCAATCGAAAGCGCGTCCTCCGGCAACACGAGCACGTCCGGCGCAAACCCGGTCAGGTGCGTGAGCGTCGTGCGCGCGACACCGAGCGGCGCCTGCGCGAGCAGTGCATCGAGCCGCCCTTCGTCGAGCCACTCAGCCAGCGCGTCGAGCCACGCGCGCCGCGCGGGCGTGCGACGCTTGCGCGCCGGCCCGAACGGATCGAGCACACGGCCGCCGCCGACGGTGCGCGTCGCTTGCGGATTGCGGACGATGAAGCGATCGCCCGGTAGCGCGAACACCGGCTCGTCGAACACCAGTTGCACGCGCATCTTCTGTCCGGCAGAAAGCGTATCGCCATCGAGCAGCGCGACGTGCGCGACGCGATGCAGCGTGCCGAGATGCACGTGCAGCGGCGCCCAGTGCGTCAGCGTGAGTCCCGCATCGGCCAGCAGCGTGAGGTCGACGTCCAGGCGCGGCGAGGTCGCGACGAGCCGCGCATCCGCGACGGTATCGCCGCGCGCGATGTCCGCCTTGTCGACGCCGGCCAGGTTCAGCGCGCAGCGCGCGCCCGCACGCCCCGTGTCGACCGGCCGGTTCTGCGCATGGATGCTGCGCACGCGCGCGGCATCGCCGGTGCGCACGATCGCGAGCGTGTCGCCGGTCGTCACGCAGCCCGCGAATGCGGTGCCCGTGACGACGGTGCCCTGCCCGGCGAGCGTGAACACGCGATCGACCGCCAGCCGGAACAGGCCATCGTCGCGGCGCGCGCGCCACGCGAACGCCGCATCGGCGAGGTGACGCTTCAATGCAGCGACGCCCGCATCGTCCGCATGCGTCGCGCAGGTTTCGAAGATCGGTGCGCCGTCCAGCGTCGACCCGTGCAGCCATGCGGCGATCTCGTCGCGCACGGCCGTAACGCGTGCGGCATCGACGCGATCGCACTTCGTCAGCGCGACCGCGCCGTGCGTGACGCCGAGCAATTGCAGGATCGCGAGGTGCTCGCGGGTCTGCGGCATCACGCCGTCGTCGGCCGCGATCACGAGCAGCGCGAAATCGATCCCGCTCGCGCCGGCCGCCATCGTGTGAATCAGCTTCTCGTGGCCCGGCACGTCGATCAGGCCGAGCACGTCGCCGTTCTCGAGCGGCGTGTACGCATAGCCGAGCTCGATCGAGATGCCGCGCGCCTTCTCTTCCTTCAACCGGTCGGTGTCGACGCCCGTGAGCGCCCGCACGAGCGTCGTCTTGCCGTGATCGATGTGTCCTGCGGTCCCGACGATCATGCAGCCGGCCCCGCGAACTGCATGCACTGCGCGACGAATGCCGCTTCGTCGGCCGCTTCGAGACACCGCAAGTCGAGCCGCAGCGCATTGTCGGCGACGCGGCCGATCACCGGGCGCGGCCATTCGCGCAGCCGCTTTTCGAGTTGCACGAGCGCACGGCCGCCGCGCTTGCCGTCCGGCGTGCGCACGACGAGCCCGGCGCTCGGCAACTGGTCGACCGGCAGCGCGCCGCTGCCGATCTGGCTGAACATCGGCTCGACGCGCACGTCGAAGCCGCTGCCGAGCGCGGCCTGCAACGCCGGCCGCACGCGCTCGGCAGCCTCGGCGATGTCGCGCTGCGGCCGCGTCAGCAGACGCAGCGTCGTGAGGCGCTCGCGCAGGAATTCCGGCGCCTGGTAGAGCCGCAGCACGGGTTCGAGCGCGGCGAGCGTCAGCTTGCCGACCCGCAGTGCCCGCTTGAGCGGATGCTTCTTGATCTTCGCGACCAGCGCGCGATCGCCGACGATCAGCCCGGCCTGCGGGCCGCCGAGCAGCTTGTCGCCGCTGAACGTGACGAGGTTCGCGCCGGCCGCGACGGTTTCCTGCACCGTCGTTTCGTGCGGCAGGCCCCACTGCGACAGGTCGGCGAGCGTGCCGCTGCCGAGATCGACGGCCACCGGCAGCCCGCGCTCGCGCGCGAGCGGCGCGAGTTCGGCGAGCGTCACGTCCTTCGTGAAGCCGCTGATCGCATAGTTGCTGCAATGCACCTTCATCAGCAGCGCCGTGCGCGGGCCGATCGCGTCCGCGTAGTCGTGCAGATGGGTGCGGTTGGTCGTGCCGACCTCGCGCAGCTTCGCGCCGGCGCGGCTCATGATGTCGGGAATGCGAAACGCGCCGCCGATCTCGACGAGTTCGCCGCGCGACACGATCACTTCGCGTTTCGGCGCGAGCGCGGACAGCGCGAGCAGCACGGCCGCCGCATTGTTGTTCACGACCGTCGCGGCCTCCGCGCCGGTCAGTTCGCACAACCGAGCGTCGATCAGATCGTCGCGGTCGCCGCGGCGCCCGGTCGCGAGATCGAATTCGAGGTTGACGGGTTGCGTGAGCGCGTCGACCACCGCGCGCACCGCTTCGTCGGGCAGCAGTGCACGCCCGAGATTGGTGTGCAGCACGGTGCCGCTCAGGTTGAACACCGTGCGCACGGCACTCGCGCTTTGCGCGGCCAGCGCGCGGGCAACGGCCGCCGCGATGCGCGGCTCGTCGAGCGGCTCGGCCGCAGACGGATCCTGCTGCGCGGCGGTGCGCCAGCGTTCGAGCTCGGCGCGCACCGCGTTCAGCACGCGCGTGCGGCCATACTCCGCGAGCAGCGGCTGCAGCGGTGCGGACGACAGCACGCGCTCGACGGACGGCACGCGCGCGAGCACGGCATTCAGTTCATTCAAACCCGGTTCGGTCACGTAATCGTGGCTCCCTTTCGATGCATGGAGACGCGCGGAGCCGGCGCGCGCGCCCGCGCCGGCTCCGTGCCGTCAGTCCGCTTCCGCTTCGCGCGACATGTCCGGCCACAGCAGCGGGTTCGGTGAACTGCGCTGATAGCCGGCTTCGTTCATCAGCAGGTCGAGCGTGAGGCTCGCGAGATCGTCCGCCAGCGGCTCGAACTCGTAGTCCTTCTCCTGGTAGCCGATCTTGCGATAGGTCTTGCATTCGTCGCACGATTCGGCCTTGACGGCTTCGCTGCCGCCCTCGATCCCGTGATAAGCGATGCCCTTGGTCGAATCGCAGTGCGAACATTTCGTGCGCACCATGTGCCATTCGGTCGTGCACAGCCCGCACTGCAGGAAACGATAGCCCTGGAACTGGCCGCCGACGCGCACGACGCTCGCGACCGGATGCGTGCCGCACACGGGGCACACGCCCGGCTGGTCGAGATACGGGACGTCGGCCGGCGCGACGCGGCTCGCGAGATCGGTCCACACGACCTGCAGCGCGGCCATCAGGAACGGCGCGGTGGCCGGATCGACTTCGGCGAAGCGCAGCGCGAGGATCGCGTCGGCCTGCGCATCGAGTTCGGCGGGCGCCATCAGGCGCAGCCGGTCGAGCAGCTTCGCGAGCGACGGGTTGACGAGCCCGGCGCTTTCGACGCGGTCGAGCACTTCATACAGCACGGCGCGCCACTGCGGGTTGCGCTCGCCGTCGAGCGCCGGCACGAGCGGCATCGAATGCTGCTGCGCACGCGCGATCGCGTCGGCCGACGGCATCGGCAGGTTCAGCGCCTGCAGCGTCGCGTGCTGCGCGTCGGCCACGGTGGCCATCAGCCGCAGGTAGCCGCTGATCGGGTTCAGGTCGGCGAGCTTGCGCAGGCGGGCGGCACGCGCGGCGAACGCGGTGCCGCGCTCCGGCAGGCGGAAGCGCGGAATGGCCGAATGATCGAGCGCCGAAATCTCGGTCGGCTCCAGAATGCGTTGTGTCACGAAAATGTCTTCCAAAAAACGAAGCGCCGACGGATCGGCGCTTTCAGGCGATTCCGGCGGTTGGCGGAGCGCTACACCGCAATCGGCGTACCGCCCCGCTCCCGTGCGTTACTTCACGCTTTCGCGGAACCACTTCGGGTGGTGCTTGCGGGCCCAGCCCAGCGTGACGGTGCCGCGCACCATCGCCCCGATCGAACCCTTCACCCACAACGCCGCGTAAATGTGCACGATGATGCTCGCGATCAGCACGAAGGCCGCCACCGCGTGCACGACGGCGGCCGCGCGGATCACCCCGATCGGGAAGTAGAACGAGAAGTAGCGCCGCCAGATCACGATCCCCGACAGCAGGAGCAGCAGCAGGCACGCCACCAGCGTGAAGAATAGCAGCTTCTGTCCGGCGTTATAGCGCCCGACCGGCGGCAGCCGGTCTTCCCGGTTGGCCACCACGTCGTCGATCTGCCGCAGCCATTGACGGTCGTCCGCGTCGAGCACGTTGTGATGCCAGAAGCGCACCACGAGAATCGCGAACGACACGAACATCACGAGGCCGACGAACGGATGCAGGATCCGCGTCCACTGGCCGCCGCCGAACAGCGCGGTGAGCCAGAACATCGACGGATGGAACAGCGCGAGCCCGGACAGCGCGAGCAGCACGAACGTGATCGCGGTGATCCAGTGGTTCGTGCGCTCGTTCGGCGTGTAGCGGACGATCAGGTTGGGGTCGTCATGCTTCATTTTCCGTCCTCCTTGATGCGTCGCGCCTCGTCGCGGGCGGCGGCTTCTTCTTCGTCGGTGACCTCGTTCGGACCGACCCGCGTGTAGTGGAAGAACCCGGCCAGCGCGGTCAGCGCGAGGCCGGCGACCGCGAGCGGCTTCGCGATGCCCTTCCACAGCTTCACCATCGGGCTGATCGACGGATTGTCGGGCAGCCCGTGATACAGCGACGGCTTGTCCGCGTGGTGCAGCACGTACATCACGTGCGTGCCGCCGACGCCCTGCGGGTCGTACAGCCCCGCATGCTCGAAGCCGCGCTCCTTCAGGTCCTCGATCCGCTCGGCCGCGTGCTGCTTCATGTCCTCCTTGGTGCCGAACACGATCGCGCCCGTCGGGCAGGTCTTCACGCAGGCCGGTTCCTGGCCGACCGCGACGCGATCGGAACAGAGCGTGCACTTGTATGCGCGATGATCCTTCTTCGAGATCCGCGGCACGTTGAACGGGCAGCCGGTCACGCAATAGCCGCAACCGATGCAGTTCTCCTCGTGGAAATCGACGATCCCGTTGTTGTACTGCACGATCGCGCCCGGCGACGGGCACGCCTTCAGGCAGCCCGGATCCTCGCAGTGCATGCAGCCGTCCTTGCGGATCAGCCATTCGAGGTCGCCGGCCGGGTTCTCGTATTCGGAGAACCGCATGACCGTCCACGAATGTTCGGTCAGGTCGGCCGGGTTGTCGTACACGCCGACGTTGGTGCCGACTTCGTCGCGCAGGTCGTTCCACTCCATGCACGCCGTCTGGCATGCCTTGCAGCCGATGCACTTCGATACGTCGATCAGCTTCGCGACGCTCCCGGTCACCGGTTCGCGCGCCGTGGGCGGCGGCGTCGTGGTGGCCGAGACGCGCTTGATATCCAGCGATTGCAATGCCATCTCTTCCCCCTTACGCCTTTTCGACCTTCACCAGGAACGACTTGAATTCCGGTGTGTACGAGTTACCGTCGCCGACGGACGGAGTCAGGGTGTTGGCGAGATAGCCGGGCTTCGTCAGACCCTTGAAGCCCCAGTGCAACGGGACGCCGACCGTCTGGACCTTCTTGCCGTCGATCGTCAGCGGCTTGATCCGCTTCGTGACGAGCGCGACCGCGACGATGTGGCCGCGCTTGGACGACACCTTCACGCGATCGCCGTGCGCGACGCCGACTTCCTTCGCGAGGTCTTCGCCGATCTCGACGAATTGCTCGGGCTGGATGATCGAGTTCAGCCGCGCATGCTTGGTCCAGTAGTGGAAATGCTCGGTCAGCCGGTACGTCGTCGCGACGTGCGGGAACTCCGACACCTTGCCGAACGACGCGCGATCGTCCGGGAACACGCGGGCAGCCGGGTTGTTCAGCGCCTGCGGGTTGTCGGGGTGCAGCGGGTTCGCCGCGAGCGGCGTCTCGAACGGCTCGTAGTGCTCGGGGAACGGACCTTCGTTCATCGCCGCGCGGGCGAAGAAGCGCGCGACGCCTTCCGGGTTCATGATGAACGGCCCCATGCCGTTCTCGGGCGGTTCGTCCACCTTGAAGTCCGGCACGTCGACGCCCTTCCACGCGCTGCCGTTCCAGCCGATCAGCTTGCGGGTCGGGTCGAACGGCTTGCCGCTCACGTCGCACGACGCGCGGTTGTACAGGATCCGCCGGTTCGCCGGCCACGCCCACGCCCAGTTCAGCGTCTGGCCGATGCCGGTCGGGTCCGAGTTGTCGCGCCGGCCCATCTGGTTGCCGGCCTGCGTCCATGCGCCGCAGAAGATCCAGCAGCCGCTCGCGGTCGTGCCGTCGTCCTTCAGCTGCGCGAACGCGGCGAGCTGCTCGCCCTTCTTCACGAGCGTCTTGCCCGGCTCCTTCGGATCGGGCAGATCGGCGAGCGCCTTCCCGTTGAACTCCATCGCGAGCTCTTCGGGCGTCGGGCTTTCCGGGTTCGCGTACGGCCACGTCAGGTTCAGGATCGGATCCGGATACTTGCCGCCTTCCGTCTGGTACATCTTGCGCATGCGCAGGAACAGCCCCGCCATGATCTCGAGATCGCTCCGCGCCTCGCCCGGCGGCTCCGCGCCCTTCCAGTGCCATTGCAGCACGCGGCTCGAACTGACGAGCGAGCCGTTCTCCTCCGCGAAGCACGTGGTCGGCAAGCGGAACACCTCGGTCTGGATCTTCGACGGATCGACGTCGTTGAACTCGCCGTGCGGCTTCCAGAACTCGGACGTCTCGGTCGCGAGCGGATCCATGATCACGAGCCACTTCAGCTTCGCGAGGCCGGCCGCCGTCTTCACCATCGACGGCGCCGCCGCCAGCGGGTTGAAGCCCTGGCAGATGTAGCCGTTCATCTTGCCGGCATTCATCAGCTCGATCGCCTGCAGCAGGTCGTACTGCTTGTCGAGCTTCGGCAGGTAGTCGTATGCCCAGTTGTTCTCGGCGGTCGCCGCATCGCCCCACCACGACTTCATGAAACTGACGTGGAACGCCTTGTAGTTTTTCCAGTAGCTGAGCTGGTTCGGGCGCAGCGGCAGCTGCGTGCGCTTCTTGATGTAGCCGTCGAAATCCTGCTCGGCCTGCATCGGCAGCGTCATGTAGCCCGGCAGCAGGTTCGACATCAGCCCGAGGTCGGTCAAGCCCTGGATGTTCGAGTGGCCGCGCAGCGCGTTCATCCCGCCGCCGGCGATGCCGATGTTGCCGAGCAGCAACTGCACCATCGCGCCGGTGCGGATGATCTGCGCGCCGATCGAATGGTGGGTCCAGCCGAGCGCGTACAGCACCGTGCCGGCGCGGCCGGGCACGGCCGTGCTCGCGAGCATCTCGCACACCTTCAGGAATTTCTCCTTTGGCGTGCCGCACGCCTGCTGGACCAGGTCCGGCGTATAGCGCGCGTAGTGCTGCTTCAGCAGGTTGTAGACGCAGCGCGGGTGCTGCAGCGTCGGGTCCACCTTGACGAAGCCGTCGTCGCCACGCTCGTAGTCCCAGCTCGATTTGTCCGGATACGCGTGCTTCTCCGCGTCATAGCCGGAATAGATGCCGTCGTTGAACGCGAAATCCTCGCGCACGATGAACGTGAAGTCGGTGTAGTTCTTGACGTACTCGTGCTGGATCTTGTCGTTCGTCAGCAGATAGTTGATGACGCCGCCCAGGAAGACGATGTCGGTGCCGGTGCGGATCGGCGCGTAGTAGTCGGCCACCGAGGCCGTACGCGTGAAGCGCGGGTCGACGACGATCAGCCGCGCCTTGCGGTGCGCCTTCGCCTCCGTCACCCACTTGAAACCGCACGGATGGGCCTCGGCTGCATTGCCGCCCATCACGAGAATCACGTCCGCGTTCTTGATGTCGACCCAATGGTTCGTCATCGCTCCACGGCCAAACGTCGGGGCAAGACCTGCCACCGTCGGGCCATGTCAGACACGCGCCTGATTGTCGAATGCGAGCATTCCGAGGCTGCGGACAGCCTTGTGCGTCAGGTAGCCGACTTCGTTGCTGCCCGCCGACGCGGCCAGCATGCCGGTGGTCAGCCAGCGGTTGACCTTCGCGCCGTCTTCCGCCGTCTCGACGAAGTTCGCGTCGCGGTCGGCCTTCATCAGCTTCGCGATCCGGTCGAGCGCGTCGGCCCAGGAAATGCTCTGCCACTTGTCCGAACCCGGCGCACGATACTCGGGATGCGTCAGACGATTCGGGCTGTGGATGAAGTCGATCAGGCTCGCGCCCTTCGGGCACAGCGTGCCGCGATTGACGGGATGGTCGGGATCGCCTTCGATGTGAACGATGCTCGGCTGCGCGTTCTTCGCGCCGTCGCCGAGGCTGTACATCAGGATGCCGCAACCGACTGAACAATATGGACAGGTGTTGCGCGTTTCGACTGTGCGCGCCAGCTTGTACTGTCGGACTTCGGCGAGCGCTTCGGTCGGAGAAAAGCCCATCAGGGCGAGACTCGATCCGGCAAGCGACGTGGCCGTCACCTTCAGGAACTGGCGCCGGGACATTTGTAGCATGATGGTCTCGGCGTTTTTGTGGGGTGGGGTACAACTGAAAGGATTATAGACAGTCATCGCAACTATGATGGAATCTTCGGATCAATACCGATTTGTCTGATCCACCGATGTCCGGCGATCAACCCGCAACCGAACCGCCATGAAACGACAGATCACCTCCGAGGCCACGCGCCTCGCGCAACGGCAGGCCAACTGGGCACTCAACGCATTCAAGCGCTTCTCGTCCGACCGCTGCTCGGCGATGGCCGCGAGCATCGCGTTCTTCTCGGCGTTCTCGCTCGCGCCGACGCTCGTGATGGTGATCGCGGTGGCCGGGTGGTTCTATGGCGACGAGGCCGCGCGCGGCCAGGTGTTCGAACAGGCGCATCAGTTGATCGGCGACGACGCGGCCGCCAGCATCCAGACCATCGTGCAGAACGCGCATCGCGCAGGCGAGCGCGGCGGCGTCGCGACGCTGATCTCGTTCGCCGCGCTCGCGCTCGGCGCATCGGCCACCTTCGCATCGCTGAACACCGCACTGAGCGTGATCTGGCCCAGCACGGAAAGCCGCTGGTCGAGCGTGTTCGGGCTCGTGCGCGTGCGGCTGATCTCGTTCGGGCTCGTGCTCGGCGTCGCGTTCCTGCTGATCGTGTCGCTCGTGCTCGATACCGCGATCACGTTCATCGGCACCTGGCTGCTCGGCAATTCGCCGTACGTCGCGATCACCAACGTGCTGCAGTTCGTCGTCGGCATCGCGGTGCTCGCGGGCGCGTTCGCCGCACTGATGAAGTTCCTGCCCGACGCGCGCGTCGCGTGGCGCGACGCGATGGTCGGCGGGATCGTGTCCGCGATCCTGTTCTCCGGCGGCAAGAAACTGTTCGCGCTGTATCTCGCACGCGCGGGCACCGCGAGCGCGTTCGGCGCGGCCGGGTCGTTCGCGGTGCTGCTGATGTGGCTGTACTTCTCGGCGGCCGTGCTGCTGCTCGGCGCGGAATTCGCGGCCGCGCGCGGCGATGCGCATGGCCGCACCGGCAAGGTGCCGGCCGCAGCCGAGCCGGCCGATCGCGCTGCCGACCGCGCACGCGACCACTGACCTCCCGCCTATCGCTTCGCCCGCGGCCGCGCTACGCGATCGCGCTTCGTTTCGCAACGGCGTCATCCCCCACGCATGGCTGCACGTTGATGCGTTCGTTGCATCGGCGCGCGACGCGCGCTGCAACGGCAAACGTTTGCACACCCCGATTTCCGCGCGCGGACCCGCGAAATCCGCCCGCTTGTTGCCGAGCGCACCATCCGCTGCAACAATCGCAGCGCAGCAATTGTCAACTGTTTCAAAAAGAGGAACAGTCGTTGATGTGCTTGATCTATATGGATTTTTTCTCGCTGTTACCTTTTCGAGACACTTTATTTTTTAAGCTTTCTTGCATGTATGGCACTGAGCTATTCTCCAATCCGCAACAAATAACGAATGACGAATCATTTGCGTGGAGATACTCAACGATGAAGAAACTCGCTCTCTCGACCCTCTCGCTCGCCCTGCTGGGCGCCGCTGGCGCTGCTCACGCTCAGTCGAGCGTGACGCTGTACGGTGTGATCGACACGTCGATTGCATGGGTTCACGGCAATAACGGCCAGGCCAACAACTCGTGGCAAATGCTGTCGGGCAACCTGCAAGGCAGCCGCTGGGGCCTGAAAGGCGCCGAGGACCTCGGCGGTGGCCTGAAGGCGATCTTCCAGTTGGAAAACGGTTTTGATCCGGGCACGGGTCACCTGAACCAGGGCAACCGCCTGTTCGGTCGTCAAGCGTTCGTCGGTCTGCAGAGCAACCAGTACGGTACGCTCACGCTGGGCCGCCAGTACGACCCGCTGGTCGACCTGGTTCAGGCAGTCACGGCCGACAACTACTTCGGCAGCGTGATGGCAACGCCGGGCGACGTCGACAACAACGACAACTCGCTGCGCGTCAGCAACGCGATCAAGTACACGTCGCCGGTCTGGGGCGGTCTGCAAGTCGAAGGCATGTACGCACTCGGCGGCGTCGCAGGCAAGACGGGTTCGGGCCAGACGTGGTCGGTCGCAGCTGCATACAACAACGGCCCGGTCGGCGTTGCAGCAGGCTACTTCTACGCAGCCAACCCGTCGCCGACGACGACGGCTGGCCGTGCAGGCTGGGGTTCGACGACGTCCGACGCGATCTTCGACGGCCCGATCAACTCGGGTTACGCAACGGCGAAGTCGATCGCCATCGCGCAAGTCGCAGGCCAGTACGCAATCGGCCCCGTGACGTTCGGCCTCGGCTACAGCAACGCACAGTACAAGCCGGACGCATTCTCGGGCTTCGGTTCGACCGAAAAGTACAACACGGGCCGCGCGTTCGTGACGTACCAGGTCACGGCACCGCTGCTGCTGGGTCTCGGCTACTCGTACACGAAGGCGAGCGGCGATACGGACGCGAAGTACCACCAAGTCGGCGTCGGCGCGGACTACTCGCTGTCGAAGCGTACGGACGTCTACCTGGTTGGCGCATACCAGCACGCGAGCGGCACGCAGCTCGTCGACGGCGTTCGCCAAACCGCGCAAGCGTCGATCGCTTCGTACGGCTTCGCCGGCAAGAGCTCGGCCGAGCTGGTCGCGGTCGGCATTCGCCACAAGTTCTAAGAAGTACGTTTCCGGTGTGCATGGCGTCTCCGACGCCGTGCCGCCGAACTGCAAAACCAGTCACCGGTTTCGGCCGTGGCTGGTTTTTTTTCGTCCGTTGCCGGCTGCGCCGTGGCGGGCGACGAGCGTGGTCCGGAACTGCCGGGGTTCGGCGCTCGATCACGAGCGGCGCGTGGGCCGCCTGTCAGGCGCGCGAGGTCATTCCGGCGCGTAGCGCTGTCGCGGTGCCCGCGTATGGCCCCGTATGACCGCGCACGACCGCATTGGCGCCTGAAGCGACGGCCGCCGCCGTCCGCCCGTGCGACATGCCGGCCGGAACGTATGCCGGCCGAAGCAGAAGCCGGCCGCGCACGCCATGCCGGACTCCGCCCCGCTCACCCCGATCTCTCGATGTGCCGACACGAACCACGTATGCTTCGACGTGTCGATTTCGACGGCCGTCGTCTGTCGTATCGATGGCGGCACGCAGCGTGCCGCATCACCGACACCCGACAGGAGACGCTCCATGACGATTCAGAAGATCACGCCGTTCCTCTGGTACTCGACGGAAGCCGAAGAAGCTGCGGCGTTCTATGCGGGCATTTTCCCGAACTCGCGCGTCGTGCGCGTCACCGAGGTGTCCGGCACCGCCGGCACGCGGATGGTCGAATTCGAGCTGTTCGGGCAGCCGTTCATCGCGATGAGCCATCCGCGCACCGAGACGTTCAATCACGCGATCTCGCTGATGGTCAGCTGCGCCGACCAGGCGGAACTGGACCGCTACTGGAGCGCGCTGCTCGACAACGGCGGCACGGCCGACGGTTGCGGCTGGGTGCGCGACCGGTTCGGCGTGTCGTGGCAGATCGTGCCGGACGAACTGATCCCGATGATGGCCGACCGCGACGAGGTCAAGGCGGCGCGCGTGGCCGCGGCGATGATGCAGATGACGAAGTTCGACGCCGCCGCGCTGAAGGCCGCATACGAAGGCACCGCGGGCTGACGACGCGCCGGTACCACGCGCCCGTTCACGGGCGGCCGAGCCGCCGATGCGGCGCGTGCAGTGCGCACGCCCACGTCGCCACGGCAACGCCATGGGCAGGATTGCATCGTGCCGTTACGCAATCGCGGGCAGCCGGTGTTCGCGCGCCGCGCCGCTACGTCGGCAACATCGCCTCGACGATCCCGCCGCGCGCAGCGAACGAATGCGGCAACCGGTTCGCCGGACAGTAGCGCAGCGTCACCGTGCCCGCGCAGATAGACGGCGCGCGCAGCCGATACGCCGCACGCGACGACGATCACGTCCGGTACGCGCAGCGCGTCGCGCCACCCGGCAGCGGCGACACATCGAGCAAGTCGGACATCGGCGCGCGCCGCACGGCATCGCGCGGCGACGCGCCGATCGTCACGGGCAGATCGATGTCGCCGTGCGGTTTCGATTCGCCGTCGAACGCCGAACCGAACACGTGAATCGCCTGCAGCGTCGCTGCCGAGATGCCGAGATGCCGAGATGCCGAGATGCCGAGATGCCGCTCGATCGTCGCGCATGCAACCGCCGCGCGGGCGGCGATCTCGACGGGAACGATCGTCGCGTTCGCGCTCATCACGTCAAGCACGTGCGATTCGCGCGCAACGCGCGGCTGGCTATCCGGCGACGCGCGCCGGCACGAACCCGGACACGGCGATCCGGCCATCGTCGAGAATGCCGCGCGGCACCGGATGCGCGTCGCATCGTGCAAGCCGCGCCGCATGACATGACGCAATGCCTCGTCGGTTTGCGCGACGCAATAAAAATCCCCGCACGCTTTCGCGTGCGGGGATCGTCGGACATCGCACCGGCCGCCGACATGCATTCGGCGGCCGGTGCGCGGGCATTACGCCGCCGCGTCCTTCAGCTTCTTCAGCGCACGTGCCTTCACGCGCACGCTGGCCGGCTTTGCCGGGAACCAGCGCTCTTCGCCCGTGAACGGATCCTTGCCGAAGCGCTTCTTCTTCGCCGGCACGACTTGCGCCGTGATCTTCAGCAGACCCGGCAGCGTGAATTCGCCTGCGCCCTTCTTGTGAACCGAGCCCAGCACGACGTTCTCGAGTGCGGCGAGCACTGCCTTGACCGCCTTCACTTCGACAGCTGCGCGCTCAGCGATGTGCGTTGCGAGCGATGCCTTCGTGAACTTGTCCTTCAGCGGCGTCGGAGCGGCCGGTGCTGCCTTCGCGACAGCCTTCTTGGCCACTACTTTCTTCGCGGGCGCAGCCTTTTTGGCAGCCACTTTCTTGGTGGCCGGTGCGGCAGCCTTCTTGGCCACCTTTTTTGCGGAAGTCGCCATGTTTCTCCTACCAGGTGTGGTCGTTGGATACACGAAGCGTGCAACGCGCGCGCTTCAACGCCGGATTCTACAAGCGCCTTGACGCTTCGTGGAGTACTTTTATGCGTTTTCGCGGGGTTTCCCGCAGGTTTTGTTGCGCGCGACCGACTCCGGGGACGCTCGAGCATCGAAAAACACCTTCACGTATACGTCGAAACGCGCCCGAACGCGAATTACGTTCGATATTTGCGCACCTATACTGACCTCGCTCAGTGCCCCGGATGCCTTCATGCGCGAAGTCAGATACGTCAAAGGACTCGACGGCCTGCGAGCCATCGCCGTCATCCTCGTTTTCCTGTCCCACAAGGGCCACGTCCTCGCTGTCGACGTGGGCAAGCTCGGTGTGTGGACGTTTTTCTTCATCAGCGGATTCCTGATCGTCGGCGAACTGCATCGCAACCGTCAGGCGATCGAATGCGGCACGATGACGCGCCGCCATGCGCTCGCGCTGTTTCTCGCGAAGCGTGCACTGCGGATCTTTCCCGTCTACTACCTGCTGCTCGCCGCGCTCGCGATCGCGCACGCGCTGTTCTACCAGCGCGGCGTCAATCTCGGGCTCGCATGGCACGCGACGTTCCTGTCGAATTACTGGATCGGCGTCGTCAAGGACGGCTGGCCGGGCTCCACGTCGCACTTCTGGAGCCTCGCCGTTGAGCAGCAGTTCTATCTGATTGCGCCGCTGACGCTGCTCGCGGTGCCTGCCGCGCGCCACGTCGCGCTCGGTGTCGCGGCCGTCGCGCTGTGCGCGTTCGCGCATCTCGCGCTGTATGCGGTCGACGCGTCGCCGGTATTGATCTACGCGTTTTCCCCGTGGAATTTCGCGCTGATCGCGCTCGGCGGCATCGGCGCGATGGCGCTCGCCGATCGCGGCCCGGCCGTCGTCCGTCGCATTCCGCCCGGCTGGCTCGGCGCAGCAGGCGTCGTGTTCTTCCTCGTCCTGCCGGCACTCACGACGTTGCCGGACCTCGTCACCGGGTTCGTGGATCTCGGGCTGTCCGCGTCGCTCGGCGCGCTGATGCTGTGGATCGTCACCGAGCCCGACCATCCTGCCGTCGCGCTGCTCGACTGGGGCCCGCTCGTCTATCTCGGCACGATCAGCTACGGCTTCTACCTGTTCCACAACCTGATTCCCGCACGATTCGGCGAGATGCCGGCACTGTTCGCGCACGTGCCGATGCCGGAAATCGTCCGCGCAGCGCTGCCCGAACTGCTGCAGTTCGCGCTCGCCGTGCTGCTGGCCCACCTGTCGTGGCGCTTTCTGGAAAAGCGCCTGCTCGACCTCAAGAAACCGATCGCCGCGATGCTCGCGCGGTACTTCGTCGCGCGGCCGAGCACGTCGGCACGCTGAGTGACGGCGAACGCGACGGCACGCGCGCCGCGGCGCGATAGCGGCGACACGCCGGCGATGCGCGTTGCCGGACCGGCGCGATGCGCGCTCCTTCGTTCTTCCGAAGCGGGCGTTGCATCGGCGGACGACGGTGCCGCACGGCGCAACATGCCGGGGCGACCCCGGCGTCCGTTCCGCTTCGACATCCTGCGAGCCGGAATCGGTGCCATCATGCCGCGCGACAATCCATCAAACCGCACGCGACCCGCACGTCGGCACCGGTTTCGTCATCGCGGCATTCGCGACACCACCCATCACGCATGGCCCCCGAATCGACGCGCGAGGCGGCCATCCGTCGTTGCCGCGCGCGTTCATCGCGATCGGTCAGGTCACGAAGCAGAGCGACGCGCTCGCTGCCGAGCGTGATGCACCGGGATCGCCACGAACGCGCCAGTTCGATCCGATTCGCCGCCACCGCTGCAGCCGCCGACTGCCCCGCTGCCGCCACCATGCACCAGCGCAGCCGCTACCCCAAGCATGCGCCGACTCACCGCGCGCTTCGCCCGCACGCAAAAAAGCCCCGGCGCACGAAGCGGCCGGGGCCAACGGAACAACCACCACCTGAAACAGCGGAGCAGCGCGGCTGCTTATGCGACGGCAGCCAGCGCGGGCAGGCAGGTACGCAGGTACGCCTCGAATTCGCGGCTCACTTCCGGATGCTGGAGCGCGAGCTCGACGGTCGCCTTCAGATAACCGATCTTGCTGCCGCAATCGAAACGCGTGCCGTAGTAGCGGTACGCGAGCACCTGTTCGTTCGCGAGCAGCGACTGGACGGCGTCCGTCAACTGCAGCTCGCCGCCCGCGCCCGGCTTGAGCCGGCGCAGGTGATCGAAGATCGTCGGCATGAACACGTAGCGGCCGACCACGCCGAGATTCGACGGCGCGTCTTCCGGCGCCGGCTTCTCGATGATGCCCGACAGCTTGATGATGTCCTCTTCCCATTCGCGGCCTTCGACGACGCCGTACGAACGGCTGTCCTCGCGCGCGATCGTCTCGACCCCGATCACCGAGCTGTGATAGTGGTCGAACACGTCGACGAGCTGCTTGAGCACCGGCTGTTCGCCGTGCAGCAGGTCGTCGGCGAGAATCACCGCGAACGGCTCGCCGTGCACGAGCTTCTCCGCGCACAGCACCGCATGGCCGAGACCGAGCGCTTCCGGCTGACGCACGTAGAAGCAGTTCACGTGGCTCGGCTTGATGCCGCGCACGAGCTCGAGCAGCTTTTCCTTGCCGCGCGCCTCGAGTTCGGCCTCGATCTCGTACGACTTGTCGAAGTGATCCTCGATCGCGCGCTTGCTGCGCCCCGTCACGAAGATCATCTCGGTGATACCGGCGTTGATCGCTTCCTCGACCGCGTACTGGATCAGTGGCTTGTCGACGACGGGCAGCATTTCCTTCGGGCTCGCCTTCGTTGCCGGGAGGAACCGCGTGCCGAGACCGGCAACGGGGAACACGGCCTTGGTGACTTTCAACATGTTCGCATCCTGATTGCGTTGACTGCGCCGCGTCGCCCTGCGACGCGGCGCGATTGTTTTCCGAACGGCATATCGAGAATCGACGGCACGGCCAATTCCACTCCGCTCATTTTCGATATGAACCGATTGCCCACGCTTTCCGGAAAAGAGATAATCTGGCGATCCGGTCGATATTGCCGAACCGATTGCCGAAGCAGAAATAAATTACCGATTTTCCGGATACAAATTCTTACGATTCGAATTCCTCGATATACGGGACGCCGCCCCGCTCGAGGCCGGGGCGAATCGGCTCGTTCTTCAGCGCCTCGCGGTACGCCGACAGCACGGCCATGACCAGCAGTACTGCCGCGCTCGCGATCCAATGCATGTCCATCTTGCCGCTCCTTGCATCAATCAACTGGAGCTTCAAACTATCAGAAAAAAATCGGCAAATAATTGTAGCGCCTGCGAAACCGCTTTCAGGCCGGGATAAAACCACCATCTGAAATACCATTATTCCGCGGCACGATTTTTTTATTGATTCGCTCGAATTCTTGCGCATTACGATTGGACCATCCCCTTCATCCGTCGCAAGGAATCGCATGCAAGCTTTCAGCGGATCGCCATTGGCTGCGCCGCCCGTCGCCGACCACAAGGAACACGTGATCGACGCGATGCGCGGGTTCGCGGCGCTGCTCGTCGCCTATTTCCACTGCCGGCAGGTCGTCTGGGTCGGCATGCAGAGCTTTCATCGCGCCTACGGTCACGCGCTCGACCCGAGCGTAATCGTCGGCTACCTGACGTTTCCGTTCGCATGGGGGTCGGCCGGCGTGCCGATCTTCTTCGTGATCAGCGGCTACTGCATCCACCGCAACGCGGCGCTGAAGCTGGCCGCCAACCCCGCGTACCGGCTCGATGCGCCGAACTTCTGGGCGCGCCGTTTCGCACGCATCTATCCGGTGCTGCTCGCCGCACTGCTGTTCACGCTCGCGATGGACGCGGTCAGCCTGCAGATCGCGCCGGTCAGCCACAAGATCCGCGACGTCGGCCTCGCTGCGTTCCTCGTGAACCTGTTCTCGCTGCAAGGCGTCGCCGGCTACACGTACGGGTCCAACGGCGCGCTGTGGACGCTGTCGCTCGAAGTGCAGTTCTATGCGATCTATCCGCTGCTGTTCGCGCTGCGCCGGCGCATCGGGATGCCGGCCATCGTCGCGGCCGTCGCGCTCGTCAACGTCGCGTCGGCATGGCTGCTGGAGCGGCACGACCTGCAGTTCTTCACGTCCTACTGGCTGTCCTGGACGGTCGGCGCGTGGATCGCCGACGTGCGCGCGCAGCCGGCGCGCGGCGCGGCCGACGTACCGTCGCGCGCCTGGTACGGCGCGGCCGCCGTGCTGCTCGCCGCGGGCTGCGGCGCGTTCCATTTCGGCCAGTACGGCGCGTTCCAGCTGTGGGCGGCCGGCTTCGCGTGCTTCCTGTACCGCGCGCTCGCGTGCCCGCCGCGCCCGACGCCGCTGCTGCGCGTACTCGGCTGGTTCGGCGACTTCAGCTACTCGCTGTATCTCGTCCACCTGCCGCTGTTCGTGTGCCTCGGTTCGGTGCTGTTCCATTCGGAACTGCAGCTGTCGATCTGGCCGTCGATTGCATTCATGGCCGCCGCGATTCCGGTCGCCTACGTGTTCTACCGGCTGTTCGAACGCCCGGCGATGCTGTGGTCGGCCAGCCTGAAGCCGGCGCGCCCCGCGCGCGTCGTCGCGCCGGCGCCCGAACAGGCCGCCTGAACCCGAACGCGCCATTCCGGCGCTCCCGGCCCCGTGCGCCGTCAGCTTGCACGGGGTGTTTTCATGCGCGGGGCGGGCATATAGCGGCGCTCACGTGTCGGGCCGGGGCCGCTGCAACGGCCGACGTGTGTCCGCGATGCATATCGGCTTCCTGGGCGGCTGCGCTGCCGTCGCCGCGGCCCACCCCTTCCGGGATGGGGTCAATGACCGCATCGAGCCGCCTGAAGGCGTCCGCACGGCGTTCCCGGTCGGGCGGGACGGCCGGCTTCGCACCGGCGAGCCAATCATCCGGGCTGATGGGCGGCGGCATGGTCGACACGCGCGATCGGGTCAACAGCTCGTTCGCAGGCTGCGGCGGCCTGACGTTGGAGTCGGCGACGGCGGCGCACGGCGAGTGAATGCGGCGGGAAATTCCTCCACGCCGGCCCTCGCGACGAGCGCCCGGCGCGCGACATCCCCCCAACCGCCCACAGGATCCAAACGCCAGGACCCCCATGCAGCACACCGCCGCATGAGGGCCCGTTTCGCGCCGGTCCGGACGACGGACGACCGAGGACGACGACACGCTTCGCGCGCCGCCGCCGACTGCCGCCTACCGCTTCTTCGCCTTCGCGGCCTTCGCGGTATCCGCGAGAATCTTCTCGACGCGCTCCACGTACGTTTCGGTGCCGAACCGGCGCACCGCGGTCGCGCGCCCGCTCGCGACGAGCCGCTCGCGCAGCGCGCCGTCGTGCTTGAGCCGGCCCAGCGCATCGGCGAGCGCGGCCGCGTTGCCCGGCTCGCACAACAGCCCGTTCTCGCCGTCCTCGATGATCTCGACGACCCCGCCCGCGCGCGCCGCGACCACCGGCCGCCGCGCGAGCATCCCCTCGACGATCACGCGCCCGAACGGCTCCGGCGTGATCGACGTATGCGCGACCACGTCGACCGCCTTCATGCACGCGGCCACGTCGCGCTGGAATCCGAGGAAGTGCACGCGGTCGTCCATCCCGTGACGCGCGACGGTCTCGTGCAGCTGCGCCGCGTATTCGTCCTCGCCGAACAGCGGCGCGCCGACCAGCACCACGTGCATGTCCGGATGGCGCGCGGCGGCCTCCAGCAGCAGATGCTGGCCCTTCCAGTGCGCGAGGCGGCTGAACGAGCCGACCAGCCACGCGTGCTCGGGCAGCCCGAAGCGCGCGCGCAGCGCGGCCTGGCTGGTGGTATCGAGCGCGTCGAACGGTTCGGCCGAAATGCCGTTGAACACGACGTCGACGTGCTGCGGCGTGAAGCCCGTCAGCGCGCGAAACGCCTGCGCGGACGCATCGGAGTTCGCGATCACGCGCGTGACGCCGAACCGCGCGCAGTACTTGATCGCAGTCAGCTGCTTGCTGCCGAAATGCTCGCCGCTGACGATGTCGCGCAGATGCCAGACCACCGGCTTGCGCGCGAGCCGCCCGGCCAGTGCCGCGACCACCATCGCGCGCTGCGTATTCGCGTAGATCACCTCGGCGCGGCGGGCGCGGCGCGCGACGTCGCGCACCAGCGTGAACAGCTGCTTCAACGCGCCGGCCGACACGCCGCCCTGCTTGCGCACGCCGGCGAGCGCGCCCTGGTCGAGCACGTCGACGCGCGCGCCGATCTCGTCGAGCGCCGCGCGGAACGGGCCGTCGTCGAACAGCAGTACGTCCGCGTTCGCGCGCATGTGCTTCATGATCTCCAGCAGCGACAGCTCCGCGCCGCCGAGCACGCCGCTCTGGTCGAGCACGAGCGTCGCCGGGCCGCGCGCGGCCGGCATCGGCGCGACGGCCGTGCCGCGCTGCGCGGTCGAGCCGGGCAATGCGGCTTCCACATAGTCGAGAAAGCGCCGCCGGAACGTGTCGGCGGAGAAGCGCTCCGCGTTCGCGCGGCACGCGTGCGGCGTGAAGCGCTGCGGCGCGCGTTCGAACGCGTCGACCGCCGCGACGATCGCGTGCGGCGTCTGCTCGTCGAAGAACAGCCCGGTCGGATGCGCGTGCGCGCGCGGCTCGAGCACGGTCTCGAGCGCGCCGCCCTTCCCGTATGCGATCACCGGCGTGCCGCAGGCCTGCGCCTCGACCACCGAAATCCCGAAATCCTCCTCGGCCGCGAACACGAACGCCTTCGCGCGCCGCATCCGGTCGTGCAGCACCGCGAACGGCTGGTAGCCCATGATCTCGACGTTCGGGCCGGCCTTCGCGCGGATCTTCTGCATCTCGGGGCCGTCGCCGATCACGACGAGCTTGCGCTCGGGCGTGCGCGAGAACGCTTCGACGATCAGGTCGATCTTCTTGTACGGCACCATCCGCGATGCAGTGAGGTAGAAATCGTCCTTCACCTCGTTCAGCGAGAAGCCGTCGACGTCGACCGGCGGGAAGATCACCGCCGCATCGCGGTGATACACCTTGCGGATGCGCCGCGCGATGAACGCGGAATTCGCGATGAAGCCATCGACCGCGTTCGCGGTGCGCGTGTCCCAGTTGCGGATGTAGTGAAGGATCATCCGCGCGAGCAGCGACTTCGGCCCGTGCGTGAGGTTCGACTGTTCCAGATACTGGTGCTGCAGATCCCACGCGTAGCGGATCGGCGAATGCACGTAGCTGATGTGCACCTGGTCCGGGCCCGTCAGCACGCCCTTCGCGACCGCATGGCTGCTGGAGATCACGAGGTCGTAGTCGGACACGTCAAGCTGCTCGATCGCGAGCGGCATCAGCGGCAGGTAGCTGCGGTACTTGGTGCGCGCGAACGGCAGCTTCTGGATGAACGACGTCGTCACCGGCTTGCCGCGCACGAATGCGCGGTCCTCGAGAAAATCGACGAGGCTGAACAGGTCCGCGTCCGGAAAGCACGCGACGATCTGTTCGAGCACGCGCTCGGCGCCGGCATAGGTGACGAGCCAGTCGTGGACGATCGCCACGCGCAGCGGGCGGGACGCATCGCGGGTGCCGGCCTGCCCGGCCCGTTCGATCCGGCGCAGTGCGGCGGCGTCGCCGGTTTCGGCCACGGCGGTATCGGCCGTGGCGAGATTCAGGACGGCGTGTTCCGCCAGATCGCGATTCATGCAGTTCTCCTCGCATTGAGACGGACAAACAGATCACGCACGAGTGCGCGCAATCCCGGCGTCATCGTGAGCGACCACGCGACGTTCAGCACCAGCACGACCGCGCACATGCCGATCGACTGGACCAGCCCCGGCCACGCCTGCGCGAGCAACAGGCTCGCGAGCAGGAAGACGAGATGCGCGAGCATGTCGAGCACGATCGCGCGCATCCGGATCGCCGACAGGTACAGCAGCACGCCGTAGTCGACCAGCGCGCGCGCCGCGACAACCACCGCCGCGCCGATCAGCCCGAAATGATGAATGCCGAGCCACAGGCCGCCGACGAAGAACGGCATCTCGACGAGGCCGGCGAACGCGGCGCGGGCCGGGTTCACCTGCGACTGGATCAGGATCCGCGTGACGCTCGCCTGGCCGACGAGCCACACGCTGATCACCAGCACGCGGCCGACCGGCGCCGAATGCGCGGCCAGATCGGCGCCGACCCACAGCGTGAGGAACGGCGCGAGCGCGAAGATCGCGACGATGCCGACCGGCGTGAACACGCCGTTCAGGAATTCGAGCGACTGGCGCGCGAGCGTGTCGGCGTGGTCGCGGCCGACCGCCGACAGGCGCGGGAACAGCGTGCGCACCAGCGCGTTCGGCAGCATGTTCAGGCGCGTGACGAGGTTCTGCGGCACCGTGTAGTACGTAACGAATTTCGCGCCCATGCCGGCGCCGAGCATCACGCGGTCGAGCGTGTCGGCGATCATGCTGGTCGTGCTCGCGATCAGCATCCAGCCGCCGAAGTTGAACAGCCCCTTCGCGGTGCCCCACTGCGGCGGATCGATGCGCCGGATCCCGAGCACCTTGATGCTCGCGTGGCCGAGCATCACCGCCGCGATCAGTCGCGCGACGACGGCCGCGGCGAGCACCGTCTGCAGGTTCGGCGCGATCCACCATGCGGCGCCGAGCGGCAGCAGCTGGAACAGGAACGTGCCGATCGTCTGGTTGGTGTTGAACACGCCGAAGCGTTCGGCGCCGTTGATCGCGCCGGCGAATACCCACGACACGTTCGCGAGCGGAATCGCGAGCGCGAGCCACGGCAGCGCGAGATACACCTCGTGCTGCATCGCGGCCGACACCTTCGTGAAATACGCGGTGTAGACGAACGCGCCGAAATAGATCAGCAGGCCGCCGGCGATGCCGGTGCCGAGGTTCAGCCAGAACGCGCTCCAGAACACGCGCGCGCTTTCGTCCGCGTTGCCGCTCGCGAGCGCCTTCGAGATGTGGTTCTGCGCGGCCATGCTCATCCCGAGATCGAGGATCCCGAAATAGCCGATCAGCGTCCACACGAGGCTGACGACGCCGTAGCGTTCGACGCCGAGCGCGTGGATATATGCGGGCACCGTCACCAGCGACACGAAGGTCGGCAGGATCAGCCCGATGAAGTTGATCGAAACGTTCTTGAGTATGCCTTTGTCCATGCTTGAGCCTTGTGTGACGGCGACGGCGGCCGCAGCGACGGCGCACCGCCCGTCACGGTTTCCAGCGATACATCAGTACCTTGCCGCGCGCGTCTTCCTCGACGAACACCAGGTATTCGCCGTTCTCGCGCCGGAACGCGCTGATGCCGAACGGCACGTCGACCCAGCCCGACGCCTTGCCGACTTCCGCGCCCGGGCTCATCACGCCGACTTCCTTGCCGGTTTCCTTGTCGTACACGTGGATCTTGCCGACCGGCTCCACCGTGAAGATGTAGCGGCCTTCGACCGTGATCCCGATCAGGTCGAGGATCGGTTTCGCGTCGAGCTGCCACGGCAGCGCGACCTGGTAGCGCACCACCGGCGAGCCGCTCGACCACTTGTCGAAGCGCACCAGCACGCGGCCGACTTCCTTGTTGATGCCCGGCTGCGGCTGCGCGTCGGCGGTGTAGCCCGTCACGTACAGCGTGTCCGTCTGCGGCTCGTAGATCGCGCGGCGCAGCTGCGTGAACGGCTGCGGCATCGGATAGGTCGTGACCTTGTCGTACGAGTAGATCGGGTTGCCGGCCTTGTCGAGCCCGCCATAGCTGAAGCGGTGAATGCCGCGCACGTCGCTCGTGCGCCAGATGTCGCCCTTCGTGTCGACCCACCAGCCCCAGCCGCCCGCCTTCGCCTTGCCCGTCGTGTTGGTCGTGAATTCGTCGGCGTCGAGCCGGCCGTTGCCGTTCGTGTCGCGCCAGATCCAGTCGCCGCCCGGCGGCTTGTTCGGCACCTTGTCGACCGGCCGCGCGCGGCCCGCGATCAGCCCCGACGGAATCGCGACCTCGCCGTCGCGCTTCGCGTCGAAGCGGTAGATCTTCAGGTGATCGGCGTACATGTCGGTCAGGTACAGGAACGTGCGGCCGTCGACGCGCCGCGCGAACGGCATGCCCGGATACTGGTCCGTGTGGAACACGGGATCGTCCGGATACTTGAAGCGGTTCGACAGGAAGCCGACGTATTTCCAGTCCTGGCCGGGCGGCTTCGACAGATCGAGCTCGAAGCGCTTGTTGCCCGTGTACACGCTGTTCGGCCGCGCGGGATCGAGCCACGCGCCGTCGACGAACAGCAGGCCCTGCACCTGCCAGCGCAGCTTGCCGTCCGGCGTGTAGCTCTCGAGCACCGCACCGAGCCCCGCGCCGATCGTGTCGTGACGCGGGCCGATCCCGTTCATCGACACATAGACGTTGCCCGCGCGATCGACGCCGACGCCCGTCAGCCCGTTGAAGCGCTGCGGCCCCGGGCGCCCCGGCACCGGGCCCGCGAAGATGCCGCCGCGCTCGCCGAGCGTGCCGGACGCCGCATAGCCCTTGCCGCCCTTCGAGAAGATCAGGATCTGCTGGCGCGGGCCGTTGTCCGCGACCAGCACGCGCCCTTTCGCGTCGACTGCAACGTCCACCGCTTCGGTGCCTTCGGGCAGCGCGGGCGCGTCGTCGAGCTTGCGGCCGTCCGCGCGCACGTGCACGAGGTGCGCGGGCCCGCTGATCGTATCGGTCAGCAGCCACAGCGTGCCGTCGCCGGCGAGCGCGATGCGGCCCGGCTCGTGCGCGCTCCACGTGCCCTTCTTCTGCATCGTCTCGGCGTCGTACACGTCGACCGCATCATGCGACGGGTTCGTCGCGAACAGCGTCTTGTCGTCGGCCGCGAGGCCGCCGACCTCGGCCTTCGCCTCGCCCACTTCCGAGCGCGCCGGCGCCGGCACCTCGTTGACCATCATGAAGCTCGCGGCCATTCGCGCACGGCCCGCATCGGCGCGGCCGCCCGGCGCAACCTGCGGCGCCGCGCGAAACGGCGCCGGCTGCTTCATGTCGCCGATCGTGCGGCGCGAGATGCCGAACCACTGCTTGCCCTTGTCCGGCCAGATGCCGGGCGCCTGCAGATGGCCGCGCTCGTTGCCGACGCCGATCGCGACGTACGCATATTTGCCGTTCACCGCGACCGCGTTGCCGCCGAGATTGCCCCAGCCGTGCGTGCCGCCCGCGAAGCCGAGCATCTTCCCGTCCTGGTAGACGCTCGCCTCGGCGCCGCTCTCGTCCCACGGCGCGTTCGTATACACCTTGCCGTCCGGCGTCACCGCGATCGCGCGGATGTCGATCTGCGTCCAGCTGCCGTCGCCATAGCCGAACGTGTTGCCGATCCACGACGTGGTCGCGGGCAACACCGTTTCAGCCGCGGCGACGCTCGCGGACAGCGCCGCGCATACCGTCATGCCAATCAGAATCAGACGTCGCAATGCGCTCTCCAGACTCGATGCAAAGCGACCGGCGCCGCGGCGTACTGCAATGCCCGGATGACCTGTCGCTCTAAATGGGTTTCAAACGTCGCGATGCAGGTTACAAGCAAAAATAATCACAAGAAATTTGGAAATATTTGGGGATGTTTCGGCATGAAATATCGCACCGGAACAGCCGGATTCAGGCTCGGCAAAGCGGCAATATCGACCGGCTTTCGCGGCACCAGTGCGTAGAAAATGCCGCTCCGGCCCGCCCGCCGGGCTGCGCAGCCTGCAAAGCTTTCATTCCGCGATTGCCGCGAGCGGCATTCGAATGTTTTCAGCCGGATAAATGACACGCGTTTTTTTGCCGATTTCTTTTCCCTAGAATCGATTTCGATTCCATATTTCATTTAAACGCATGCATTACGTTCACGCATCGGATGCGCGGCGCGCCACGGCATTGGCCGCGCGTCGCGAAGGAGCGGCGCGATGACGGGCATCTCGCGCAGCGCCGACCTCGCCCCGCCGCAACACGGCCGCATCGTGCAGCTCGACGGGTTGCGCGCGATCGCGGTGGGCGCCGTGTTCCTGCAGCACGCGCTGAAGGCGCCGCTGTGGATGGGCGTCGACCTGTTCTTCGTGCTGAGCGGGCTGCTGATCACCGGCATCCTGCTCGACCGGAAAGCGCGCGGGCAGTCTTACTTCAGCCACTTCTACGCGCGCCGCGTGCGCCGGATCCTGCCGCCGTACGTGCTGCTGCTGCTCGTGTCGACGCTGCTGTTCGGCGCGAGCTGGCTGCCGCACTGGCCGTGGTTCGCGTTCTTCTCGACCAATATCGGACTGTCGCTCGGCAGCATCGGCCACGACAGCCTGAACGTGCTGTGGTCGCTCGCCGTCGAAGAGCAGTTCTACATCTTCTGGCCGTTCGTCGTGCTGTGGTGCTCCGAGCGTGCGCTGCTGTGGATCGCCGCCGCGCTGATCGTCGCCGCGCCCGTGCTGCGCGCGATCGCGACGCCGTGGTTCGATTCGTTCTGGCCGATCTACTACCTGACGCCGTTCCGGATGGACCTGCTCGCCGCCGGCGCGCTGCTCGCGATCGTGCTGCGCCGCGACCGGCGCGCGCTCGACCCGTTCTATCCGCTCGCGATCGTCGGCGCGCTCGTGGCGCTCGCGATCCTCGGCTGGCTGCACCTGTCGTTCCCGCGCTTTCGCGCGGCGAACACGCCGATGTCGAATGCCGCGCTCTACAGCATCTCGCTGCTGCTGTGCACGTCGATCGTCGTGATCGCGCTGCGCGGACGCGGCCTCGTGCAGCGCGTGCTGACGAATCCGCTGCTCGTCTACGTCGGCACCGTCAGCTACACCGTCTACCTGATTCACCTGAGCGTGCTGTATGCGCTGTGGCCGCTGCACCTGAACCGCTTCGTCACCGCCGCGCTCGCCCTCGCGATCACGCTCGCGTACGCGACCGTGAGCTGGTACGGCTTCGAGCGCCGCCTGACGCGCGGCCCGGCCCGCGGCGCGGTGCCCGCCGCCGCGCGCACGACCGCCTGACTTTCTCAATCCATCGTTTCGACCAGGACATTGCCATGAGCCAAAACCGCAAGAAGGCCATCATCACGGGGATCACGGGGCAGGACGGCGCCTACCTGACCAAGCTGCTGCTCGACAAGGGCTACGAGGTCACCGGCACGTACCGCCGCACCAGCTCGGTGAACTTCTGGCGCATCGCCGAACTCGGCGTCGATACGCACCCGAACCTGTCGCTCGTCGAACACGACCTGACGGATGCCGGCTCGAGCCTGCGTCTGCTCGAACGCACGCAGCCGGACGAGCTGTACAACCTCGCCGCGCAGAGCTTCGTCGGCGTGTCGTTCGACCAGCCGGCGACGACCGCCGAAGTGACGGGCATCGGGCCGCTGAACCTGCTCGAGGCGATTCGCGTGGTGAGCCCGAAGACGCGCTTCTACCAGGCGTCGACGTCCGAGATGTTCGGCAAGGTGCAGGCGATTCCGCAAACGGAAACGACCGCGTTCTACCCGCGCAGCCCGTACGGCGTCGCGAAGCTGTACGCGCACTGGATGACCGTGAACTATCGCGAGTCCTACGACCTGTTCGGCTGCAGCGGCATCCTGTTCAATCATGAATCGCCGCTGCGCGGCCGCGAGTTCGTCACGCGCAAGATCACCGACACCGTCGCGAAGATCAGGCTCGGCAAGGCGACCAGGCTCGAGCTCGGCAACCTCGACGCGAAGCGCGACTGGGGCTTCGCGCTCGAATACGTCGAAGGGATGTGGCGGATGCTGCAGGTCGACGAGCCGGACACCTACGTGCTCGCGACCAACCGCACAGAGACCGTGCGCGACTTCGTGCGGATGGCGTTCGCGGCCGCCGGCTACCAGATCGAATGGACCGGCAAGGGCGAGCAGGAGCGCGGCGTCGACGCGTCGAACGGCAACGTGCTCGTCGAAGTGAATCCGAAGTTCTACCGCCCTGCCGAAGTCGACCTGCTGATCGGCTGCGCGGACAAGGCGAAAGCGAAGCTCGGCTGGGCGCCGGAGACGACGCTCGAACAGCTTTGCCAGATGATGGTCGAAGCCGATCTGACGCGGAATCGTCACCATGACACGTACTGAAGCCGGCCGCCCGTCGCGCCGTGCGTTCGTCACGGGCCTGACGGGCTTCACCGGCCGCTACATGGCGCAACGCCTCGAAGCGGCCGGCTACGACGTGTGGGGCACCGTCGCGCCCGGCGCGGCGCGCCCCGACGATCCGGCGTTCGCGAACTGCACGCTGCTGCCGGTCGACCTGCTCGACGCGAACGCGGTGCGCGCAGCGGCGGCCGATGCGCGGCCCGATGCGGTCGTGCATCTCGCCGCGCGTGCGCACGTCGCACAGGACGAACCGTCGCAAACCTACGCGGTCAACATCGTCGGCACGCGCAACCTGCTGGCCGCGCTCGCGGGCCTCGACAGCCGTCCGTCGGCGGTGCTGCTCGCGAGCAGCGCAAACATCTACGGCAATTCGACGGCCGGCGTGCTCGACGAAACGGTGCCGCCCGCGCCCGCGAACGACTACGCGGTCAGCAAGCTCGCGATGGAGTACGCGGCGAAGCTGTGGGCCGACCGCTTGCCGATCGTGATCGCGCGGCCGTTCAACTACACGGGCGTCGGCCAGGACGACGCGTATCTGCTGCCGAAGCTCGTGTCGCACTACGCGCGCAACGCGCCGCGCATCTCGCTCGGCAATCTCGACGTGAGCCGCGATTTCTCCGACGTACGCGACGTGACGGCCGCGTATCTGAAGCTGCTCGAAGCCGCGCCGGCCGGCGAGACGTTCAACGTGTGCTCGGAGCGCGCGTATTCGCTGAAGGAAGTGCTGGCGATGCTGTCGCGGATTGCCGGTTACGTGATCGACGTGACGATCGATCCGCGCTTCGTGCGGCACAACGAAGTCAAGCGTCTGTCCGGTTCGCGCGACAAGCTGCGGCGCGCGGTGGGCGAGCTGCCGGTGACGCCGCTCGACGACACGCTGCGCTGGATGATGGACGCAACGCGCAACGAGCCGGCCGCGCAGGCCGGCTGATCCGGGCAACACGCGGGCTCGGCATCAGCCCAAAAGAAAACGGGCCGCTCGATGTCGAGCGGCCCGTTTTCATGTCGGCCCGGAAACCGGTGCGGTCGTGCTCAGCCCTCGAGGCCGCGCGCGAGATCGTTGCGCAGGTCGCCGGCGTCTTCGAGGCCGACCGCGACGCGGATCAGCCCTTCGGTGATCCCCGCGGCCGCACGCGCTTCCGGCGTGATCCGCGCATGCGTCGTGGTCGCCGGGTGCGTGATCGTCGTGCGCGTGTCGCCGAGGTTGCCGGTGATCGAGATCAGCTTCGTGCTATCGATCACGCGCCATGCGTTCGCGCGCTGCTGCTCGGGCGTGTCGCCCTTCAGCTCGAACGACACGATCGCGCCGCCCGCCTTCTGCTGGCGCTTCGCGAGCGCGTGCTGCGGATGCGATTCGAGCCCCGGATAGAACACGCGCGCAACGGCCGGATGCGAATCCAGCCAGCGCGCGATTTCCAGCGCATTCGCCGACTGCTTTTCGACGCGCAGCGACAGCGTTTCCATCCCCTTCAGCAGCACCCACGCGTTGAACGCCGACAGCGTCGGGCCCGCACTGCGCACGAACGGGAACACCTTGCCCATGATGAAGGCCTTCGAGCCGACCAGCGCGCCGCCGAGCACGCGGCCCTGCCCGTCGAGGAACTTCGTGGCGGAGTGCATCACGACGTCCGCGCCGAGCTTCAGCGGCTGCTGCAGCACCGGGCTGCAGAAACAGTTGTCGACGACGAACAGCGCGTTCGCGGCCTTCGCGATCTTGCCGATCGCTTCGATGTCGGCGAGTTCGGTCAGCGGGTTCGACGGCGTTTCGAGGAAGAACATCTTCGTCTCGGGCCGCACCGCTTCCTGCCATGCGTTCAGGTCGGTCGGATCGACGAACGTCGTCGCGATGCCGAACTTGCTGAAGATCTGCGAGAACATGCCCAGCGTCGAGCCGAACAGGCTGCGCGAGCTGACGAGATGATCGCCCGCCTGCAGTGCGGACATCACGACCGACATGATCGCGGCCATGCCCGACGCCGTCGCGATGCACGCCTCGCCGCCTTCGAGCGCGGCGAGACGATCCTGGAACATGGTGACGGTCGGGTTCGTGAAGCGCGAATAGGTGAAGTAGTCTTCCGAATTCGCGAAGCGCTCGGCCGCCTCCGCCGCGCTCGTGAAGCAGAAGCTCGACGTGAGGAACAGCGCTTCCGAATGCTCGTTGTAGTCGCTGCGCTGCGTGCCTGCGCGCACGGCGAGCGTGTCGAAGTTGAGGGAGTCGTCCATGTTCCGTTTTCCGTATTCGAGGGCCGCGCCGGCGGTCATGCATCGGGCGCGCACCCAGCCACAAAGTCAGGCCAAAACAAAAAGCCCGCTATGCGTCGGCATCAGCGGGCTTCGGTGCGGTACGACAGCGATCGACTCGGGCCGGCTGCCGCCGGCCTTCGCTTTAGCTGTTTTGGGAAGTCGCCCCGCGTCCGCAAGCTGAATCAAATCGACGCAAGGCCACATCCTATCACGCTTCGTCGGAAGCGTGCGCCGGCATCACTCGACCGACAGTTGCAGGTTCATCTGCGAACGCGCGGTGTCGCTGGCCGTATCGCGATCGGCCTGCGACGCCGGCGCGAGGCGCGCGCGCTCGATCGCGTCGAGGTACTCGGGCGTCACGGCGCCGGTGATGTAGTTGCCGTCGAAGCACGACGCCTCGAAGCGTTCGAGCTTCGGGTTGATGTCGCGCACCGCGCGGCGCAGGTCGTCGACGTCCTGATAGATCAGGTAGTCGGCACCGATGATCTTCGCGACTTCCTCGTCGGTGCGGCCGTGCGCGACCAGCTCGCCGCGCGTCGGCATGTCGATGCCGTACACGTTCGGGAACTTCACGGGCGGCGCCGCCGACGCGAAGATCACCGACTTCGCGCCCGCATCGCGCGCCATCTGCACGATCTCGTGCGAGGTCGTGCCGCGCACGATCGAGTCGTCGACGATCAGCACGTGCTTGTCCTTGAACTCGATGCTCATCGCATTGAGCTTCTGGCGCACCGACTTCTTGCGCACGGCCTGGCCCGGCATGATGAACGTGCGGCCGACGTAGCGGTTCTTGAAGAAGCCTTCGCGATACTCGACGCCGAGCTTCGCGGCGACCTGCATCGCCGCCGGACGCGACGAATCGGGAATCGGCATCACGACGTCGATCGGCACGTTCGGCAGCTCGCGCTTGATCTTCTCGGCGAGGTAGTCGCCCATGCGCAGCCGCACGTTGTAGACCGGCACGCCGTCGAGGCAGGAGTCCGGACGCGCGAGATACACGTATTCGAACATGCACGGATTCAGCGTCGGGTTCTCCGCGCACTGCTGGCTGTGGAAGTTGCCGGCCTTGTCGATGAAGATCGCTTCGCCCGGCTGCACGTCGCGCACGAATTCGAAACCGATGCCTTCGACGGCCACCGACTCCGACGCGACCATCCACTCGGTGCCGTTCTCGGTCTCGAGCTTGCCGATGCAGAGCGGGCGGATGCCGAACGGATCGCGGAACGCGAGCAGCCCGTAGCCGGCGATCAGTGACACGATCGCGTACGAGCCCTGCAGGCGGCGGTGCACGCCGGCGACCGCCTTGAACACGGCGGCCGGATCGAGTTCGAGGCCCGTCGTCGACAGTTGCAGCTCGTGCGCGAACACGTTGAGCAGCACTTCGCTGTCGGAATTGGTGTTGATGTGCCGGCGGTCGATCCGGAACATCTCGTCCTTCAGCTGTTCCCAGTTCGTCAGGTTGCCGTTGTGCGCGAGGATGATCCCGAACGGTGCGTTCACGTAGAACGGCTGCGCCTCGGCTTCGCTCGACGCCGAGCCGGCCGTCGGGTAGCGGACCTGGCCGATGCCGAAGGTGCCGGGCAGGCTGCGCATGTTGCGCGTGCGGAACACGTCGCGCACCATGCCGTTCGCCTTGTACATGTGGAAATTGCTGCCGTCCGCCGTCGCGATGCCCGCTGCATCCTGACCGCGATGCTGCAGCAGCAGCAGGCTGTCATAGATCAGCTGATTGACCGGGGATTGGGAGATAACACCTACGATGCCGCACATGGCATGTCCTTCAAGATGACAAAATCGGTTCCGTCCTGCCCGGCCGCGTCGTCACACGCGTACGTACTGGGCCATGCCGTCGGGCAGGAGCTGCTTCAGCTCGTGCACGCCCTGTTCGGCGATAGGACGCAATAGCGCATTGCGCCAGAAATCCTGTTTGGGCAATTCGGTCAGCCCGGCCGCCGCGACCAGCAGCACCACCAGCACGCAGCCGCGGACCAGCCCGAACATCATGCCCAGCGAGCGATCGACCCCGCCGAGGCCCGTTGCCTGCGCGATCCGCGACAACAGCGCGTTCGCGACGCCGGCGACGAACACGACGCCGATCACGATCAGCGCGAACGCGAGCACCCACTGTGTCAGCGCGCCGCCCGGCCAGTTCGCCGGGATGTACGGCACCACGAGTCCGACATAGCGCGCCGCGATCACGACCGCCGCGATCCAGCCGATCAGCCCGAAAATCTCCGAGACGAAACCGCGCCACGCGCCACGCAGCGCAGACAACGCGATCACCGCCAATACAGCGTAGTCGAAAGCCGTCAGCATCGCACGTTACTGCGTGAGTCCGGCTTCGCGCACCTTCGCGATCGCGGCCGATGCCGCCGCGCGATCCGCAAACGGGCCGGCACGCAGCAGTGTAGCCGTGCTGCCGTCCGCCTGCTTGCGATGCTCGACATATGCGGGCACGCCCGCGGATTTCAACTTGGTGGCCCACGAGCGGGCCGTCGTGTCGTCCTTGAACGATCCGAGCTGCACCGCGAAGCGCGCACCGGCCGGCGACGCCGGCGACGATGCGTCGCCGCTGTCGGCTGCGGCATCGGCGTTCGCGACCGCCGCGGGCGCCGGCTTCGGTGCAACCGGCTTCGCCGCAGGCGCGGCCGCGGCCGGCTTCGCAGCGGGCTTCGGCGGCGCGACGCTGGCCGTGGTCGTCGAGGTCGTGGCATCGGGCTTCGCGGCCGGCTTGGCCGCATCCTTCGCGGGGGCCGGAACGGCTGCCACCGCAGCATCGGACGCCGGCGGCTCGTCGTGCGCGACGCCGGCCTGCACGTCGGCCGCCTCGTCGTCACGCGGCGCGACCGCCTGATGCGCGGGCCGGTTCGGGATGTCGATCGCGATGTCGTCCGTCACCGGCTTCGGGTGCGAATCGAGCACCATCGGCAGCACGATCACCGCGGCGACCACGAGCGCGATCGCGCCGACGAGGCGCCGGCGCGCGCGTTGCTTTTCAGGAAGGGTCGGATCGAGGAGCAGTGCATCCGATTCCGGACGCTCGGTGCGGCGCGTGCGGCGCTCGACACGTTCAGTGCGCTCCGTGCGCGCGTTCCGGGAGGCCCCGGTACGACCGCCGCGCCGCGAGGGCGCGTCGTCGTCTTTCTTGCCGAACGAGAAAATTCCCATGAATGGCTGAGTCCGAAACTGCCCGTCAGTCAGTGTTGCTGCGATTTCCGGTAGGCCATCACACCTGCCACCGTATGGAAACTGCCGAAAACCACGATTCTATCATTCTCGGATGCTCTTTTTAGTGCATCGCGAAACGCGTCGGCGGGCGATGCGAAGCGCGTCACGCTCGAATCGGCGCCGTCTTCCACGCCGGCCTTGCGCAGCGCGGCTTCGAGCTGCTCCGCGCTCGCCGCGCGCGGCAGCGGCAGATCGGTCACGCACCAGTGGTCGATCTCGCCCTTCAAGTGCCGCAGCACGCCGTCGATGTCCTTGTCGTGCATCGCGCCGAACACCGCGTACGTGTACGGGAAGAAGCCCATGTTGCCGAGATTCTGCTCGAGCACGGCCGCCGCATGCGGGTTGTGCGCGACGTCGAGCACGATCGCGGGCTTGCCCGGCAGCACCTGGAAGCGCCCCGGCAGCTCGACGTTCGCGAGCCCGAGCCGGATGTCCTGCGCGGACACCGGCAGCACCGGGCGCAGCGCCTCGAGCGCGGCGAGCGCGGCCGATGCATTGATCAGCTGATTCGCGCCGCGCAGCGCCGGGTACGCGAGCGCCGGATAACGCTTGTCGCGGCCGAGATAGCTCCATTGCTGGCGCTCCGCGCCCGGCTGCGCCTCGTAGCGGAAATCGCGCCCGACCAGCCACAGGTCGGCGCCGATCGCGGCCGCATGCTCGACCAGCGTGTCGGGCACCGCGGGATCGCCGCAGATCGCCGGCTTGCCGGCGCGGAAGATCCCGGCCTTCTCGAACGCGATCTTCTCGCGCGTGTCGCCGAGGTATTCGGTGTGGTCGATGTCGATGCTCGTGACGATCGCGCAATCGGTGTCGATGATGTTGACCGCATCGAGCCGGCCGCCGAGGCCGACTTCGAGGATCACCGCGTCGAGCCCGCGCGACGCGAACAGGTGCAGGATCGCGAGCGTCGTGAATTCGAAATACGTGAGCGACACCGGCTCCGGCAGCGACGTGCGCGCCGCTTCGACGGCCTCGAAGTGCGGCAGCAGCTCGGCATCGCTGACCTGCTGCCCGTTCACGCGCGCGCGCTCGCTGAATTCGAGCAGGTGCGGCGACGTGTGGCAGCCGACCTTGTAGCCCGCGTGCACGAGGATCGCCTCGAGGAACGCGCAGGTCGAGCCCTTGCCGTTCGTGCCGCCGACCGTGATCACCGGGCACGCGAATTCGAGCTGCAGCGCCGCCTTGACCTGCCCGATACGGGTGAGGCCCATGTCGATGCCGACCGGGTGCGCGCGTTCGAGATGCGAAAGCCACGCGTCGAGAGTGGGAAAAGTGCTCATCGGATCAAATCTGAATCGGTACCGCCACTACGCCAAAAAACGAAACGCGCCGCCCGGCGGTTCAGCCGGGCGACGCGCGCAGTTCACAACGCCGCGCCTGTCAGGCCAGCGCGTCGGCCGGCTGCCGCTGCAGCAGCGCGAGCAGCTGCGCGATCTCGTCGCGCATCTTGCGGCGATCGACGATCATGTCGATCGCGCCAGTCTTCAGCAGGAATTCCGCGCGCTGGAAGCCTTCCGGCAGCTTCTCGCGAACCGTCTGCTCGATCACGCGCGGGCCGGCGAAGCCGATCAGCGCCTTCGGCTCGGCGATCACGACGTCGCCGAGGAACGCGAAACTCGCCGACACGCCGCCCATCGTCGGGTCGGTCAGCACCGAGATGAACGGCAGCTTGGCTTCGGCCAGCTTCGTCAGCATCGCGGTGGTCTTCGCCATCTGCATCAGCGACAGCAGGCTTTCCTGCATCCGTGCGCCGCCCGACGCGGTGAAGCAGATGAACGGCACGTGCTGTTCCAGCGCGTTCTGCGCGCCGCGCGCAAAGCGCTCGCCGACCACCGAACCCATCGAGCCGCCCATGAACGAGAACTCGAAGCAGGCCGCGACGACGGGCAGCGTGTGGATCGCGCCGCCCATCACCACCATCGCGTCGGTCTCGCCGGTCTCGTCCATCGCTTCCTTCAGACGATCGGGATACTTGCGGCTGTCCTTGAACTTCAGCGAGTCGACCGGCACGATTTCCTGGCCGATTTCATAGCGGCCTTCCGGATCGAGCAGCCCGTCGAGGCGCTCGCGCGCGCCGATGCGCATGTGGTGATCGCACTTCGGGCATACGTGCAGGTTCGCGTCCACGTCGTTGCGGTACAGCACGGCCTCGCAGGACGGGCACTTGACCCACAGGCCTTCCGGAATGCCCTTGCGGCTTTTCGGGTCGGTCTGCTTGATCTTCGGCGGCAACAGTTTGTCGAGCCAGCTCATCGTGTATGGTTTCCTGTTCCGTGGCGGGGCGGGCCGACCGGCCCGTTCCCGCTTCCTGTTGTGTTTATCGCGCCGTGTTGCCGGCGCCGTCCAGCGCGGCGCGCAGCTCGGCGATGAACGCCTTCAGCGCGGCGGCGGCGCCTTCCGGCGCAGCGCTCTCGAGCAGCTGCACCAGGCGGCTGCCGATCACGACGGCGTCCGACACTTCGGCCACCGCGCGCGCCGTTTCGGCGTCGCGGATCCCGAAGCCGACGCCGACCGGAACCGGCACGCGCGACTTGATGGCCGGGATTTTACCCGCAATGCTCGAAACATCCAGATTTCCGGCGCCGGTCACGCCCTTGAGCGACACGTAATACACGTAGCCGCTCGCGATCTTGCCCACGTCGGCGATGCGTTCGTCGGTCGACGTCGGCGCGAGCAGGAAGATCGGATCGATCTGCGCGCCGCGCATTTTCTCGGCGAACACGCCCGCCTCTTCTGGCGGATAGTCGACGACCAGCACGCCGTCGACGCCGGCCGCCTGCGCTTCGGCTGCGAACGCGTCGACGCCCATCCGCTCGATCGGGTTGGCATAGCCCATCAGCACGACGGGGGTTTTCCGGTCGGTCTCGCGAAAGCGCTTTACGTCGGCGAGCACGCTCGTCAGCGTGACGCCGCGCGCGAGCGCGCGCTCCGACGAGCGCTGGATCACCGGGCCGTCGGCCATCGGGTCCGAGAACGGCACGCCGAGCTCGATCACGTCGGCGCCGCCTTCGGCGAGCGCGTGCATGAATTCGACGGTCTTCGCGGGATCGGGGTCGCCGGCCGTGATGAACGGGATCAGGCCCTTGCGGCCCTGTTCGGCGAGTGCGGCGAAGGTCTGCTGGATACGGGAGGACATGGCAATTTTCCTTGATGCGATCGGCACTGCGACGGCGCGACTCACGCGCACGCCTGCGCGGCGAGCGCGCTCACGCGCTCGTGCGCGATCGCGCAATAACTTTCGTTGATCTCGTAGCCGACGAAGTCGCGCCCCTGCCGTGCGCAGGCCACCGCGGTCGTGCCGCTGCCCATGAACGGATCGAGCACGCGGCCGCCCGGCGGGCAGCTCGCGAGCACCATCCGCTCGATGATTTCCAGCGGCTTCTGGGTCGGATGATCGACGCGCTCCGCGTGCTGCCGATGCAGGCGCGAGACCGACCAGACGTCCTTCGGGTTGTAGCCCATCTCCAGCCACTTGCTGCCTTCGAACAGCTTGCGCGAGCGGGCCTTCTTCGTGTCGGCGTCGTACGGGATGCGGACCGGATCGAGATCGAAGTAATACGCCTTGGAAACCGCGAAAAAGCCGATGTTGTCGTGCACCGACGTGAAACGGCGCGTCGTGCCGCCCATGCTCGGCACGCGCCGGTCCCAGATGATCTCGTTGACCATCGTGAGCTTCGTCTTCAGGAAGCTGAAGATTTCCGGCGCGTACTGCCACGTGCAGAAGATGTACATCGACCCGCTCGGCTTCAGCTTCGGAATCGCGAGCTCGAGCCACTCGCGCGTCCACGCGAGGAAATCGTCGCCCGAACGCTTGTCCGAGTCGTTGCCGTAGTCCTTGCCGAGCCCGTACGGCGGATCGGCGACGATCAGGTCGATCGACGCGTCCGGCAGCCGCCCGGCTTCGGTCAGGAAATCGCGGTTGTGCAGCTCGATCCCGGACGGCAGCGCGCACGGCACGGCGGCGACGGGTTGCCCCGCGTCCGCTTCGCTCGCGGCGCCGCCGCCCGGTTGCTCGATCAGGTCACGCATCGGGGGGTCAGAGGGCGATGCCCGATCGCTCGGCGACCGTGTGCATGTCCTTGTCGCCGCGGCCCGACAGGTTGACGAGCAGGATCTTGTCCTTCGGCAACGTCGGCGCGAGCTTCACGCCATACGCGATCGCGTGGCTCGACTCGAGCGCGGGGATGATCCCCTCGATCCGGCAGCAGTCGTGGAACGCCTTCAGCGCCTCGTCGTCGGTGATCGGCACGTACTGCGCGCGGCCGCTGTCCTTCAGCCATGCGTGCTCGGGGCCGACGCCCGGATAGTCGAGGCCGGCCGATACCGAATGCGTCTCGATGATCTGGCCGTTGTCGTCCTGCAGCAGGTACGTGCGGTTGCCGTGCAGCACGCCGGGGCTGCCGGCGATCAGCGACGCCGCGTGACGGCCGGTGTCGAGCCCGTCGCCGGCCGCTTCGACGCCGATCAGCTGCACCGACGTATCGTCGATGTACGGATAGAAGATGCCCATCGCGTTCGAGCCGCCGCCGACGCAGGCGATCACCGCGTCCGGCTGACGGCCGGCGAGTTCGGGCATCTGCACCTTGCACTCGTCGCCGATCACGCGCTGGAAGTCGCGCACCATCGCCGGGTACGGGTGCGGGCCCGCGACCGTGCCGATGATGTAGAACGTGCTTTCGATGTTCGTGACCCAGTCGCGCATCGCTTCGTTCAGCGCATCCTTCAGCGTGCGCGAACCCGATTCGACCGGCACGACCGTCGCGCCGAGCAGCTTCATCCGGTACACGTTCGCGGCCTGGCGGCGCACGTCCTCGGCGCCCATGTAGACGATGCACTCCATCCCGAAGCGCGCGCAGATCGTCGCGGTCGCGACGCCGTGCTGGCCGGCGCCCGTCTCGGCGATCACGCGCTTCTTGCCCATCCGCTTCGCGAGCAGCGCCTGGCCGATCACGTTGTTGATCTTGTGCGCGCCGGTGTGGTTCAGGTCCTCGCGCTTCAGGTAGATCTGCGCGCCGCCGAGCGTCTCGCTCCAGCGCTGCGCGTGATAGATCGGCGACGGACGTCCGACGAAGTACTTCAGCTCGCGCTCGTATTCGGCGACGAAATCGGGGTCGTTCCGGAATTTTTCATACGCGTTGCGCAATTCGTCCAGCGCGTGAATCAGCGTTTCGGCGACGAACACGCCGCCATACGGGCCGAAGTGGCCGCGATCATCAGGAAGGTTGTACATGGTGTCACTCTCGATCGGTCGGTGCGTCCCGCGGGTCGGGGCCGCACCGGCTTGCATCACCTGGCATCCGCGTCGCGCACCGCGCGTACGAACGCCGCCATCCGGGCGTGATCCTTCACGCCCTTTGCGCCCTCCACTTCGATGCCACTCGAGACATCGACAGCAAACGGGCGCAACTGGCGGATCGCATCACCGACGTTTTGCGCGTTCAAGCCACCACTCAAAACGGCCCGATGCGCGAGCTCTGCGGGAATAAGTGACCAATCGAAGACCTTGCCGCTACCGCCGTAGTCCGGCACCAGGGTGTCGAACAGGAGGCCGCGCGCTTTCGAATAACGAAGAGCCGATTCTACCAAATCGGCCGGCTGCGTCGAGGGGCCGACGCGCACCGCGCGCAACCACGGCAGGCGCGCCGCGCGGCCGAGCGCGTCGCACTGCTCGGGCGTCTCGTCGCCATGGAATTGCAGCACCGTGAGCGGCACGTCGCGCACGACCGCCTCGATCTCGGCCTCCGTCGCGTTCACGAACAGCCCGACCACCGACACGAACGGCGGCGCGAGGCTGGCGAGTTCGGCCGCCTGCGCGATCGTCACCGCGCGCGGGCTCTTCGGATAGAACACGAGGCCGATCGCGTCGGCGCCGAGCGCCGCGGCATGCAGCACGTCGTCGCGGCGCGACAGGCCGCACAGCTTGATGCGCGTGCGCGGCGCGAGGCCGGCCGCGGCGGAAGTCGAAGAAGACACGGTGTGATCCGTCATGATTGCGGGTCCAGATCGGCCCAGACGCTGCTCCACGGCACGCTGCCGAGCTGCGCGGGCGGGACGGCGAATTCCGCCGGGTAGCCGACATGGGCGAGGTACAGCCCGTCGGCCATGAACGTGGGCGCGGCGAGGTTGCGATCGCGCCCGGCCAGCACGTCGGCGACCCAGTCCGCCGGGTAGCGGCCGCGCCCCACCGCGACGAGGCAGCCCATCAGGTTGCGCACCATGTGGTGCAGGAACGCATTCGCGCGGAAGCGGAAATGAATGAAGTGGCCCGCGCGCCGCACGTCGATCTGGTACAGGTGTTTGACCGGCGTCTTCGACTGGCATTCCGACGACCGGAACGACGAGAAATCGTGCTCGCCGAGCAGATGCGCGGCGGCGGCGCGCATCGCGTCGTCGTCGAGCGGCGTGTGGACCCAGCCCGCGCGGCCGGCCAGCATCGGCGAGCGCACCGGATGCACGTACAGCGCGTAGTAGTACGTGCGTTCGAACGCCGAGAAACGCGCGTGGAACGTGTCCGGCATCGGCTTCGCCCATTGCACCGACACGGTCGGCGGCAGGAACGCATTGGTGCCGCGCACCCACGAGAAATCCGCGCGGTCGAGTTCCGTGTCGAAGTGCACGACCTGCCCGAGCCCGTGCACGCCCGTGTCGGTTCGTCCCGCGACCGTCGTGTGCAGCGGCACACAGGCGAATTCGCCAAGCGCGCGCTCGAGCGCGTCCTGCACGGTCTTGCCGTGCGGCTGCGCCTGCCAGCCGCAGAACGCGGCACCGTCGTACTGAATCCCGAGCGCGATCCGCATCACGCGTGATCCGCCAGTTTCGCGAGCAGTGCGCGCGCGTCGTCGCGGGTCGCGGCGTCGTTCGCATCGATCACTTCCTGCAGCAGCGTGCGCGCGCCGGACAGATCGCCCAGCTCGACGTACTCGGACGCGAGATCCAGCTTGTTGCGCGCGATGCGGGCGAGCTCTTCCGGCGTCAGCGCGGGCAGTACGGCACCGGGCGTCGACGGCAGGTCGAGATCGAAATCGAGCTTCAACGCGCCGAACTGCGCGCCGCCGAGCGGCGGCAGCGACGACGGCGCGGACGCCCCGCCGCCGCCCGTGCCGGCGGCAGGTGTGGCCGCATCCGGCTCCCAGTCGAGCTCGTCGTCGTGGTCGGCCCGATGTTCCGGCGGCAGATTGTCCGCGCCAATCGGCGGGTGCTGCGCGGATTGACCGTTAGTTGCGATTTGCCCGCTTTCCGCGTGCGCTGCGTCGGCGGCCGGCTCGTCCGCCGTTCTCGGCGGCAGCGGCATGTCGAGGCTGTTGAGCGCGCTGATCGCGTTCTGCATCAGCGCCGCGTGCTGGGCGTCGTTGTTCGCCGGTGCGGCGGGCGCTTCGGTCGGCGTCTCGGCGGCCGCTTCCGCGACCGGCTTCACGTCGTGCGGGGCCGGCGCTGCGTCACTGTCCGGCGCGGCGGGCGCGGACGGCGCATCCGCGTGATCGTCATGCGGATGCGCCGTATCGGACGGCGACGAGACTTCGGGGGCGCGCGTATCGACCGTTTCCGCCGCTGCGGCAGCCGCCGTGACCAGACTCACATCGCCGGCCGCATCGCGGGCAAGCGGCGTCTCGGGGAGGATCGGTGCCAGCGGTTCGACGGGCGACGTCGATGGGCCGGCATCCGCTGCAGCCGATCCGCCGGATACCGGCGTGACGTCATCCGCACGCCGCGCCTTGCGGCGCTTGCGCCACGCAAATCCGGCAGCCAGCACGATAACGGCCGCACCGGCCGCCGCGGCCGGGCGCCAGTCGATCTGCTGCGAATCGCGGGCGGGCGCAGCGGACCTCACCGGCACGGCCGGTTGCACGGGCGCCGAGGCCGGCTGCACCGCGCTCGCGACCACGCCGGACGCCGCTTCGCTCGCAGCCGGCGACGGCGCGGCAGCCGATGCGCCGGCGTCACTCGCGGCCGAACGCGGCGCAGCGGGTGTCGGTGCAGGCACTGGCGCCGGTGCCACGTTGTTCGTCGTGGCCGGCTTGCCGATTCCGTGCTTCTGCAGTTCCATCAGCACGCGATTTTTCAGCGCAAGCAGCTGCTGCAGGCTCGACGGCCGCGCCTGCGACGCGGCCGCGACGGGAGCCGCCGACGACGGTTCGTGCATCCCATGCGCCGGGCCGCCCGGTGCGAGCGGGACAGACGCTTCGCTCGCGGACGACGGCGCGGACTGGATCGAGCCACTCCACACGTGCGGCCCGCTTGCGCCAGCCGCAGGCGTTGCCGGCGATACGGCTTCGACCGTCGACGCACCGTGCGCGACGGACGCCCCGCTCGGCGCCGATGCGCCGGCCGCACTCGTGCCGCTCGCACCGCTCACCGGTGCCGGATGCGCGACCGGCGCAGCCGGAGCGGCTTGCGCCACTTGCGCGGCCGACCCCGGATGCGACGCGGACGCGCCATGCTGCGCGACGGCGGCCGTACCCGACGCGGCGGCCGCAGCGGAAGCAGTCGAGACGCCCGACGCTGCCGATGCCCCGGCCGGCGCGAGCGCCGCCCCGGTCGCATCGAGCGCGGGCACCGTCAGCGTCGCGCCGACCTTCAGGCGGCTCGGGTCGCGCTTCATGAACGCTTGCGGATTGGCGTCGAACAGCGCGCGGCCGGCGCGCGCGAGCACGGCCGGGTCATGCGACTGCGTCGCGGCTTTCGCGAGATCGTTCAACGACTGGCCCGGCTGGACCGTCACGGTGAGCGGCGCGGGGCCGCCTGCGGCGGACGCCGGCAGGTCGCCGGCGCCGGCCGCCCAGGCCGACGCGACCGCGCCGAGCGCCAGGATCGCCAGCGCGCCACGCACGGCGCGCGACAAACGGGACTGACGCGGAAACAAGGAAATTCGGGACATCGTAGGCTCTATCGCCGCGCGCGGGCGCAGCTCGGATTCGCGTAGGGAAGCGTCAATAAAGTTGCCGCAGAAATGCAAAAGCGTCGCGCTGAACGCGACGCTTTCGGCGGCTCTGCGCGTCGTAACCGCATAGTTTACTTCACACGATCGGATTCCGGCCGAATTCGTCGCCGATGGCGCCGGCTGCCGCGCTCGTGCCGCGGCACGCCGGCCGGCGCGCACCAACAAAAAACGCCTGCCGCCCGGCGAAGGGCTGGCAGGCGTTTCGCGTCGCGCGCCGATGCGCGCGCAGCGCGGCCCGATCGTTACTTGTCGAGCAGGATGCGCAGCATGCGGCGCAGCGGCTCGGCCGCGCCCCACAGCAGCTGGTCGCCGACCGTGAACGCCGACAGGTATTCGCCGCCCATCGCGAGCTTGCGCAGACGGCCGACCGGCACCGTCAGCGTGCCGGTGATCTTCGCCGGCGACAGGTCGCGCATCGACGCTTCGCGCTCGTTCGGCACGACCTTCACCCAGTCGTTCGCCGATGCGAGGATGCCGTTGATCTCGTCGAGCGGGACGTCCTTCTTCAGCTTGATCGTCAGTGCCTGCGAGTGGCAGCGCATCGCGCCGATCCGCACGCACAGGCCGTCGACCGGGATCGAGCCCGGCTCGCCCATCGCCGGCTTGCCGAGGATCTTGTTGGTTTCCGCGCCGCCTTTCCACTCTTCCTTCGACATCCCGTTGCCGAGATCCTTGTCGATCCACGGGATCAGCGAGCCGGCGAGCGGCACGCCGAAGTGGCTCGTCGGCATCGCATCGCTGTTCATCGTCGCGAGCACGCGGCGGTCGATGTCGAGAATCGCGGAAGCCGGATCGGCCAGTTGTTCCTGCACCGAACCGTGCAGCGCGCCCATCTGCGACAGCAGTTCACGCATGTTCTGCGCGCCCGCGCCCGATGCGGCCTGGTACGTCATGGCCGTCATCCAGTCGACGAGGTTCTCGCGGAACAGGCCGCCGAGCGCCATCAGCATCAGACTGACCGTGCAGTTGCCGCCGACGAAGTTCTTCGTGCCCTTGACCAGCGCGTCCTTGATCACGTCGAGGTTGACCGGATCGAGGATGATGACCGCGTCGTCCTTCATCCGCAGCGACGACGCCGCGTCGATCCAGTAGCCGTTCCAGCCGGCCGCGCGCAGCTTCGGGAACACGTCGTTCGTGTAGTCGCCGCCCTGGCACGTGATGATCACGTCGCACTTCTTCAGCTCGTCGACGTTGGTCGCGTCCTTGAGCGTGGTCTCGTTTTTCGCGAACGACGGCGCCTTGCCGCCCGTGTTGCTGGTGCTGAAAAACACCGGTTCGATCAGGTCGAAATCACCTTCTTCCTGCATGCGTTGCATCAGCACGCTGCCGACCATGCCGCGCCAACCTACGAGACCTACGTTCATGACTAACCCTTTGAATGGAGCTTCCCCGCCATTTCCGCCCCCGGCGTGACCGCGCGGGGAAACAGGCGGGCACGACGGACGATCAGCGTTTGATGATCGTTTTCGTGGTAATGGTTTTCGTGATGACGATGGCGCGCGTACCCGCACGGGCAGTGTTGCCGTGGAGTTTCAGGACCGGGGAGATCAGGGAAATCAGCGCCATCGTTCGAGTCTACACAAAGCCGGTTGCCCGCACAACGGCCAACCGTGCGCGAACCGGCCGTTTTTGCGGCCCGTTCGCGCCCTTTCACCATCAATTACCGCACTTCGTTTCCGTCCGCTTACAGCGCCGCGATCACCGCGTCGCCCATCGCGGCCGTGCCGACCTGCTTGCAGCCCGGCGTCGCGATGTCGCCGGTGCGATAGCCTTGTTCGAGCACCGTTTTCACCGCGCGCTCGATGCGATCGGCCTGCTCCGCGCGGTTCAGCGAGTAGCGCAGCAGCATCGCGGCCGACAGGATCGTCGCGAGCGGGTTCGCGATGCCCTTGCCCGCGATGTCCGGCGCCGAACCGTGCGACGGCTCGTACAGGCCCTTGTTGTTCTTGTCGAGCGACGCCGACGGCAGCATGCCGATCGAGCCCGTCAGCATCGACGCTTCATCCGACAGGATGTCGCCGAACATGTTGCCGGTCACGATCACGTCGAACTGCTTCGGCGCCTTCGCGAGCTGCATCGCCGCGTTGTCGACGTACATGTGCGACAGCTCGACGTCCGCGTATTCCTTCGACACGTCGATCATGATGTCGCGCCAGAACTGCGACGTCTCGAGCACGTTGGACTTGTCGACCGACAGCAGCTTCTTCGCGCGCTTTTGCGCGGCCTGGAACGCGACGTGCGCGATGCGGCGCACTTCCGGTTCCGAATAGCGCATCGTGTCGAAGCCTTCGCGCGCGCCGGCGAACGGGCCGTCCGGCGCCGCACGCACGCCGCGCGGCTGGCCGAAGTAGATGTCGCCGTTCAGTTCGCGCACGATCAGGATGTCGAGGCCCGCGACGAGCTCCGGTTTCAGCGGCGATGCGTCGACGAGCTGCGGGTAGCAGATCGCCGGGCGGAAGTTCGCGAACAGCTCGAGATGCTTGCGCAGCCCGAGGATCGCCTGCTCGGGGCGCAGCGCGCGCTCGAGCGAGTCGTACTTCCAGTCGCCGACCGCGCCGAACAGGATCGCGTCGGCTTCCTTCGCGAGGTTCAGCGTCGCGTCCGGCAGCGGATGGCCGCTCGCCTCGTAACCCGCGCCGCCGACCGGCGCGTGCTCGAGTTCGAACTTCTCGTCGAGGGCGTTCAGCACCTTGACCGCTTCGTTGACGATTTCCGGACCGATGCCGTCGCCGGGCAGCACTGCAATCTTCATGCGTTATTCCTGACTGGGTAGGTTAGGGGCAGGTCGGCGAGCGCGTCGCGCGCGCCCGCCCGGAGGCAATCTCAGCCGACCAGCTTGTTGTTGAGCCACGGCTGCTTCGCGAGCCGCTCGGCTTCGAACTGGCGGATCTTGTCCGCGTGGCGCAGCGTCAGGCCGATGTCGTCGAAACCGTTCAGCAGGCAGTACTTGCGGAACGCGGTGATCTCGAACGGATACTCGCGGCCGTCGCCCGAGCGCACGACCTGCGCGTCGAGATCGATCGTCAGCTGATAGCCGTTGAACGCATACGTGTCGTTGAACAGGTGATCGACCTGCTGCTCGGTCAGCACGATCGGCAGCAGCCCGTTCTTGTAGCAGTTGTTGAAGAAGATGTCCGCGAAGCTCGGCGCGATGATCGCGCGGAAGCCGTACTGCTGCAGCGCCCACGGCGCGTGCTCGCGCGAGCTGCCGCAACCGAAGTTCTTGCGGGCAAGCAGCACCGATGCGCCCTGGTAGCGCGGCTGGTTCAGCACGAAGTCCGGGTTCAGCGGGCGCTTCGAGTTGTCCTGGCCGGGCTCGCCGTGGTCGAGATAACGCCACTCGTCGAACGCGTTCGGACCGAAGCCCGTGCGCTTGATCGACTTCAGGAACTGCTTCGGGATGATCGCGTCGGTGTCGACGTTCTCGCGATCGAGCGGCGCCACGACGCCGGTATGCACAATGAATTTTTCCATGATCCGTCTATCCGGTTGAAGGGCCGGCATTCAGCCGGCGCACATCGACAAATTCTCGGTGAGCGTCAGTCCGCGGCGCGCTGCAGCGCGTTGCCGGCGGCGTTGACGTCCTCGCCGAAGCCTCGGACGGTATTGCAGCCCGCAAGGCCGAAGACGAGCCCCGCGAGCGCCAGCACGGCGGCGAGCCGCGCGATCAGCTTCGATTTCGTCACGCGTTACCCCAGCTTGCGAATGTCGACGAAGTGGCCTTCGATCGCGGCTGCCGCCGCCATCGCGGGGCTCACGAGATGCGTGCGGCCGCCCGCGCCCTGCCGGCCTTCGAAGTTGCGGTTCGACGTCGATGCGCAACGCTCGCCCGGGTCGAGCCGGTCGGCGTTCATCGCGAGGCACATCGAGCAGCCCGGCTCGCGCCATTCGAAGCCCGCGTCGGTGAACACCTTGTCGAGCCCTTCGCGCTCGGCCTGCGCCTTCACGAGACCCGAACCCGGCACGACCATCGCGAGCCGCACGTTGGATGCGATGCGGCGGTTCAGCTTCTTCACGACGTATGCGGCCGCGCGGATGTCTTCGATGCGTGCGTTCGTGCACGAGCCGATGAAGATCTTGTCGACCTTGATCGATTCGATCGGCGTGTTCGGCTCGAGCGCCATGTAGGCCAGCGCGCGCTCCATCGCGTCGCGCTTGACCGGATCCTTCTCGCGCTCGGGATCGGGCACGCGACCGTCGATCGACGTGACCATTTCCGGCGACGTGCCCCACGTGACCTGCGGGACGATCTCGGCCGCGTTCAGTTCGACGACGCGGTCGAACTGCGCGCCTTCGTCGGACTTGAATTCGCGCCAGTACTCGACGGCCTGGTCCCATTCCGCGCCGGTCGGCACGAACGGACGGCCCTTCAGGTAGTCGATCGTCGTGTCGTCGACGGCGACCATGCCCGCGCGCGCGCCGGCTTCGATCGCCATGTTGCAGACGGTCATCCGGCCTTCCATCGTCAGCGCGCGGATCGTCGAGCCGCCGAATTCGATCGCGTAGCCCGTGCCGCCGGCCGTGCCGATCTTGCCGATGATCGCGAGCACGATGTCCTTCGCGGTACAGCCGCGCGGCAGCGTGCCTTCGACCTTCACGAGCATGTTCTTGCTCTTTTTCTGCAGCAAGGTTTGCGTCGCGAGCACGTGCTCGACTTCCGACGTGCCGATGCCGTGCGCGAGCGCGCCGAACGCGCCGTGCGTCGACGTGTGCGAATCGCCGCAGACGATCGTCATGCCCGGCAGCGTCGCACCCTGCTCCGGCCCGATGATGTGCACGATGCCCTGGCGCACGTCGTTCATCTTGAACTGCGTGATGCCGAACGCGTCGCAGTTCGCGTCGAGCGTGTCGACCTGCAGCTTCGAGACCGGATCGGCGATGCCGTGGCTGCGATCCGTGGTCGGGACGTTGTGGTCCGACACGGCCAGGTTCGCGCTGATGCGCCACACCGGGCGGTGCGCGACGTTCAGCCCTTCGAACGCCTGCGGGCTCGTGACTTCGTGCAGCAGCTGACGGTCGATGTAGAGCAATGCCGTGCCGTCGTCCTCGGTGTGGACGACGTGGGTATTCCACAGTTTGTCGTAGAGAGTCTGTGCCATGGGTATGCGGGGTCGTTGTGACTACAAGCCTTACTGGTGCGATCGATTATGCCACGCAGAACGCGTCGCGGCGCAGGCTCGACACGAAAAAACCCATTAAAAACAGTGGTTTGGCTGGTAGTGCCAATACCTGTATCGGCATTACCCGGCAAACGGGTGCGCATCGCCCGGAGTGCGCCGCGCGACCGGAACGTTCGCCGCGCACCGGATTCCGGCATACGATGGGACGGTCACGCGTGCACGCCCGCACGACCCGCCCTCCGGAGCCCACGACGATGAAGCTCGGCATCCACGACTCGCTCGCCCGCCTCGACGCTGAAGGCACGCTGTTCACGACGCTGTTTCGCCACGGCACGCTCGACATCGAGCTGTACCGGCCGCGAGGCGAGGACCGGCAAACGCCGCACACACGCGACGAGGTCTACGTGATCGCGGCAGGCACGTCGCGGTTCGTCCTCGACGGACGCGAATGCGGGGTCGCGGCCGGCGACGTGCTGTTCGTCCCCGCATTCGCGGAACACCGCTTCGCCGGGTTCTCCAGCGACTTCTCGGCATGGGTGTTGTTCTACGGGCCGGAAGGCGGCGAGCGCGACGAACGCGGCGCATGACCCAACGCGCCCCAGGCATTTCCCGCTCGATCTCCTAGACTGTCTATTCGCAACGGGCGGCACGCGGCCGCCCTCCCCGCCATCCCGATGCGGGCATCGCCTGACGCATCGACGGACAGGAGCATTGCATGCGATACGAACTCTATTACTGGCCGGAAATCCAGGGCCGCGGCGAATACGTGCGGCTCGCGCTCGAGGCGGCCGAGGCCGACTACGTCGACGTCGCGCGCGAATCGCGGCGCGGCATGGGCGTGTCGGCGATGATGCAGATGATGGACAGCACGAAGGCCGAATGCGTACCGTTCGCGCCGCCGTTCCTGAAAGCCGGCGACGTGGTCGTCGGACAGACCGCGAACATCCTGCTGTTTCTCGGCGCGCGGCTCGGGCTCGCGCCCGCCGACGAAGCCGGACGGCTGTGGGTGCACCAGTTGCAGCTGACCGTCGCCGACTTCGTCACCGAGATCCACGACACGCATCATCCGATCGGCAGCGGCCTGTACTACGAGGACCAGAAGGCAGAGGCCGCCGAACGCGCGGCCGATTTCCTCGCGCACCGGCTGCCGAAGTTCCTCGGCTACTTCGACCGCGTGCTCGCGCAGAATCCGCACAAGAGCGGCTACATCGCCGGCAGCGCGCTCAGTTACGCGGACCTGTCGCTGTTCCAGCTGATCGAAGGGCTGCGTTACGCGTTCCCGAACGCGATGAAGCGCGCGGAACGCAAGGTGGCGGGGCTCGTCGCGCTGCACGACCGCGTCGCCGAGCATCCGCCGATCGAGCGCTATCTCGAGTCGGAGCGCCGTATCCCGTTCAACGACATGGGGATCTTCCGGCACTATCCGGAGCTGGACACCTAGCGGCGGCGCGGCATCCGCGCGCGCCGCCCGGCGCTCAGCGCGGCTGCCCGTGCTGCTCGCGCTGCCCGTGCTGCTCGCGCTGCCCGTGTTGCGTCAGCACCGCATCGACGGCGTCGACCGAGCGCGTGAGCCACGGCCCGATATCCATCTCCTCGTACCGCACGAGCCGGCTCTTGCGCACGCGGCGATACGCGCACCAGATCGCGACGAACAGCGGAATCCACACGTAGATTGACAGCACTTCCATCCAGTCGATGCGCGCCGCGAAGAATGCCTGGTAATCCTGCCCGAGCGAGATCGCGATGCAGATCGCGATCGCGAACAGCGGTCCGAACGGAAACCACTTCGCGCGGTACGGCAGCTGGTCGAGCCGGTAGCCCTGCTTCAGGAAGCCCTTGCGGAAGCGGTAATGGCAGACCGCAATGCCGAGCCACGCGATGAAGCCGGTGATGCCGACCGTATTGAGCAGCCACAGGTAGATGCTCTGGTTGCCGGTCAGCGACGTGAGGAAGCACAGCCCGCCCACCGCCATCGTCGCGTACAGCGCGTTGCGCGGCACGCCGCCCGGCGACAGCGTCGCGAACATCGCAGGCGCCCGCCCTTCCGCGGCGAGGTTGTACAGCATCCGCGCGGCCGCATACGTGCCCGAGTTGCCGGCGGACAGCACGGCCGTCAGGATCACGAGGTTCATCGCGCCGGCCGCGAGCGGAAACCCGGCATGGCTGAACACGAGCGTGAACGGGCTCACGCCGATATCCGTCACGTCGCTCTTCAGCAGGTTCGGATCGGTGTACGGCACCAGCAGGCCGATCACGAAGATCGCGAGCACGTAGAACAGCATGATCCGCCAGAAGATCTGCTTTACCGCGCGCGGAATCGTCTTGCGCGGGTTTTCCGATTCGCCGGCCGTGATGCCGACCAGCTCGGTGCCGAGAAACGAGAAGCCCGCGATCAGCGCGACGCTCATCATCGCGTGCACGCCGCCGACGAACGGCGCGTCGCCGGTCCGGAAATTGCGCCACCCGACCGGATGTCCGTTGCCGAGCACGCCGGCCGCGATCAGCAGCCCCGCCGCGATGAACGCGATCACGGTGACGACCTTGATCAGCGAGAACCAGTATTCCGATTCGCCGAAACCGCGCACGGACAGCGTGTTCAGCAGGAAGATCAGCACCAGGAACGCCGCGCCCCACCACACGCCCGGCACGGCCGGAAACCAGTAGCGCATCACGATCTGCGCGGCGACCAGCTCGATCGCGATCGTCACGGCCCAGCTGTACCAGTAGGTCCAGCCGAGCGCGACGCCGAACCCCGCGTCGACGTACTTCTCGCCGTAGATCGCGAACGAGCCCGACACCGGCATCAGCGCGGCCATCTCGCCGAGCCCGGTGACGACGAAGTAAACCATCAGCCCGATCGCGATATACGCGGCGATCGCGCCGCCCGGTCCCGCCTGCGCGACCGACGCGCCCGACGCGACGAACAGCCCCGTGCCGATCGAGCCGCCGATCGCGATCATCGCGATGTGGCGGCCCTGCAGCCGGCGCTTGAGCGCCGTCCCGGACGGCGCGGCCGTCTGCGCTGCCGCTTGCAAAGCATCCATAGTGTTCACCCTGAGTGGAGCCGGGCCGCTCGAATTGATTCGGAATACCAATCAATCAGCCCGGTTATTCGCGTCGAAAAACCGTCGTACCTGGCGTGCCGCGCATCCGGTGCCGGCGGGCGCCGGACGCGCTCGACGATGTCAGACGATGCTGCGCTTGATCGCCTGCAGCTCGGCCGTCGTCACGATCTTCTCGATCCGGAACCGCGGGCTCTCCAGCCACAGGTTCGCGATCCGCCGGTATTCGTCGAGGTCCTCGCACGCGAGCCGCACGAGAAAATCGAACGTGCCGCTGACGAGCCAGCAATCGAGCACCGCCGGGTTGTTCCGCATCTCGTCCTCGAACGGCGCCTGCGAACGCCCGTGATCGGCCAGCACGATCTGCGCGATCACGACGATCGGCTTGGTCGCGCGCGGCGCGTTGATCACCGCGCGGTAGCCTTCGATCACGCCGAGCGCCTCGAGCCGCTCCACGCGTGCCTGGCACGGGCGCGCCGTGAGGTTCACGAGCTCCGACAGCTTCCGGTACGAAATCCGGCCGTCGGTGCGTAGGATGTCGAGGATCCGGAGATCGATCTTGTCGAGCTGCATCTTCTTGTCGGTCATCCGCGTTTGCTCCGGTCGGGTCGTGGCTGGTGCGCGGAGCGTCTTCTCCCGTTCCGCGCGGGGGCCACATTATCCGGCCGAAGCGGCCGCGCGCCAATCGGCTAGAACCGCAGCGACAGGCAGGTCAGCCCGCCGTCCATCTTGCGGAACTCGCTCGTGTCGATCACGTGCAGCGGCAGCCCGAGCGCGCCAATCGCGTCGTGCACGCGCGGATAGCCGGCCGGCGTGATCAGCGTGCCGTTCACGCGCAGCGTGTTGCCCGCGTATTCGTCGGCGGCCGAGATCGCGATCCGGCGATAGTCGGCGAATGCCGGATGCGCGGCCAGCGCGTCGGTCACGAGCAGCGTGTCGTCGCCGAGCGCGTTGACGACCGACTTCAGGTGCAGGCCCGCGCCGACCGGCACCGCGACGACCGAATAGCCGTAGCGCGACACCAGCGCCTCGAACGCGGCGATGCCTTCGGCGTCGGTGCGGCTCGTCAGCCCGATGTAGAAACGCTTGCCCACCTGCATCACGTCGCCGCCGTCGAGACGGCCTTGCTGCATCGGCAGCAGGTCGCGATGCACGCGGAGCGCGGCTTCGATGTGCGCGGTCTCGCCGCGCCGCGCAGGCGCGCCGGGGCGCGTGATCACCGCGAATTCGGGCGTGACGACCGCGACGTCCTCGACGAAGTGCGAATCGGGGAACGCGTCCAGCGGCGGCAGCTCGGTCAACTCGACGCCGAGCCCGCGCAGCGCGTCGCAGTATGCGTGGAACTGCGTGAGCGTCTTGTCGTAGTCGGGCGCGCCGAGTGCGGCAGTGGTGAGGCCCGCGCCACAGGACGGCGCGGGACGGCGAACGATCGCTTGCGTGAATTGCATCGACTCCTCCTTGGTCTCGCTGCCCCGTGCGGCGCACCGGGCAGCTGCGTGGTGTGTCCGGACCATTATCGGAAGCCAAATTGCGCAATTCGCGTCGATTTCGCGCGCGAGCGCAGCCGATCGCGTCGAAATGCATGCAGCGCGCAGCCGATTCGGCACACGGCCGGCCGGCGCGACGGGAACGGCCGTTCCCGGTGCGCGGTGCCCGTTACGCGGCGGCCGGCCCGAATCCCATTTGCGCACGGCCGAGCGCCGTGAGGTCGCCCTCGCCCGCGCGTCCGTCGAAATCGACCTCGAAATGGTCGGCCGGGAAATCGGGCGGGCTGTCGCCGCGCACGAACGCGAGCCGCTGGCGCTGCAGGTACGCGTCGTTCTTCGCGCAGCCGGGCGCGGCCGCGATGTACATCACGTTGCTGTCGCCGCTGCCGCGATGCGCGTCCTCGACCGCATGCACGACGTCGCCGTGCCAGAACACCGCATCGCCCGGTTCCATGTGCGGGATCGGCACCAGCGCATCGAGCAGCAGCGCATGCCATTCGGGCAGGATCGACAACGCGCGGCCCGGACGTGCGCCGCACAGGTCGTCGTCGGCGACGTCGTCCTGCAGCGCGCGCAGCACGACGTACGCCATCGCGTTCGCGACCGGAATCAGCTGCAGCGTGCCGTCGCCGGGCCCTTGCGGCGTCAGCGCGGTCCAGCCCTGGAACGTGCGGAACATCGAGCACACGGCCGGCGACGGAATCTCCTCGACGTCGGGACGAAACGCAGCGTCGAACGGGTCGTAATCGCGCCACTGGCCGGCCAGCACATGGCGATAGACCTGCCGGAAATTCGCGCCGAGCCAGCGCTCGACCGAGCCGCCGTCGACATGCGGCGACAACCCGAGCGACGTCGAGCCCGGCGGCCGGCGGCGGATCCGGTCCGCATAGGCCGGCACCTGCTCAGGATCGAAATGCGTGTGGGTGCCGTCCGCATGGCGCCACAGGCGGTTCAGGAACACGCGCGCCTGCGTGAGTGCCGGCGACTGGCGCGCGGCCACTTGCGGCTTCGACCAGTAGACGCCGTAGATCTGCGGCTTGCCCGACGCGAGATTGCCGAAATAACGGTCCTCGGCGCGCGCATGCAGCCGCTCGGCGAAGCGGTTCGCGTCGAGGTAAGCGCCGATCTCGTCGTTCCAGTCGCGCGCCTGCTGCGCGTCGAACACGCCGCGGATCACCGCCGCGCCGCGCGTGCGGATCGCGGCGATCGCGTGCGGATCGACGCTGCCGTTCGCGATATCCGCGAACCGCAGCACCGGAATCACGTCGTGGCGTTGCGCGTGCGCGCGGCGGATCGCGTCCACCTGCCGCGCGATGTCGCCTTCCAGTTCGCGGAACGTGGCCGCGTAGCCGGGCAGATCGGCGCGCAGCGCCCGTTTCGCCGCGCGGATCGCGGTCGGCAGATCGTCAATCGTCAGGTGCATCGTGGTCTCCTCGCTGAATCGTGCTGTGACGAGTGCCCAGCGTACGGCCGGCGCACGCGCGCCATCGACACTATCCGGCCAACAATCGATACAATCCTGACAACCGTGTGCTACTTGGGACGATGGCAGACCACGCACAGCTTGTTGCCGTCCGGGTCGCGAAAGTACGCGCCGTAGTAGTCGGGATGGTAGTGCGGCCGCAGGCCGGGCGGCCCTTCGCAGGTGGCGCCGTGCTGCAGCGCAAGCGCATGGCAGCGGTCGACCTGCGCACGGGTCTGCGCGTCGAACGCGACTGTATGGCCGTTGCCCGGTTCGGGCGCGCGGCCGTCGAGCGGCCGGCCGAAGAAGAACAGCGGCCGGTCGGTGTCGGCCGGCATCCAGCCCGACCAGCCGTCCGGCTCGTTGAATTTGAGACGCAGCCCGAGTTCCGCGAACAGCGGCGCGTAGAAGTCGTACGCGCGCGCCGTATCGCTGACGCCCACGCAAACATGTGAAAACATGGCATCGCTCCGTCGTGACGATCGATCGCGATCATGCCACGGCGCGTTGCCACCGTCGCGCGGGAGGCCGCGATGAAACCGCAATACGAACACGTGACGTTCGCGCCCGGCTGTTCGATCCGCGTGTACCACCGCCAGCTCGCGCGCATTCCGTTCGAATGGCATCGCCATCCCGAGTACGAACTGACGCTGACGCTGAACAGCCGCGGCCGGCGGTTCATCGGCGATCACGTCTCCAGCTACACGCAAGACGATCTGGTGCTCGTGCCGCCCAACCTGCCGCATACGTGGTCGTCGAACGCACGCATCGATCGCGACGCGCCGGAAGTGGCGCTCGTGGTCTGGTTCGATGGCGACTGGGCGCGGCGCGTGGCCGACTGCTGCCCCGAGTATGCGCCGCTGCGCTCGCTGCTGCGGCGCGCGGCGGCTGGCCTGAGCTTCGACGCGGATACGGCCCGTGCGATGCGCGCGCGGCTGCCGCAATTGCTCGATCCGTCGCCGCGCGTACGCCTCGCGGCCGCACTCGACACCCTGGCCGATCTGGCGGAAGCCGGCGGCGAGCCGCTCGCCACGGCGCAGGCGTACGGCCGGCCCGACGCGGCAGCGTCATCCGCCGACACGACCGTCCCCGAAGCCGAACGCCTCGACCGCGTGCTCGACGCGATCGACCGGCACTTCCACGAACCGCTGCGCATCGATGCACTTGCCGCCGTCGCGCACATGTCGGAGCGCACGCTGCAGCGGCTCTTCGTGCGGCATCTCGGCGAAAGCGTCGGCCGCTACGTGCAGCGGCTGCGTCTCGCGCATGCGTGCCGCCACCTGGTCGGCACGGACTGGCCGATCGCGACGGTGGCCGCGCGCTGCGGGATTCCGAATGCCGCGAATTTCAATCGCCAGTTTCTCGCCGCCCGCGGGATGACGCCCGGCGCGTACCGGCAGTTCTTCGCGCAGCACGGCCACGCGCCGGACGCCGACGCGCCGCCGCTCGACACGCGCCCGCCGTCGCTGGAACGCGGCACCGCGCCGGCTCGGGAACGAGGCCAACGCCGGCCGCGCAAATGAAAACACCCCGGCGGGATGACCCACCGGGGTGTCGGGGCGTTGCGATTGCCGGACGCGAACGGCGTTGCGGCCGCTCGCGCCGTGCACGAATTAACGTGCGTTGAGCGGCTTCGCTTCGCGCGGCGTGTCGCCGATGAACAGCTGACGCGGACGGCCGATCTTCTGCTCCGGATCCGCAATCATTTCGTTCCACTGTGCGATCCAGCCGACCGTACGCGCCATCGCGAAGATACACGTGAACATCGACGTCGGGATGCCCAGCGCGCGCTGGACGATGCCCGAGTAGAAGTCGACGTTCGGGTACAGCTTGCGCGACACGAAGTATTCGTCTTCCAGCGCGATCTTCTCGAGCTGCATCGCGAGCTTGAACAGCGGGTCGTCGTGCAGGCCCAGTTCGTTCAGCACTTCGTAGCACGTTTCGCGCATCAGCTTCGCACGCGGGTCGTAGTTCTTGTACACGCGGTGACCGAAGCCCATCAGCTTCACGCCCGAATTCTTGTCCTTCACCTGCTTGATGAATTCGGGGATGTTGTCCGGCGAGCCGATCTGCTCGAGCATGTTCAGCGCGGCTTCGTTCGCACCGCCGTGCGCCGGGCCCCACAAACAGGCGATACCGGCAGCGATACACGCGAACGGGTTCGCGCCCGACGAGCCGGCCAGGCGGACCGTCGACGTCGATGCGTTCTGCTCGTGATCGGCGTGCAGGATCAGGATGCGGTCGAGCGCGCGGACGAGCACGTCGTTGACCTTGTACTCTTCGCACGGGTTCGAGAACATCATGTGCATGAAGTTCGCGCTGTACGACAGCGAGTTCTTCGGATACACGAACGGCTGGCCGATGCTGTACTTGTACGCCATCGCGACGAGCGTCGGCAGCTTCGCGATCATGCGGATCGCCGACACTTCACGGTGACGCGGGTCGTTGATGTCGAGCGAGTCGTGGTAGAACGCGGACAGCGCGCCGACTGCGGCGACCAGGATCGCCATCGGGTGCGCGTCACGGCGGAAGCCACGGAAGAAGAAGTGCATCTGCTCGTGCACCATCGTGTGCTTCGTGACGGTGTCGACGAATTCCTTCTTCTGTGCGGCGTTCGGCAGCTCGCCCTTCAGCAGCAGGTAGCAGGACTCGAGGAAGTCGGCGTTCTGCGCGAGGTTGTCGATCGGGTAGCCGCGGTACAGCAGTTCGCCCTTGTCGCCGTCGATGTACGTGATCGCGGAGTTGCACGAAGCCGTCGACATGAAGCCCGGGTCATACGTGAACTTGCCGGTCTGGCCGTACAGCTTGCGGATGTCGATCACGTCCGGGCCCATCGTGCCCTTGTAGATCGGCATTTCGACGCTCGGCGAGTTGTCGCTGAACGATAGCGTGGCTTTAACATCAGACGGAGTCATGGCACATCCTCAATCGAAATAAAGAAACGGGATTCGATAACGGGCACAACGCGTTACACCTTGGCGTTACACGTTGCGCAGCATCTCCAACAGCCGGTGAATGTCCGGGCTGTCTAGGTCGCCCTCTGGTTCCTTGCGCGCGAGGAGCAAGTCCATCAGGTCGTTGTCGCTCAGATCGAGCAGGCGCGACAACGCGCCTACGTCTGCATCGGTGAGGTCATGCTCGTATCGGCTGAAGAAACGCTCGAATACGATGTCGTTCTCCAGCAGACCCCGCCGCGCGCGCCAGCGCAGGCGCGCGCGGCGGTGAGGGTCGGATTGATGCGATTCTTCGCTCATCTCGACTTAAACCGCGCGGCGGACCATCAGTTCCTTGATCTTGCCGATCGCCTTCGTCGGGTTCAGCCCCTTCGGGCAAACGTCGACGCAGTTCATGATCGTGTGGCAACGGAACAGACGGTACGGGTCTTCCAGGTTGTCGAGACGCTCGCCGGTAGCGGTGTCGCGGCTGTCCGCGATGAAGCGGTAAGCCTGCAGCAGGCCGGCCGGGCCGACGAACTTGTCCGGGTTCCACCAGAAGCTCGGGCACGACGTCGAGCAGCTCGCGCACAGAATGCACTCGTACACGCCGTCGAGCTCGTCGCGCTCTTCCGGCGACTGGAGGCGTTCCTTCTCCGGCGGCGGCGCGTCGTTGATCAGGTACGGCTTGATCGAGTGATACTGGTTGAAGAAGTGCGTCATGTCGACGATCAGGTCGCGCACGACGGGCAGGCCCGGCAGCGGGCGCAGCACGATCTTCTGCGGCAGGTCGTTCAGGTTCGTCAGGCAGGCGAGACCGTTCTTGCCGTTGATGTTCATCGCGTCCGAACCGCACACGCCTTCGCGGCAAGAGCGGCGGAACGACAGCGTCTCGTCCACGGCCTTCAGCTTCACCAGTGCGTCGAGCAGCATGCGTTCATGCTTGATCTCGAGCTCGTACGTCTGCATGCGCGGTGCCGCGTCCTTGTCCGGATCGTAGCGGTAGACTTCAAAAATGCGTTTTGCCATTTCGGATTCCTTTGACTCGGCTTAGAACGTGCGCGGCTTCGGCGGCACGGATTCGACCGTCAGCGGCTTCATTTGAACCGGCTTGTAGTCGAGGCGATCGCCTTCGCTGTACCACAGCGTATGGCGCAGCCAGTTTTCGTCGTCGCGGTGTTCGAAGTCGCTGTGCGCGTGCGCGCCGCGGCTTTCCTTGCGTGCTTCCGCCGAGACCATCGTCGCGCGCGCGACTTCGATCAGGTTCTCCAGCTCGAGCGCTTCGACGCGCGCGGTGTTGAACACCTTCGACTTGTCCTTCAGGTGGATGTTTTCCACGCGTTCCTTCAGGCCGGCCATCTGGTCGACGCCTTCCTTCAGCAGCGCCGACGTGCGGAACACGCCTGCGTGCTTCTGCATCGTTGCGCGGATGTCGTTCGCGACGTCCTGCGTGTACTCGCCCGAGCTCGACTTGTCGAGCTTGTTCAGGCGCGCCAGCGAGAACTCGCCTGCATCCGCCGGCAGCGGCTTGTGTTCCTTCTGGTTCTTCACGTGCTGGACGATGTGGTTGCCGGCCGCACGGCCGAACACGACGAGGTCCAGCAGCGAGTTCGTGCCGAGGCGGTTCGCGCCGTGCACGGACACGCACGAGCATTCGCCCACTGCGTAGAAGCCGTTGATCGGTTCCTTGTGATCGCGCGACGTGCCGACGACCTGACCGTGGATGTTGGTCGGGATGCCGCCCATCTGGTAGTGGATCGTCGGGACGACCGGGATCGGCTCCTTGATCGCGTCGACGTTCGCGAACTTCAGCGCGATCTCGCGGATCGACGGCAGACGCTTCATGATCGTCTCGGCGCCGATGTGCGACAGGTCGAGCAGCACGTGGTCCTTGTTCGGACCGACGCCGCGGCCTTCCTTGATTTCCTGGTCCATCGAACGCGACACGAAGTCACGCGGCGCCAGATCCTTCAGCGTCGGTGCGTAGCGTTCCATGAAGCGCTCGCCGTTCGCGTTGCGCAGGATACCGCCTTCGCCGCGCACGCCTTCGGTGATCAGCACGCCCGCGCCGGCCACGCCGGTCGGGTGGAATTGCCAGAACTCCATGTCCTGCAGCGCGACGCCCGAGCGGGCCGCCATGCCGAGGCCGTCGCCGGTGTTGATGAACGCGTTCGTCGATGCCGCGAAGATCCGGCCTGCGCCGCCCGTCGCGAACAGCGTCGTCTTGCCTTCCATGATGTAGACGTCGCCCGTTTCCATCTCGAGGGCCGTCACGCCGAGCACGTCGCCGTCCGCGTCGCGGATCAGGTCGAGCGCCATCCACTCGACGAAGAACTGCGTCTTCGCCTCGACGTTCTGCTGGTACAGCGTATGCAGCAGCGCGTGACCGGTACGGTCTGCGGCCGCGCAGGCGCGCTGGACCGGCTTCTCGCCGTAGTTCGCGGTGTGGCCGCCGAACGGACGCTGGTAGATCGTGCCGTCCGCGTTACGGTCGAACGGCATGCCGAAGTGTTCCAGCTCGTACACGACGTTCGGTGCTTCGCGGCACATGAACTCGATCGCGTCCTGGTCGCCGAGCCAGTCGGAGCCCTTGATCGTGTCGTAGAAGTGGAAGTGCCAGTTGTCTTCGCTCATGTTGCCGAGCGACGCACCGATGCCGCCTTGCGCGGCGACCGTGTGCGAACGGGTCGGGAACACCTTCGACAGCACGCCGACCGACAGGCCCGCGCGCGACAGTTGCAGCGCTGCGCGCAAGCCCGAGCCGCCCGCGCCGACGATCACCACGTCGAACTTGCGGCGCGGCAGGGAAGTTTTGATTGCAGCCATTCTTTACACTCTCCAGAGAATCTGCGCGGCGTAGCCCGCACATGCGAGCAGCCAGACGATGGTCAGCGATTGCAGCAGCAGGCGCACACCGACGGGCTTCACGTAGTCCATCCAGATGTCGCGCACGCCGACCCATGCGTGGTAGAAGAGGGAAAGCAGCGTCACGAAGGTCGCGAGCTTCATCCATTGCGCGGAGAAGATCGATGCCCAGCCTTCGTACGAGAAGTCGTGCGCGCCGAAGAACAGGACGAGCAGAATGACCGTGTAGACCGCCATGATCGTGGCGGTGACGCGCTGCGCGAGCCAGTCGCGCAGGCCGTAGTGAGCGCCGACGACGAGGCGCTTCGAGCCGATTCGGTTGTTGGCTGCCATTTTCTTAGAATGCTCCGAACAGTTTGAGTGCCATGGCGATCGTCAGCGCGATCGAGACGACAAAGACGACGACGGCCGTCCGCTTGCCGCCTTCCTTCGAGACGGCGTCGTGGTTGACGTCCATCAGCAGGTGGCGAATGCCGGCGCAGAAATGGTGGAAGAACGCCCAGGACAGCGCGAGGACGATCAGCTTGACGACGATGTTGGAGAGGAAAGCCTTGAAGACTTCGAAGCTGAGCTCGGAGGTGAGGCTCTGATCGAAGAGGAACAGCAGGAACGGCAGGAACAGGAACAGCAGCGCGCCGCTGATACGATGGAGAATCGACAATATCGCCGCCAGGGGCATGCGATATTTCAACGTGATGTCGCCGATTCCGATGTTCCGGTATTCCGGCCTCGGCTTTCTTACTGCGTCAGTCATGCTAGACCCCTACTATGTTGTCACACTAATCCGCGATTTTAGCGCCTTTTTATATCGCGCTGCAGCGAAAGTCTGCTCTGGATCGTTACGCGAACGGGAATAAAGGCGGCCCGAAACGTGCTACGCGAACGTGGGAAACGCGCATACACGCTGCTTGTGCCGATACGTCGTCAGCTCAAGTCATTGTGATAGTAATACCCGGTCGTGACATACCAGCCGCGCCGCACTTCCACCGGGCGATCGCCGTATGTATAGGACACGCGCTCGACCGACAGCAGCGGAAAACCCGCCGGCACGTGCAGCAGGTCGGCCACCGCCGGCTCCGCCGCGACCGCGCGGATCTTCTCCGTCGCGCGGATCATCCGCGTGCCGAATTCCGTCTCGAACATTGCGTACAGCGGCCCCTTGTACTCGCTCAGCCGCTCGAACGTGAGCCCGCGGAACATCGCGCCCGGCAGCCAGATCTCGTCGAGCACCGTCGCTTCGTTCTCGAACTCCAGCAGGCGGCGCACCTGCACGACCGGATCGGCCGGCTTCAGGTCGAGCTGCCGGGCGATCTCGGCCGGCGCGCGCAGGCGCCGGCATTCGAGCAGGCGGCTCACGTGCGGATGCTCGGCACCGTCGTCGGCCAGCAGCCGCAGGAAGCGGAACTGCGCGCGCTCTTCATTGTGCGTTGCAACAAACGTACCCTTGCCCTGGCGCCGCACCACGAGGTTTTCGGCGGCCAGTTCGTCGATCGCCTTGCGCACGGTGCCCTGGCTGACCTTGTAACGGGCCGCGAGCTCCACCTCGCTCGGGATGATCTCGCCCGGCTTCCATTCGCCGGACTCGAGACTCTGCGTGATCAACGACTTGATCTGCTGGTATAAAGGACTGAACGTCGGCGACGTCGCGGCCGCCGGGGCCGGCACGGAATCGCCCGCGCCCGGCTGCCCTGGGCCGCCTGCGCCGGTTGGATTCGCGTTGTTCGCCTGGTTCGATGTCATGGCGCGCATTTCATCACAAACCGCGCTTTTCCGTCCACTCAAATTCCGCAAAACATCTGTCTTATATAAGACATATGATACCGTTTGACTTTGGGCGCGGCGGCTCCTACACTCCGGGGCGAGCAAGGGTTCGCGGGTGCAAAACGCGTCCCCGGCTACGTGCCACGGCCGTCTCCAGGTTCACCGCGTCTGCCTTTCGCGAGTCCTCCGCCCTGCTTCAATGCAACGCTACGCGTAACGCGCATAGAATGGCGTTTTGCCTAGCGTCCACCGCTTCACCCGTCCTGGAGATTTTCAATGGCTAAGCCCGCAAAGCGCGTTGCCGTCACCGGCGCCGCAGGTCAAATCGCTTACTCCCTGCTGTTCCGCATCGCGAACGGCGACCTGCTCGGCAAGGACCAGCCGGTCATCCTGCAACTGCTCGACCTCCCGCAAGCCCAAGCCGCCGTCAAAGGCGTCGTGATGGAACTCGACGATTGCGCGTTCCCGCTGCTCGCGGGCGTCGTGATCACCGACGATCCGAAGGTTGCATTCAAGGATGCAGACGTCGCGCTGCTGGTCGGTGCACGTCCGCGCTCGAAGGGCATGGAGCGCAAGGACCTGCTGTCGGCGAACGCCGAGATCTTCACGGTCCAGGGCGCCGCGCTGAACGAAGTCGCGAGCCGCGACGTGAAGGTGCTGGTCGTCGGCAACCCGGCGAACACCAACGCGTACATCGCGATGAAGTCGGCGCCGGACCTGCCGAAGAAGAACTTCACGGCGATGCTGCGCCTCGACCACAACCGCGCGCTGTCGCAACTGGCAGCCAAGTCGGGCAAGCCGGTCGCATCGATCGAGAAGCTCGCCGTGTGGGGCAACCACTCGCCGACGATGTACCCGGACTTCCGCTTCGCGACCGCAGAAGGCGAATCGCTGCTGAAGCTGATCAACGACGACGTGTGGAACCGCGACACGTTCATCCCGACCGTCGGCAAGCGCGGCGCGGCGATCATCGAAGCGCGCGGCCTGTCGTCGGCAGCGTCGGCAGCGAACGCGGCGATCGACCACGTGCGTGACTGGGTCCTCGGCACGAACGGCAAGTGGGTCACGATGGGCATCCCGTCGGACGGCTCGTACGGCATCCCCGAAGACATCATCTACGGCGTGCCGGTCACCTGCGAAAACGGCGAGTACAAGCGCGTCGAAGGCCTCGAGATCGACGCATTCTCGCGCGAGAAGATGGACGGCACGCTGGCCGAGCTGCTCGAAGAGCGCGACGGCGTCGCTCACCTGCTGAAGAACTAAGCAGGCTGCATGGCCGGCCCGCCTGCGGGCGGCCGGTCACGGCACGAGCGGCGGGCCTGCAGCCGGCCCGCCGCCCGATCCGATCCGGGCACGTTCTGCCGCTCGACGCGCGTCCCGCGCCGGCCCAGAGCGCGCCCGAATCCGATTTTCTCCACGTTGGCCGCTTCCTTGACGTAGAAGAGATGTCCGCGCTCACTCCTGCACAAGTGCTGTACGACGGGGCGTCCCCGCCCGCGATCCTGCCCTGCTGCGATCACTACGCGGGCAGCGAGAAGCTGATGCGCAAGTCGCTCGCGCTCCAGGCCGAACTCGGCCCCGTGTTCGACATCACGCTCGACTGCGAGGACGGCGCCTCCGTCGGCCAGGAAGCGGCGCACGCGCAGCTCGTCGCCGACCTCCTCGGCAGCGCCGAGAACCGCTTCGGACGCATCGGCGTCCGCATCCACGACTTTTCCCATTCCCACTGGCGCGACGACGTGCGCATCGTGCTGCGCGCCGCGCGCGCGCCGGCCTACATCACGCTGCCGAAGATCGCGAGCGCGGCCGACGCGGCCGAAATGATCGCGTTCATCGAAGGCACGCGCCGCGAGCTCGGCCTCGCGCAGCCGATCCCCGTCGACGTGCTGGTGGAGACGCACGGCGCGCTCGCGCAGGCCGCCGCCCTCGCCGCGCTGCCGCTCGTCGGCACGCTGAGTTTCGGGCTGATGGACTTCGTGTCCGCGCACCACGGCGCGATTCCCGATGCGGCGATGCGCTCGCCGGGCCAGTTCGACCATCCGCTCGTGCGCCGCGCGAAGCTGGAAATCGCGGCGGCCTGCCATGCGCACGGCAAGACGCCGTCGCACAACGTGACGACCGAGGTGCGCGACATGGACGTCGTCGCCGCCGACGCCCGCCGCGCGCGCGACGAATTCGCGTTCACGCGGATGTGGAGCATCCACCCCGCGCAGATCCGGCCGATCGTCGACGCGTTCGCGCCGCGCACCGATGAAGTCGCGTTAGCCGCCGAGATCCTGCTGGCCGCGCAGGCCGCCGACTGGGGCCCGACGCGCCACGGCGACACACTGCACGACCGCGCGAGCTACCGCTATTACTGGTCGGTGCTGCGCCGCGCGAAGGCGACCGGCCAGCCGGTTCCGGCCGAAGCCGCGCCGCTGTTCGGCCCGGCCGCCGGGGACGCGCGGTGAGCGCGCGCCGACACATGCATTTCATCGACGCGCGGCGCGCGAACCGGCGACAGGTGTGCGAAACGACAAAAAACGTAACGGAGCCCGAAAACCTGAAATATGCGCGGCCAAATAGGTGAAAATAGCGGCCGCTGCGCGCTTCCGGGGCGCGTGCAGTTTCAAACCGGCCGGCGGTGTCAGCCGCCGGCCCTTGTCAACTGATAATCGAAAGGTTCTGACTCCATGAAGAAACTCCTGATCGCTACCGCCATCGGCGCGTTGTCCGCCACGATGCTGGTGTCGGCTCCGAGCGCGTTCGCGCAGGGCACGGCAACGACCGCGAAGAAGACGGCCAAGCGCCCGGCACCGGCCAAGCGCATCGTTCCGCGCAGCAAGAAGGCCCAGGCACGTGCCGCGGCCAAGGTCGATCCGGTGCCGGACGGCGCAGTCAAGTGGTCGTGCAAGGAAGGCCTGTCGTTCGACCTCGCCGGCGACATGAAGCGCGACCAGGTGGTCACGGTCCACTGGGCGAAGAAGAACTACAAGCTGCCGCGCGAAGCGACGACGACCGGCGCGGACACGTTCTACGATCCGGCCGCCGGCTTCAAGCTGGTCGTGATCCCGAGCAAGGCGATGCTGTTCAGCGACGCGAACGGCGGCGAGCGTCTCGCCGACGAATGCGTAACGCCGGAAATGGCACAAGGCAACGCGGCGCCGACGCAGTCGAACGAGCTGAAGCCGGCAACGAACTAAGCGCGTCCCCCCCCAGGCTCCTCGATGTCCGCCTCGGTCTCCAACGTCCGCCCCGCTCCGGATTCGGTACTCGTCGATATCGTCGACTACGTGCTGAACACCGGCATCGACAGCGCGCTTGCGCTGGAGACGGCGCGTCATTGCCTGATCGACACGCTCGGATGCGGACTCGAGGCGCTGTCCTACCCCGCCTGCACCAAGCTGCTCGGCCCCGTCGTGCCCGGCACGATCGTGCCGAACGGCGCGAAGGTGCCCGGCACGTCCTTCCAGCTCGATCCGGTCCAGGCCGCGTTCGACATCGGCGCGATGATCCGCTGGCTGGACTTCAACGACACCTGGCTCGCCGCCGAATGGGGGCATCCGTCCGACAATCTCGGCGGGATCCTGGCGACGGCCGACTGGCTGTCCCGCACGGCCGTCGCGGCCGGCAGGCTGCCGCTTACGATGCGCGACGTGCTCGTCGCGATGATCCAGGCCCACGAGATCCAGGGCTGCCTCGCGCTCGAAAATTCGTTCAACGCGGTCGGGCTCGACCACGTGCTGCTCGTGAAGGTCGCGTCGACGGCCGTCGTCGGCCGCCTGCTCGGGCTCACGCGCGACGAACTGATCAACGCGGTATCCAACGCGTTCGTCGACGGCCACGCGCTGCGCACCTACCGCCACGCGCCGAACACCGGTTCGCGCAAGTCGTGGGCGGCCGGCGACGCGACGTCCCGCGCGGTGCGCCTCGCGCTGATCGCGAAAACCGGCGAGATGGGCTATCCGTCGGCGCTCACCGCGAAAACCTGGGGCTTCTACGACGTGCTGTTCAACGGACAGCCGTTCCGGTTCCAGCGCCCGTACGGCACGTACGTGATGGAGAACGTGCTGTTCAAGATCGCGTTCCCCGCCGAATTCCACGCGCAGACGGCCGCCGAGGCCGCGCTGCAGCTGCACGCGCTGCTCGCCGCGGCCGGCCGCACGGCCGCCGACATCAGCCGGATCACGATCCGCACGCACGCGGCCGCGCTGCGCATCATCGACAAGCAGGGGCCGCTCGCGAACCCCGCCGACCGCGATCACTGCATCCAGTACATGGTCGCCGTGCCGCTGCTGTTCGGCCGGCTGACCGCGGCCGATTACGAAGACGCGGTCGCCGCCGATCCGCGCATCGACGCGCTGCGCGCGAAAACCGTGTGCGTCGAGGATCCGCAGTTCACGAAGGATTACCATGACCCCGCGAAGCGCTCGATCGCGAATGCATTGACGATCGAGTTCGCGGACGGATCGACGCTTGCCGAAGTGGCGGTCGAATACCCGATCGGCCATCAGCGACGCCGTGCGGACGGCATCCCGCTGCTGATCGAGAAATTCCGGACCAACCTTGCCCGCCGTTTCCCGGCAAAGCAGCAACAAGCGATTCTCGACGTGTCGCTGGACCAGGCAAAGCTCGAAGCGATGCCGGTCAATGAGTACGTCGACTTGTATGTGATATAGCCGTCATCTACAGGACACGTAGTTTCCTAGCCTTAAACCCAGGAAAATCACCATGGCCCACAATCTCCACAAGACCCTCAAGGAATTCGACAGCGGTTCCGGCAAAGGCAAGTTCTACTCGCTGCCGCAGCTCGGCAAGGAACTGAAGACGAAGATCGAGCGCCTGCCGGTGTCGATCCGTATCGTGCTCGAGTCCGTGCTGCGCAACTACGACGGCAAGAAGATCACCGAAGAGCACATCGAGCAGCTCGCGAACTGGCAGCCGACCGCGAAGCGCGTCGACGAGATTCCGTTCGTGGTGTCGCGTGTGGTGCTGCAGGACTTCACCGGCGTGCCGCTGCTCGCCGACATCGCGGCCATGCGCGGTGTCGCCGAGCGTTCGGGCAAGAATCCGAAGAAGATCGAGCCGCTGGTGCCGGTCGATCTCGTCGTCGACCACTCGGTCCAGATCGACTACTTCCGCCAGAAGGACGCGCTCGACCTGAACATGAAGCTGGAATTCCAGCGCAACAACGAGCGCTACCAGTTCATGAAGTGGGGCATGCAGGCGTTCGACACGTTCAAGGTCGTGCCGCCGGGCGTGGGCATCGTCCACCAGGTGAACCTCGAATATCTCGCGCGCGGCGTCCACAAGAAGGCGGAAGGCGGCGACACCGTGTACTACCCGGACACGCTCGTCGGCACCGACAGCCACACGACGATGATCAACGGCATCGGCGTGGTCGGCTGGGGCGTGGGCGGCATCGAGGCCGAAGCCGGCATGCTCGGCCAGCCGGTGTACTTCCTGACGCCGGACGTCGTCGGCGTCGAGCTGAAGGGCAGGCTGCGCGAAGGCGTGACGGCGACCGACCTGGTGCTGACGATCACCGAAATGCTGCGCAAGGAAAAGGTCGTCGGCAAGTTCGTCGAGTTCTTCGGCGAAGGCACGCGCTCGCTGTCGCTGCCGGACCGCGCGACGATCGGCAACATGGCGCCGGAATACGGCGCGACGATGGGCTTCTTCCCGGTCGACGAAAAGACGATCGAGTACTTCGAAGGCACGGGCCGCACGAAGGCCGAGATCGCCGCGTTCGAAAACTACTTCAAGGCGCAGAACCTGTTCGGCATTCCGAACGCCGGCGACATCGACTACACGAAGACGGTGACGCTCGACCTCGCGACGGTCGCACCGTCGCTGGCCGGCCCGAAGCGCCCGCAGGACCGCATCGAGATCGGCAACGTCAAGTCGACGTTCACCGAGCTGTTCTCGAAGCCGGTCGCGGAGAACGGCTTCGCGAAGAAGGCTGACGACCTGAACGCGCAGTACACGACGAGCAACGGCGTCGACGTGAAGAACGGCGACGTGCTGATCGCCGCGATCACGTCGTGCACGAACACGTCGAACCCGAGCGTGCTGCTGGCCGCCGGCCTGCTCGCGAAGAAGGCCGTCGAAGCCGGCCTGACCGTCGCGCCGCACATCAAGACGTCGCTCGCGCCGGGATCGCGGATCGTCACCGAGTACCTGACGAAGACGGGCCTGCTGCCCTACCTCGCGAAGCTCGGCTTCGAAGTCGCGGCGTACGGCTGCACGACCTGTATCGGCAACGCGGGCGACCTGACGCCGGAACTGAACGAAGCGATCACGAAGAACGACATCGTCGCGGCGGCCGTGCTGTCGGGCAACCGTAACTTCGAAGCGCGCATCCACCCGAACATCCGCGCGAACTTCCTCGCGTCGCCGCCGCTCGTCGTCGCGTACGCGATCGCCGGCAACATCACGCGCGACCTGATGACCGAGCCGGTCGGCAAGGGCAAGGACGGCTACGACATCTACCTCGGCGACATCTGGCCGACCAGCGAGGAAATTCATGCGCTGCTGAAGTTCGCGCTCGATCCGAAGAAGTTCGAGGACAACTACTCGAAGCTGACCAAGAAGGGCGACCTCTGGAGCAAGATCGAGGGCGAGACGGGCCAGGTCTACGACTGGCCGAAGTCGACCTACATCGCGGAGCCGCCGTTCTTCGGCAACGACTTCTCGATGGAGCCGGCCGCGGCGATCCCGACCGTCAAGGGCGCGCGCGCACTGGGCATCTTCGGCGACTCGGTCACGACCGACCACATCAGCCCGGCAGGCTCGATCAAGGAAGACTCGCCGGCAGGCAAGTGGCTGAAGGAAAACGGCGTGCAGAAGGCCGACTTCAACAGCTACGGCTCGCGCCGCGGCAACCACGACGTGATGATGCGCGGCACCTTCGCGAACGTCCGGATCAAGAACCTGATGATCCCGGCGAAGGCGGACGGCACGCGCGTCGAGGGCGGCCTGACGATTCACCAGCCGAGCGGCGAACAGCTGTCGATCTACGATGCGGCGATGAAGTACGTCGACGCCGGCACGCCGACCGTCGTGTTCGCGGGCGAAGAGTACGGCACGGGCTCGTCGCGCGACTGGGCCGCGAAGGGCACGCAACTGCTCGGCGTGAAGGCCGTGATCGCACGCAGCTTCGAGCGCATCCACCGCTCGAACCTCGTCGGCATGGGCGTGCTGCCGCTGCAGTTCAAGGGCGCGGACAGCATCCAGTCGCTCGGCATCACCGGCGAAGAGACCTACGACATCGAAGGCCTCGGCGACGACTTCAAGCCGCAGCAGGACGTCACGCTCGTGATTCATCGCAAGAACGGCGAAACGACGCGCGTGCCGGTGCTGCTGCGCATCGATACGCCGATCGAAGTCGACTACTACAAGCACGGCGGGATCCTGCCGTTCGTGCTGCGCTCGCTGCTCGCAGCGTAAGCGTCCTGCCTTTGCAGGTGCCGCAGCCGCCTCGCGGGCGGTTGCGGCCGATTTGGATGCCCGACCTCGTGTCGGGCTTTTTTTCGTGCGGCGGTCGGCGGTTGGCGCAGTGCCGATCGCACGGCGGCGGCCGCCCCGCTTTCGCGGAACGTCACCGGCCGGGATCCGGCTCGCGCGTCACGCCGTCTTGCTGGTTCGCGCCTTCGCGCCCGCGGAGGAACCCGACCGCGCGTTCTTCTTCAGATGCGTGCGGTTGTATTCGATCGCCGCGCGCACGAGATTCTGCAACGCCCGCTTGTCGATCCGGTCGCCTTCGAAGAAGTCGATCGCACGCCGCGCGTTGCCGTCGAGACCGTCGTTGAACAACCGGTCGGGATCGGCCAGCTTCGCACCGTGCATGAAGGTCACCTTCACCTTGCCCTTGTGCGCGTTCGCCACTGCGATCATCCCGTCGCACGACCAAACGGGGCTGCCCATCCATTTCCATTCCTCGACGATGCCCGCTTGCGCGTCGAGGATCGTCTGGCGCAGGTCCGCGAAAGTCTTGCCGCGCCAGTCGGCGATGCCGGCGATCAGCGCGTCGATGCGCTCCGACGGCGTCAGGTCGGTCGTGCTCATGCGCGGGCCTCCGTGCCTTCGTCGGGACGCGCCAGCACCTGTTCGAGCGACGCGAAGAACTGCGCCCACCCGTGCTGCGCACCGCGGTATGCCTGCTCCTGGTCCGTGCGGAAGCCGGCCTGCTCCATCCGCAACAGCGTGCCGCGCGGCGTCGGCGCGAGCGTCCACGTGACGACGCTTTCGAGGCCGTAAGCGGCCCACGTATAGGAGAGCACGCGCTCCGGCTCGATCGTCAGCACCGTGCAGTCGACCGAACCCCAGTCCGCGCGGAAACTGAACGCGCGGCCCGCGACGGGCTCGAAATCGCTCTGCATCAGCCACGCCTCGATCAGGTGCGGCTGCGTGAGCGCGCGCCAGATCTTCTCCGGCGGATGCGACAGTTCCCGTTCGACGACGACGGTACGCGTTTCGGTATTGGCCTGGTTCATCACTGGTCCATCCTGTTGAGCAGATCTTCGAGAGCGTCGAACCGGTTCTGCCAGAAGCCCGCCATCTGGCTGGTCCAGTCGATCAACGGAGTCAGCGCCTGCGGTTGCGCGCTGTAATGCGTCTGCCGGCCTTCGTGGCGGTCGCTCACGAGCCCGGCCTGCTTCAGTACGCCCAGATGCTTCGATACCGCCGGCTGCGACACGCCGGCGCGGGCCGTCAGCGCGGCAACCGTCAGCTCGCCCTCCGCGCACAGCCGCTCGAAGAGCGCGCGGCGCGTCGGATCGGCGAGTGTCCGGAACAGCATGTCGGGAGCGTTTTGCATGGTCGAATACATAACCTGGTGGTTATGGATTGAAGGATAGCGGCTGATCGGGAAGCGTCAAGGAGGAATTTCGGGACGCCCGTCGCTCGGGTCGCTTGGCCCGTTCGTCGCGGAGCGCCGAGCGGTGGCTAGCCGGCTGGTGAGGACATCGGGCGCCTGCCGATGCGGCGCCGCCATCCGAACTCGAGCATCTCCTCTAATGCGGTGATGCGCCCCGCGAACCGAAAGCGCGCTGCAAGACTCGGCCATGCGCTGTTCCACACTTCGGGAAACGGACGCGTTCGACCGGCGCCGTCTTTGCGTCTCATCGTACCGGGACGCAGTCGCATACGCGCAGCGGCGGCACGTGACCACATAGTGCAACTTGCGATACGCGCACGCCCGGTCTTCGGCGATGCACGCGCACGGCGAAACGCTCCCGCGATCGCGCACATTCCGATACCGCAACGAACGAGTCGCGCGTGCAAACGTCGCCGACCGTCGCGCGTTCGTGCGGCGAACCGGTTCCCTTTGCCGGCCGCCGCTGCGGCATGCGTGAACGGCCCATCGCGGGCGCGCGAGCACGCCGATGTCAGAACTGACAGCTATGAAAACTGGCAGCTACCTGAACGGCACCGACGCCCTACGCTCGTCACCGCTCGCGGCCCCACAAGGGCCGGGGCTTCCAGCAACGTCGTCTCTCCTAAAAAGGACTCCCGATGAAAAGGAACGCCCGGTTTGCCCTTCCTATTCCGTCGCCCCGCCGCTTCGCGTGCGCGTGGCCGCTCGTGTTCGCGGCCGGCGCCGCGCATGCGACGACGGACTGGGTCGACACTCACACGAAGGCCTTTCTGACCGGCCCGCAACTGACGGCGCGCAGCGCGGCGCCGTCGCTCGAGCTCGCGGCCGGCGAAACGGCCGACGTCGTCGTCAGCCTGAAGCTGCGCAATGCCGCGCAGCTCAAGCAGCTCGCGCACGACGTGAACCGGCCCGGCAACGCGCACTATCGGCAGTACCTGACGCACGAGCAGTTCCTCGCCCACTATGCGCCGACCGACGCGCAGGTGAAGTCGGTCGTCGACTACCTGCGCAAGAGCGGCTTCGTGAACATCGAGGTCGCGCCGAACCGGCTGCTGGTGTCCGCGCGCGGCACGGCCGGTACGGTGAAGACCGCGTTCAACACGTCGCTCGTGCATTTCGAGTATGCGGGCCGCTCGGGCTTCGCGAATGCGTCGACCGCGCAGGTGCCGCGCGCGCTCGGCGACATCGTCGGCTCGGTGCTCGGGCTGCAGAACGTCGCACGCGCAAGACCGATGCTGCGCATCGGCAACGTCGCGAAGCCGCAGGCGCTCGCGGCCGGCACGGCCACCGGCCATTATCCGAAGGAATTCCCCGGCCTCTACAACGCGACCGGCGTGCCGACCGCGGCGGGCGTGACGGTCGGGATCGTCACGATCGGCGGCGTATCGCAGACGCTCCAGGACCTGAAGCAGTTCACGTCGAGCAACGGTTACGGCACGGTCACGACCCAGACCGTGAAGACCAACGGCACCGGCACGACCGGCAGCTACAGCGACGACCAGGAAGGCCAGGGCGAATGGGATCTCGACAGCCAGTCGATCGTCGGCTCGGCCGGCGGCCAGGTCGGCAAGCTCGTGTTCTACATGGCGGACCTGAACGCGGCCGGCAACACCGGGCTCACGCAGGCGTTCAACCGGGCGGTGTCGGACAACACCGCGAAGGTGATCAACGTGTCGCTCGGCTGGTGCGAAACCGACGCGAACGCGGACGGCACGCTCGACGCCGAGGAACAGATCTTCACGACGGCCGCCGCGCAGGGCCAGACATTCTCGGTGTCGTCGGGCGACGAAGGCGTGTACGAATGCAACAACCGCGGCTATCCGGACGGCGCGAACTACACGGTGTCGTGGCCGGCCGCGTCGCCGCACGTGCTCGCGATCGGCGGCACGACGCTGTACACGACGTCGGCCGGCGCGTTCTCGAATGAAACCGTGTGGAACGAAGGCCTCGACGGCAACGGCAAGCTATGGGCGACGGGCGGCGGCGTCAGCACGATCCTGCCGGCGCCGTCGTGGCAGTCGGGCAGCAACCGTCAGTTGCCCGATGTGTCGTTCGACGCCGCGCAGAGCACGGGCGCGTACATCTACAACTACGGCCAGCTGCAGCAGATCGGCGGCACGAGCCTCGCCGCGCCGATCTTCACCGGCTTCTGGGCGCGTCTGCTCGCGGCGAACGGCACGGGCCTCGGTTTCCCGGCCGGCAAGTTCTATGCGGACATTCCGTCGAACCCGTCGCTCGTGCGCTATGACGTCGTGTCGGGGAACAACGGCTATCAGGGCTATGGCTACACCGCCGGCACCGGCTGGGACTACCCGACCGGCTTCGGCAGCCTGAACATCGCGAACCTCAACAAGCTGATCCAGACGGGCGGCTTCTGAGCATGACGTGATGTGACGTGACCGGCCGGCGCGCGGCGGCGTTCGTCGCGCGCCGGCCCGGGACATTCAGGCAGCGGCTTCAAGGGCGACGCTACTCCGCCGCGGGCTCCTTCACCGGCACCGACGCAACGGGCGCGCCGGCCCGATGCGACGGCGCGAAAAGCCGCAGCCCGCTCGCGACGCTCGCGGCTCCGGCGAAGCCCGCACCGAGCATCAGCGCGAGCGTCGGCCCGTGCCGCCCCGCGATCCCGAACGACAACGCGACGAGCGCCGCGCCGGTCGCCTGTCCGATCAGCCGCGCGGTCGCAATGATCCCGCTCGCACCGCCGCTGCGCTCGGGCGGCGCGCTCGACATCAGCGCCTTCAGGTTCGGCGACTGGAAGAATCCGAAGCCCGCGCCGCACAGCATCATCCGCCAGCCGATGTCGACGACGCCCGGCGCCGCCGGCAGCGCGGCGAGCGACACCATCCCCGCGCTCAGCAGCGCGAGCCCGATCGCCCCGAGCAATCCGGGCGGATAGCGATCGGACAAGCGGCCCGCGATCGGCGCGGCGAGCGCGACGATCGCCGACCACGGCGTCATCAGGAAGCCGGTTTCCACCGCACTGCGATGCAGGACGGTTTCGAAATAGAACGGCAGCGACACGAACGCGAGCCCCTGCGCGGCGAACGCGCACACGGCCGTCAGCGCGGACAGCGTGAACACCGGACGCCGGAACAGGTCGACCGGCAGCATCGGCGCCGGGTGTCCGGCCTGACGGCGGATCAGCAGCCAGCCGAACGCGAGCGCGACGGCGGCGGCCGCGAACACGACGGACAGCGGCCCGCGCTGCGCGAATTCGCCGAGCGCGAAGATCAGCGACGCGAACGTGATCACGTTGAACAGCGCGGCGAGCGGATCGAATGCATGCTTGCCGCGCGCCGTCTGCGGCAGCGACGGAATCGCGACGGCGAGCGCGAGCACGCCGAGCGGCACGTTGACCGCGAACAGCCACGGCCATGCGGCCACCGACAGGATCAGCGACGCGATCGTCGGCCCCACCGCGAACGACACGCCGACGACGAGCGCGTTGAACCCGACGCCGCGCCCGAGCCGGTGCGCGGGAAACAGGTTGCGGATCAGCGCGACGTTTACGCTCATGATCGCGCTCGCGCCGAAGCCCTGCACGATCCGCGCTGCCGTCAGCTGCGGCAGCGTCGCCGCGAGCGAGCAGCCGAGCGACGCGAGCGTGAACACCGCGAGCCCCGCGACATACACGCGCTTGTGGCCGACGATGTCGCCGAGCGACGCGAACGGCAGCAGCGTCGCGACCATCGCGAGCTGGTACGCATTGATGATCCACACCGACGCGGCCGGCGACGCGTGCAGGTCGGCGGCGATCGCGGGCAGCGCGGTGTTCGCGATCGCGGTGTCGAGCGTCGCGAGCGCGACGGCGAGCAGCACGGCGGACATCGCGCGCCAGTTGACGGCCGGCTCACGGGCGCCGGCGGAAGAAGCGAATTCGGACAAGATGAGGCTCGGCTGACGAGCGACGCACGGCGTCGCGGATTGAGCGGCGCGGCAACGGACGTTCCGTGCGGCAGGAACGGAACGCGCGGCACCGCGAGCCGTATTGTTGCAGAGCCGCATCGAACGTGCAGGCAACTGCGTCGCCAGTCAGCGAAACGAAAGGTTCGGCGTGCCGCATGCGACGTGCGGCATCGTTGAGGACGCAACGATCAGGGGATGGCTGGCGGGCGGCTCGACGAGCCGGCATCCCGCCGACCGTTACACGTGCACGCCGTTACGACACCGCGCGCCGCGCGTTGCGGCCGCGCAGCCATTCGAGCGCGAGCAGCAGGCTCGTCGAGAAGATGATCAGGATCGTCGCGAGCGCGGCGATCGTCGGGCTGATGTTCTCGCGGATCCCGGTGAACATCTGGCGCGGCAGCGTCGTCTGGTCCGCGCCGGCGAGGAACAGCGTGACGACGACTTCGTCGAACGACGTCGCGAACGCGAACAACGCACCCGACATCACGCCCGGCGCGATCACCGGCAGCGTCACGCGAAAGAACGTCGTGACGGGATTCGCGCCGAGCGACAGGCTTGCGCGCACCAGGTTCTGGTTGAAGCCCTGCAGCGTTGCCGCAACCGTCGTCACGACGAACGGCACGCCGAGCGCCGCGTGCGCGGCGATCAGCCCGGTGTAGGTATTCGCGAGCCCGAGCGGCGCGAAGAACAGGTACATGCCGACGCCGACCACGACGACGGGCACGATCATCGGCGACAGCAGCACGGCCATCAGCAGCCCCTTGCCGCGGAAGTCGGCCTTGGTGAGGCCGATCGCGGCGAGCGTGCCGAGCACGGTCGCGACGACGGTCGCCGACGGCGCGACGATGAAGCTGTTCTTCGCGGCCATCCGCCATTCGTCGGATGCGATCAGGTTCTCGTACCAGCGCGTCGAGAAGCCGGGAATCGGATACACGAGGAACGTGCTCGACGAGAACGACAGCGGTACGATCGCGAGCACCGGCAGGATCAGGTACAGCAGCGTCAGCACGACGAGCACGCGCAGCGCGACGTACCACGCGCGCTCGACGAACGACATGTGCGGCGCGAACAGCGGCCTGGCGAGTTTCATGGTGGGCATCCCCTTCCCGTTTCCCTGTGCCCGGCGCTCAGCCGAGACTCACGTTGGTGCGCGTGAAGCGCCCGTACACCGCATACAGCACGAGCGTCGCCGCGAGCAGCAGCCCGCCGAGCGCACACGCCATGCCCCAGTTGATCGTCACGTTCGTGAAGTACGCGACGTAGTAGCTGACCATCTGGTCGTTCGGGCCGCCGAGCAGCGCGGGCGTGATGTAGTAGCCGATCGCGAGGATGAACACGAGCAGCGCGCCGGCGCCGACGCCCGGATAGGTCTGCGGCACGTACACGCGCCAGAACGCGGCGAACGGATGGCTGCCGAGCGACACGGCCGCGCGCTGGTAGGTCGGCGGAATCGACTTCATCACGCTGTACAGCGGCAGGATCATGAACGGCAGCAGGATGTGCGTCATCGAGATGTACACGCCGACACGGTTGAACAGCAGCGTCAGCGGATGCGAGATCAGCCCGCTGCCGATCAGCGCCTTGTTCACGAGCCCCTCGCTCTGCAGCAGCACGATCCACGCGGCGACGCGCACCAGCACCGACGTCCAGAACGGAATCAGCACGAAGATCATCACGAGGTTCGCGCGGCGCTCCGACAGCGTCGAAATCCAGTATGCGAGCGGATAGCCGAGCAGCAGCGCGAACAGCGTGACGGCGACGCCGATCACGAACGTGCGGCCGAAGATCGCGAGATAGATCGACTGATCCGGGTCGGCCTGCACGATATGGCCGAAGCCGTCCTGCTTGTGGTCGAGCGCGGCGAGCAGGTAGAACGGCGACACCTGGCTGCCGTTCTTCGCGATCGACTGCCAGTACGCGGCATCGCCCCAGCGCGAATCGAGCTCGATCAGTTTCGCGCGCGTCTGCGCGGGCGTCAGCGCCGTGTCGCCCGCGCTCCCATCGCCCTTCAGCGGCATCGCACGCGCCGTCTTCGCGACGAGCGAGCGATAGCCGGGAATCTCGGTGTTCAGGCGCCGCGCGAGCGCGCCCATCGCCTCGCTGTCGGCGACCTTCGTCATGTCGGCGGCGAGCGCGGCATACGCGGCGTCGGACGGCGGCGCCTTGCGGTCCCAGCCCGACAGCGCGGCGATCGTGTTCGGCAGCGCGGTCGCGATCTCGGGGTTCTGCACCGCGCGCGTGAGCAGCGTGCCGATCGGCACGACGAAGATGAGCAGCAGGAAGATCGCGAGCGGCGCGATCAGCAGCAGCGCCATCGTGCGCTTGCGGGCCTCGGCGGCCTTCAGTTCGCGCTTGAGCGCGGCTGTCGACGGCGAGGAAGGAGCGATCGTCATCGTGTTCAACGGTTCTCTCCGGCCGGGCTCGATCCGGCGGAATGCCGCGCGGCGCGTTCGCTGCGCCGCGCGGCAGGTTGCATCAGGACGCCTGAGTAGCGGTTACTTCGTCGCCCACGCGGCGAAGCGCTGCTCGAGCTCGTCGCTGTGGTCGGTCCAGAAACCGATGTCCTCCAGCACCGCGTTCTTGCCGTTGGCCGGCGAGTTCGGCAGGTTCGCGAGCGTCTTCGCATCGAGCGACTTGATCGCCGCGACGTTGGCCGGGCCGTACGCGATGTGCTGCGCATACGCCTGCTGCGGCTTCGGCGTCAGCGTGTACGCGATGTACTGCTCGGCGAGCGCCTTGTTCGGCGAGCCCTTCGGAATCGCCCAGTAGTCGAGGTCGTAGATGCTGCCGTTCCACACGACCTTCAGGTTCTTGCCTTCCTTCTGCGCGGCGTCGATGCGGCCGTTGTACGCGGTCGACATCACGACGTCGCCGGCCACCAGGAACTGCGGCGGCTGCGCGCCGGCTTCCCACCACTGGATGTACGGCTTCAGCTCGTCGAGCTTCTTGAACGCGCGGTCCTGGCCGGCCTTCGTGCCGAGCACCTTGTACACGTCCTTCGTCGCGACGCCGTCGGCCATCAGCGCGAACTCGAGGTTGTAGCGCGCGCCCTTGCGCATCCCGCGCTTGCCGGGGAATTTCTTCACGTTCCAGAAATCGGCCCAGCCGGTCGGCGCGGTCTTCAGCTTGTCCGCGTTGTACGACAGCGCGGTCGACCACACGAAGAAGCCGACGCCGCACACCTGCGGCGCTTCCGGAATCAGGTCCGATTTCTTCGCGATCTTCGACCAGTCGAGCTTCTCGTACAGCCCTTCGTCGCAGCCGCGGTTCAGGTCGCCCGATTCGACCTCCACCACGTCCCAGTTGACGTGCTTCGCCTCGACCATCGCCTTCACTTTCGCCTGCTCGCCGTTGTATTCGACGGCCGTGACCTTGTTGCCGGTGGCCTTCTCGAACGGCTGGTTGAACGCGGCCTTCTGCGCGTCGCCGTTCGCGCCGCCGAAGTTGACGACCGTGAGTTCGGCCGCCGAGGCCGATGCGCCGACGGCGGCGAGCGCCAGGGCGAGCGCGGTACGACGCGCGGTAGAGCTTGCTCCGTTCATGATGGTTCCTCTCCTCTCGTGGTGGAAGTGGGCGTTGTTGTTGACGACGTGCTGCGAAAAAACGGGAAACCCTGCGTCACGCGAACACGCGCAGGTGCTCGGGCGAGAATGCGAGCGATACCGGCGCGCCGGGCGCGAACGCGTCGAGCGCGCCCGTGCCGAGCGGCACCTTCACGAAGCATTCGTCCTGGCCCGGCAATGCGCAGCGCATGCGCACGTGATCGCCGAAATAGATCAGGCTGCGCGCCTCGCCGGTCACGCGGTTCGCGGCGCCGCCGTTCAGGTGACCGTTCGCGAGGCTCATGCGTTCGGGGCGAATGCACGCGACGGCCGGCGCGCCTTCGGCCGCGTCGCCGATGCGGCGTCCGACGAGCTGCGTGCCGTCGTCGAGCCGGAACTCGCAGAATTCGCCGTCGATGCGCGCGATGGTGCCGCGCAACCGGTTGCTGTCGCCGATGAAGTTCGCGACGAATTCGTTGCACGGCGATTCGTACAGGCGGTCGACGGTATCGAGCTGCTGCACGATGCCCTTGTCGAACACGGCGACGCGATCGGACATCGTCAGCGCCTCGCCCTGGTCGTGCGTCACGTACACGAAGGTCACGCCGAGCTTCTCGTGCAGCGCCTTCAGTTCGTACTGCATGTGTTCGCGCAACTGCTTGTCGAGCGCGCCGAGCGGCTCGTCCATCAGCACGAGCTTCGGCTCGAACACGAGCGCGCGCGCCAGCGCGATGCGCTGCTGCTGACCGCCCGACAGCTGCGCCGGGTAGCGCTTCGCGAAACGCTCCATCTGGACCATCTTCAGCGCATGCGCGACGCGCTCCGCCCGCTCGCCGGCCGACAGCTTGCGCACCGTCAGCGGATACGCGACGTTCTGCTCGACCGTCAGGTGCGGAAACAGCGCGTAGTTCTGGAACACCATGCCGATGTTGCGCTTGTGCGGCGGAACGGTGTTCAGCAGCTCGCCGTCGAGGCGGATCTCGCCGCCCGTCGGGAACTCGAAGCCTGCCAGCATCATCAGGCAGGTGGTCTTGCCCGAGCCGGACGGCCCGAGCAGCGTCAGGAATTCCCCTCGACGGATATCGAGGTCGAGCGATTTGACGACCAGCGTCTCGCCGTCGTAGGTCTTCCGCACGCCGCGAAAGCTGACGATCACATCATCGGACTTCATCGTGGCTGTCCCCTTGCTGCGCGACAATCATTTTTGAGATGGACCCACTATACGGCCGGCACGGTTCTATACTAGGGAACCATTTCAATATTCCTAGTAGGACCACTTTGGATACCGTGATCCTCGCCGACTGGCTCTCCGCCCGCATCGACCGCAGCTCGCCCGAGCCGATGTACCGGCAGTTGCTGCAGCTGATGCAGCAGGCCATCCTGACCGGCGAATTGGGGCCGGGCACAAAACTCCCGAGTTCGCGCACGCTGGCGGCCGACCTGTCGATCGCGCGCAATACCGTGCTGCACGTGTACGACCAGCTGACGGCCGAAGGCTACGTGCTGACGACCACCGGCAGCGGCACGTACGTGGCCGACACGCGGCCGGACGCAGCCGCGATCCATGCACCGGGTGCCGCGGCGCCGTCGGCCGGCAGCGGTGCGCTATCGCTGCCGGACGCGCAGGGCGGGCTGTCGATGCGCGGCCGCCAGCTGATTGAGCACGCGGGCGTGTCGCGGCGCCAGTGGGGCGCGTTCATGCCCGGCGTGCCGGACGTGTCGGAATTCCCGAGCCGCACGTGGAGCCGCCTGCAGGCGCGCCTGTGGAAGGAAGCGAATCCCGAGCTGCTGACCTATGCGCCTGGCGGCGGCTACCGGCCGCTGCGCCGCGCGCTCGCCGACTACCTGCGCGTCGCGCGGTCGGTCAAATGCTCGCCGGACCAGGTGATCATCACGACCGGCATCCACCAGTCGATCGACCTCGCGGTGCGGCTGCTGTCCGACATCGGCGATCGCGCGTGGGTCGAGGAGCCGTGCTACTGGGGCGTGCGCAGCGTGCTGCAGGCGACCGGCCTCGCGCTGACGCCGGTGCCGGTCGACCAGGAAGGAATCGATCCGAGCGCGAGCGACATGCAGCAACCGCCGCGGCTCGTGCTCGTCACGCCGTCGCACCAGTATCCGCTCGGAATGGTGATGAGCCTCGCGCGGCGCCGGATGCTGCTCGAATACGCGCGCCAGCACCGCTGCTGGATCATCGAGGACGACTACGACAGCGAATTCCGCTATGGCAGCCGCCCGCTCGCGTCGCTGCAGGGCCTCGACGACGGCGGCCGCGTGATCTACGTCGGCAGCCTCGGCAAGATGCTGTTCCCCGGCCTGCGGATGGGCTACATGGTGGTGCCCGAGCATCTGGTCGACACGTTCCGCACCGGGCTGTCGGAGCTGTATCGCGAAGGCCAGCTGATGCAGCAGGCCGTGCTCGCCGAATTCATCATGGACGGGCACCTGACGTCGCACGTGCGGCGGATGCGCACGCTGTACGGCGAGCGCCGGCAATTGCTGATCGATGCGATCCATGCGCGCTTCGGCGACGCGCTCCCCGTGATGGGCGACGAAGCCGGGCTGCATCTGGTGCTCGGCCTGCCCGACACATGCGACGATCGCGCGGTCACGCAAAGCGCGTTCGACGCGGGCGTGATCGTGCGCCCGCTGACCAGCTACTACAGCTGCGCGGACACCGCGCGGCGCGGGCTGCTGCTCGGCTATGCGTGCGTCGCGCACGAAGGCATCGGACCCGCGTTCGATACGCTCGCGGGGACCATCGAACGGCATCTGCCGCGGGAGTTCACGCACGCGGCATGAGCGTGTGCGGGAGTGCGCGCGGGATCGTACGGTTCGTGCACGCGATTGCCTGCATCATTGCGCGGCAGCGGCGCCGCGGTCGAGTGAAGCCGCGCGCACGGCTTCGCCCGGCTTCGTGAACATCCGTTGCCGCAGCGCGGCAATCTGCGCGTCGCGATCCTGCGCCGATAACCCGGCCCCATCGATCTGCGCGCGCTGTGCCGCATAGTCCGCATAGCGGCTCTGCCACGCCGCGTCATCCTGCTGCATCTGCGCGACGCGCGCGGCGGCTTCGGGACCGAGCGTCTGCATCAGTTGTGCGCGCATCGCGTCGGGCGTCGCGCCGCTCTTCTGCAACTGCGCGATCCGGTCGATCGCGGCGCGTTGCCGGTCGGCCTTCTGTTGCGCCGCGCGTTCGTCGGCCGGCAACTGCTGTGCGAGCGCCGCGAGCCGCTCCGCCTTCTGCGCGTCCGTCAGCGTGCGGTCCTGCGCGATCTTGAGCCGCGCGAGATCGTAGCGCTGCCGCCACTGCTCCGCGCCGAAGAACGGCTGGCTCCAGTCGCCGAGCGTCCGGTATCCGATCGACGCGCGCTGGTCCAGCGCGAGCTGCAGTGCGCCCGGATCGGACTTGTCGACCGCACCGGCCTGCGGCAGTTTCGCGAGCGCGTCGAGATACGCGCGATAGCGATGCCAGACGTCGAGCGCCTCGGGCTGCGCGATCGTGCCGTCGAGCTGCGCGGCGATCTCGCGCACGACGAGCGCATCGAGCGCGGTGGCGCTCAGGTCGCTCCGCGCGGTCAGGCAATAATCGAAGAAATCGCGCACCGCGCGCGACTTCGCGAGATGGCCGCCGGCATCGAGCGGCAACCGCGGCGCGCTCGACCCGGCCAGCGACGACGGCAGGCCGGCGCTCGCCGGCAACGCGGCCTGCGGCACGCCGGCCGCCGCGTTCGAGCTGCCCGGCGCTCCCGCATCCGGCGACGCATGCGTGGCAACCGTTGCGTGCGGCGGTGCCGCGCCGCTCCAGAACGCGACGCCGGCCATCGCCGCCAGCCCGACCGCCCCGTAGATCGCCACGCGCCGCGCGAGCGGCGCGCGTCCTTCACGTACGGCCATCGATCACACGCCCGCGAGCTTCAGCCGGTTCGCATGCGTGCGGATCACCGCGACCGGATCTTCCGCATACGCGCCGCGCACGCCGAGCAACTGGTTGATCTCGTCGAGATGGTTCCACTTGTAGCTCGTGCTCAGCACCTTCCCGTACAGCGCGCTGCACCTGGACACGAGCCCGTCGTTCTGCCCCGAGCCGCGATTGATCATCACCGTGCCGGTGCCGAGCAGCGCAAGCGTCGACAGGTCGAGCGCGTTCGCCGGGTCGATCACCGGAAGCGTGCTGGTATCCGTCGCGCCCGTGACGCCGAATGCGGAAATCGTCGGCTGGATCGCCGTGCCGGCCCACGAATACAGCAGGTGCGTATTGCCGCCGACGGTCTCCGTCGGCGCGCCCGTCTGGCAACTGCCCGGCGCGCCGAGGCCCGCGCTCGGATAGTTCTGGTTGTACGTCGCGGCCTGCGCGGTCGTCAGCGTCTTCAGCGCCGCGAGCGCGTCCTGGTCCGTGTTGTTGTTGCTGCTCGTCAGGATCCCGAACACATTGACGAACGCGGCGATCACCGACGACGACAGTCCGGTCGGATCGTACGCGAGCACGCTCTGCACGAAGTCGGCGAACTCCGAGCCGCGGTGCGGCGTGCCGATCGTCGTCACCGAGGCGACGAGATCGGGCGCGACGGCCGCGACATAGCGCGACGTGAGGCCGCCCTGGCTGTGACCGACCAGGTTCACCTTCGTCGCGCCGGTCGCGGCGAGCACCGTCTTCACGTAAGCGAGCAGCTGCTCGCCGCGCCCGTTCGGACCGTCGTCGCTCTGGAAGCCCGACAGGTTCGCGACATAGACGTTCGCACCGTGCTGCTGCAGGTCCTCCTGGATGCCGTACCAGTACTCGAGCACGCCGGCGTACTTGTCGGTGCCGGTGAGTCCGTGCACGAGAATGATCGGATAACGTGTTGCCGCGTAGTCGTCCGCCGGCGCGGTTGCCGCCCTCGCCGCGTGCGTCGTCGCGAGCGTCATCGCCGCGGTCGTCCCCGCGAACGGCGCGACGCTCATCGCGCATGCCACTGCCCCTGCCACCACCCTGGAACGCATCGATCTGGCCATGCATGTTCTCCTGATTATTGTGCTGCCGGTGCGAATGAGGACCGACGCGCGCGGCGATTCGCGACCAGGCGAACGCACCGTGCGCGTCGAATGCGGGAGTGAATCACGAGTCGCGAACGTTTGCGCCCTGACTAGACATGGTTCTCTAATCGGTTGACGCGCGCCGCCCGTTCGGGCGGTGGCGCACCGATGCGCGCGCATGCTGCATCGCACACGCGCGCCGCGCGTTACAGTTTCGCGCTCACGCGCAGCCATGCGGTACGCCCCGGCTCCATCACCGGGGCATTCGCCGGATAGCCGAAGCCCGCGTTGCCGGCGAGGTTCAGGTGCTCCGTATAGGCCTTGTTCAATACGTTGTCGACGCCGACCGAGATCTGCACCTTCTTGCCGACGTTGTACTGCGCATGCAGCGACAGCACGCCGAAGCCGGCGCTGGGGCCGAAGTCCTTGCCGACCACGTTGCCCTCGTTCGGTGCATAGCGATGCTGCGGCGCAACGATCCGCCACAGGCCGCCCGCCGACCATGCGCCGTGCGTGTATTCGAGCCCGACGCGCGCCTCGAGCGGCGGCATCTGCGGCAACGGATCGCCGCCCGCCGCATTGCGCCCCCATGCATACGCGAGCGACGTCTCGACCCGCAGCGGTGCGATCGGCCGCCACGACACGCCGGCTTCGCCGCCCATGATCTGCGCATTGACGTTGGTCGCCTGCGTGGTCGGGCCCATCATCCCGGCCGCGTAATTGAACAGGATGTAGTCCTGCACATACCCGGCGTAAGCCGACACCCATGCATCGACGCGGTCGCTCTTGTACTGCGCGCCGATGTCGAGCTGCGTGGTCTTTTCCGGCTGCACTGCCGAGAACGCGTTGATCGAACCGGCGGGCCCGCGTTTCGCGGAAAACAGCTCCCAGTAGTCCGGATAGCGTTCCGCGTGGCCGACGCCCGCGTACCACGTGACCGGCAGCGACGCGAGATCGCGCTCGTAGCGCATGAAGCCGCTCGGCAGCACGCGCGCGCGATCGTCGTCGAAGGTCGGATTCGGCTTGCTCGCCATCATCCCGCTCGTCGTTGGACGCTTGTCGCGCGCGCTCGCGTAGTCGACCCGCGCGCCGCCGATCACGCGCGACGCATCGCTCGCGTACCACGTCAGTTCGCCGAATGCACCGGCGTTCCACATCGTCGCCCGCGCATTCCACGGCTGGTCGCCGTAGTTCTGCCGCCCCATCGCGGAACGCGCGTCGAGCCGGTTCGACTGCGCGTCGACGCCGGTCACGAGCTTGAAGTCGTCGCCGAAGCGCAACGTCGCCGCCGCCCGCGCACCGACCGTACGGCGCCGCACCTCGGACGCCATGCGCATCGGCATGCTGCTGGTCGGGTCCGGTTGCCGCAGCGAGTAGTTGTCCATCACGTGGTCGGCTTCGTTGTAGTACACGCGCGCATCGATCCGGTCGAGCACGTCGCCGAGATGCCGCTTGTCGAACGACAGGCCGAACGTCTCGCGGCGGAAATGCGCACCGTCCATTCCGCGCCCCGCGTAGCGCGCATAGCCATCGCCGGTACCCGCCGTCAGTTCGACGCGCGTGTGGTCGTCGGGTGTCCAGCCGAGCGCCGCATCCGCATTCCACTTGTCCCATTGCGACGGCACGGTATTGCCGTTGCCGTCCTCGTAGTCCTGCGCATGCGCGTGGTTCGCGCTCACGCGGCCATAGACGTCCGGCGTGCCGGCCGTCACGTCGACGTTCTGGTCGTTGCGGCCGAACGAGCCGCCGACCACGCTGCCGTCGAAGCGCATGCCGGGACGCTCGAAGCGCGGCGTCACGCGCTCGAACAGCACGGTGCCGGCCGACGCGCCGGGGCCGTACAGCACGGTCTGCGGACCCTTCACGACCGTGACCTTGTCATAGCTTTCCGGCGCGATATACGAGGTCGGCGCATCCATCCGGTTCGGGCACGCGCCGAGCGTCGGCAGCCCGTTCGCGAGAATGTTCAGCCGCGAACCGAACATCCCGCGCAACACGGGGTCGCCGTTCGTGCCGCCGCTGCGGATCGACGTGAAGCCGGGAATCGTCTTCAGATAGTCCGCGCCGTCGCTCGCCGGCAGCGGCTGGCGCGGCGTCTTCGGATCGGTGACGACGACGAGCGGCGTCGTCAGCGGCGACGCGACGACCTCGACGGGCGGCAGCAGCGCGGCCGCATCGTCCGTCGGCACGGCCGCCGCACGCGCGGTTTCGGCAGCAGCAGCGGTCATCGCGCCGACGGCGAGCGCGGGAACAGTGAGTGTCAGCATGCGCGGCACGCGCAGCGCACGGGAATGGCGCGACGCCGTCGGCGCGCGCAACGAAAAAACGGTCATGATCGAAAGCCCGAGTGACGCCCTCCACGCGGCCTCGACGGACCGCACGGATATCGGCGATGAAAGGAACGGAAGACAGCGCGTCAGGCGCGCTCGGGCGGTGCGCGCGGGTAAGCGCGCGGATAGCGTTCGGCGCGCGCCGCGACGGCAGGCGGCGCGGCGGCGGAAACGGTCTTGGCGGGGACGCAAGCGAACGATGCGGCGGCGGCGGCGCCGACGGCGGGCGCGTGCGCGAAGAAGCCGCAATAGCCGCACGCATCGAGATGAAGCGCATGATCGTGCGCGGCGGCGGCGCGATGCGCACCATGCTCGGCACTGCAGACGGTCGCGTCGGGCACGGCCGCCTGCGCGATGCGCCACTGCGACACCAGCGGCGCCGCGATCGCGAGCCAGATCGCGAACACGCCGAGCCAGGCGGTCAGGTGACGATGTCGATGCAGCATGCGCGGCGATGCGTAAGCGGAATGTAAAAACAGCCGAGATGTTACAGAATGTTCGTCGCGCTGGCCAGCCGCGCACGGCGGTAAACGAACCGGGGGCGCATGGTTGTCGACACAACCATGCGCCCCCGGGCCGATGCGCGGCTTCAGCGCGCGGCGATCACGGCGCCATGCGCCGCAGCACGTCGTCGCGCCGGATGAAATGGTGGTAAAGCGCGGCGAGCGCATGCAGGCCGATCACGAAATAGAACGCGTTGCCGATCAGTTCGTGCGCTTCCTTGATCGTCGGCCGCAGCGCCTTGTCGGGGCCGAACAGCGTAAACGACACGCCGATCCAGTCGAGCGATACGGGCTTGCCGCCCATGTTGACCATCATGATCCCGAGCAGCGGCTGCGCGATGATGAATACGTACAGCGCGAAATGCGCGAGCTTCGACAGCCACTTGAGCACCGTTGCCTGCGGAATCGGTTCCGGCACGCGGCTGACTACCCGCCACAGCACGCGCAGCACCGACAGCACGAGCACGGATGTCCCGGCGAGGAAATGGACGTTCATCCAGAACGCGCGACTGTCGCTGCCTTTCGGCCCGCGAATCTCGATGGCCAGGTAGGCCAGCGCCACCAGCAGGAACACGATCCAGTGGAAGAAAATGGCCGGCGAACTGTAGCGCGTCTGTTTCGCGAGGATGTTTTTCATGCTTTGTCTCGTCTTTCTCGTGTGGTATGCGGGGCAGGCACATGCCGCGGCTGGCCGGTGCCCGGCGATTGCCCCGATTGTAGCGTCACGTGCGGCCGGCATTGCACGACCCGATCAAATATCCGAAGAATCGGCACTGCCCGGCGCCGCCGCGCCATAAGGAAAATCCGCATCGCGCCCGCGCGCCGCTGTGGCACGATGAAGCTTTGGTGCGACGTTGCGCGGGCATCATGAGCAAAGCGTTCTTCGTTGCGGCCTACCGGCTGATCGCCGCGTTGCTCGCGGTGTCGACCACGCTGCACAGCGTCGCCGACTACTGGGACATGCCGACCTTTCACCTCGGCAATTTCCTCAGCTACTTCACGCAACTCAGCAGCCTGTATGCGGCGGCGATGCTGGTCGCGGGGCTGTCGCGCGTCACGCGCCCCGGCTCGGCGCGCTACGAATCGATGCGCGGCGCGGCCGTGCTGTACATGCTGATCACCGCGATCGTCTACGAACTGCTGCTCGCGCGGCTCGATGCACTGCATCACATCACGCCGGCGTTCAACAACTGGGTGCTGCACCGGATCGTGCCGTTCGTCGTGCTGTGCGACTGGCTGTACGTGGAGCCGCGCTCGCCGGTCCCGCGGCGCAGCGCGTTCGCGTGGCTCGGCTTTCCGCTCGTCTATCTCGGCTATACGCTCGTGCGCGGCGCGGTGGAGAACTGGTATCCGTACCCGTTCGTCGATCCGCGGCCGCACGGCTACCTGCCGGTCGCCATCCAGTGTTCGCTGATCGCGCTCGGCGCGGCGGGGCTCGCACTCGGCATTCGCTGGCTCGGCAATCATGCGCGGCAGTCGGGCACCGCGGAGCTCAAGGAGGGGTGAAGGCGGGAACGTGTGCGCCGTGCGGCGCACACGTCGCGATGCGGCCCGTCAGCCGCCGTTGCGCGGCAGGAAGTTCAGCGGATCGACGGCCTTGCCGTTCTGCCTGACTTCGAACTCGAACGTCGCGCGGCCGCTCGCGTCGGTGCCCATTTCGGCGACCGGCTGGCCCGCACGCACCGCATCGCCTTCGTTGACGAGCAGCTTGCCGTTGTGCCCGTACGCGGTGATGAGCCCGTTTTCATGCTTCAGGATCACCAGCGGGCCGTACGCCTTGACGCCCGAGCCGGCGTAGACCACCCGCCCGTTTGCCGCGGCACGCACCGAATGGTCGGGGCCGGTCGCGGCGATCACGATGCCGCGCGTCTTGCCGGCCGAGAACGGCGTCACGACTGCGCCCGTCGCCGGCCATGCCAGCGAGCCCGGCTGCGCGGCCGCCGCGGGCGGCTGCGCGAGCGACGTCGCGGCCGGCGGCGGCGCCACGCGCAGCACCTGGCCGGGCGACACGGCGTCGTTCGGCGACATGTGGTTCCAGCTCGCGACGTCCTGCACGCGCTGCCCGTACGCGGCGGCGATGCCGGCGAGCGTGTCGCCCGGATTCACGCGGTAATAGCCGGCGATCACGCCCGGCGTCGCAACCGACGCCGGCGTCGACGGCCGCACCGGCTGCCAGTTGTCGGTCCACGGCGTCATCGTGCAGCCCGTCAGCGCCGCGGCCGCGGCGACGAACGCCGCCTGCGGCAACCAGCGCGTCAGCGCATCGTGGATCGGAATCGTTTTTCTCAAGGGTCCTCCCGGATTTGCGTCGTTGCGCCGCCCACCGCCCCCCGGCGTGCGACGCACGATGTCCGGCCGAACGGCCGGACCAACCAGTATCCGACCGCTGTCGCGGCCGTCAGTTTCCACTGCGGGACGTCAGCGCGAAGCGGCTCACCGGCCCCTTTTTCGCACCTTTCTCGCGTCGTCCCGATCGGGAAAGATACCATTTGTCGCGGTCGGGGCTGCGACAGCCGGCCGATCCGGCAACAATCTTGCGGTGCGACGCGCGGCCGTCGCGGCGCCGCGAGCCGCGCCACGCGGCGCGTCCGGCCGGCGGGACGGCCGCCTCCCGGCGCGTTGCGCCGCTCGCGCCGAGCCCCGCGGCCCGGCGGCCGGGGCCGCCTCCTATACTCGCAGATGCACCGGGCGATCCGGACAACGAGGAGATAACGATGAACAATGCGACGTTTCTGTCCGTGCAGCTGAACGCCGAGGATTTCGACGGAACCGGCGGCCTCGTCGAACTGCTCAACCGGCACCTGCTGTTCGCGACCGACGTCGCCGAAGCAGCGGACGCGCTCGTCCAGCTCGCGAGCGTCGCGCACCTGAGCGGCGCGACCCGGCACAGCGTCGAGCTGCCGGTGCTCGCGATCGAACGGCTGCGCGATGCGCTCGATACGCTCAGCGGCCACGACGTGGCATGGCTGCAGGCGCTCGCGCCGACCGATGCGCTGTTCCGGGAAATTGGCCGCGGCCCGCGCCCGCTGCACTGATGCGGCCCGGCGCCACCAATGAAAACAGCCCGTCGTTCCGCGATGCGGAACGACGGGCTGTGCGTACTGCTCGGGGCCGGATCAGGCCGCGGCTGCGGCCGACGGCCGAGGCCGATTAACGACCCTTGTAAACCGGTGCGCCATCCGACACGCGCTTGACCTGCCAGCCGGTCTTGCCGACGGCCGGCGCGCCCGACTCTTGCTGGCCGACCGGTTGTGCACCGTAGCCGCTCGTATCGGCAGCGGCGACGTTCTGTTGCGGGTTCAGACGGGCTTCAGCTGCCTGAATGCCTGCCGGATAGTCGGTCCGGTCGCTGCCCAGCTTGTAGCCGGCTTGTTGCAGGGCGGACAGTTCGGCCTTCACCTGCGCACGGGTGACGGGCGCGTTCTGTTGGGCGAACGACACGGCGGGGACGGCGAGGACAGCAGCTGCAGCGAACGTTGCGATCAGCGATTTCATGATTACCTCCGGGATTTTTTTGCTTCGCCGCACACACCATGTCTGCAGCGATTGATCAAAGTTTAGTCCGGAGATCACCTAGGGAAAACCATGAAAGAACGAAAACACTGTTTCCTCGGAGCCAACAATTCCAGCATCCGGGACTGAAAAACCCTACTCAAAGAATAGAATTTCGCAACAATGCCGCCTCGCCCGCCGGTTACGACCAGTTCGCGTGGAAGCTGCCCGGCTTGTCGGTGCGCTCGAACGTGTGCGCGCCGAAGAAATCTCGCTGCGCCTGCACAAGGTTCGCCGGCAGCCGCTCGGACCGGTAGCTGTCGAAGTACGCGACCGCCGATGCGAACGCCGGCACCGGCACGCCTGCCTTCACCGCGGCCACCACGACGTCGCGCAGCGACGCCTGGTAGTTCGCGGCGATGTCCTTGAAGTACGGGTCGAGCAGCAGGTTCGCGAGCGCCGGATCCTTTGCATACGCGTCCGTGATCTTCTGCAGGAAGCGCGCGCGGATGATGCAGCCGGCGCGGAAGATCTTCGCGATCGTGCCGAGGTCGAGGCTCCAGCCGTACTCTTCGGACGCCGTGCGCAGCTGCGCGAAGCCCTGCGCGTACGAGATCACCTTGCTCAGGTACAGCGCGCGGCGCACCGCTTCGATGAACGCCGCACGGTCGCCGGCGAACGGCGCGGCGGCCGGGCCCGACAGGATCTTGCTGGCCGCGACGCGCTCGGTCTTCAGCGACGACAGCACGCGTGCGAACACCGACTCGGTGATGAGCGGCAGCGGCACGCCGAGATCCAGCGCGTTCTGGCTCGTCCACTTGCCGGTGCCCTTCTGCGCGGCGCGATCGAGGATCACGTCGACCAGGTGCTTGCCGGTTTCGTCGTCCTTCTTGCCGAAGATCTTCGACGTGATCTCGATCAGGTAGCTGTCGAGCTCGCCCTGGTTCCACTCGGTGTACACCGCGCCGAGTTCGTCGTTGGTCAGGCCCGCGACGTCCTTCAGCACCGCATAGCTCTCGGCGATCAGCTGCATGTCGCCGTACTCGATCCCGTTGTGGACCATCTTCACGTAGTGGCCTGCGCCGTCCGGGCCCATGTACGCGACGCACGGCTCGCCGTCCGACGGTGCCTTCGCCGCGATCTGCTTGAGGATCGGCTCGACCAGGTCGTACGCGTCGCGCTGGCCGCCGGGCATGATCGACGGACCGCGCAGCGCGCCCTCCTCGCCGCCCGACACGCCGGTGCCGATGAAGTGCAGGCCCGATTGCGCGAGCTCCTGGTTGCGGCGGATCGTGTCGGTGAAGTGCGTGTTGCCGCCGTCGATCAGCACGTCGCCCTTCTCGAGCAGCGGCTTGAGCGATGCGATCGTCGCATCGGTCGCTTCGCCGGCCTTCACCATCATCAGGATCCGGCGCGGCGTTTCGAGCGACGCGACGAACTCCTCGAGCGTGTAGGTCGGCACCAGATTGCGGCCGGGGAATTCGGCGATCAGTTCGTCGGTTTTCTCGCGGCTGCGGTTGTACACCGACACCGCGTAACCGCGGCTCTCGATATTGAGTGCGAGATTGCGGCCCATCACCGCGAGCCCGATCACACCGATTGCTTGTTTGCCCATTAGTCAATTCTCCGGAAAAAACGGGGCGCGACCCGAACCGGGCCGCGCGCACAGGCGAAAGGATAGTGGAAACCCGGCCGCGATGCGCGCGAACGCGTCATTGTTCGGCGTGCGGCAGACGCCGGAACACGACGCTCAGGTTGTTGGCCGGCATGTCGACGACTTCGATGCAGTCGAGCCCGCGATCGAGGCCGAGCGCGACGACCGCCTCGAGATCGCGCACGCCCCACGACGCATCGCGGCTGCGCAGCTGCCGGTCGAACGCTTCATTGGACGGCGCCGTGTGGCGTCCTTCGCGGCGATACGGGCCATACAGGAACAATACGCCGCCGGGGCGCAACACGCGCGCTGCGCCGGCGAACAATGCTTCGGCGCTGGCCCACGGCGAGATGTGGATCATGTTGATGCAGACGACCGCGTCGCGCGTCGCGGCCGGCCACGACGACGCGTCGCGCACGTCGAGCGCGAGCGGCTCGACCAGATTCGGCAGGCCGGCATGGGCGACCCACGCGGCGATCGAGCGGCGCGCGTGCGCGTCGGGGTCGCTCGGCTGCCAGTGCAGCGCCGGCAGCGCCTGTGCGAAATGGACCGCGTGCTGGCCGGTGCCGCTCGCGATCTCGAGCACGCTGCCGGCGGCCGGCAGTACGCGGCGCAGTACGTCGAGGATCGGCCCGCGGTTGCGCTCCGCGGCCGGCGCCGACAGCCGCGCGGACGGATCGGGCGATGCGGCCGGCCCGCTCACGATGCGTGCTCCGCCGCGCTGCCGGCGATCCCGAGCCGCACATTCAGTGCATCGAGCGCGGGTGCGCAGCGCGCCTCGACCTTCAGCGTCAGCATCGGATCCGCACGCGTATGGCCGAGGTTCAGCGCGGCGACGGGCTTGTGCTGTGCATGCGCCCATACGCAGAACCGGTAGCCGGAATACACCATCAGCGACGAGCCGACGACCAGCAGCGCATCGGCCGCGTCGAGCGCCTGCGACGCGAGCGCGACGCGTTCGCGCGGCACGTTCTCGCCGAAGAACACCACCGCCGGCTTCAGCAGCCCGCCGCACGCGGGACAGGCCGGGACGCGGAACGTGTCGAGCGCCGCCCATTCGAGGTGCGCGTCGCCGTCGGCGGCCGGTTCCGCCTGCGCGCCGAGCAATTCGGGATTGTCCGTCTCGAGCACGGTCTGGATCGTCGCGCGCGCGTGATGCGCGCCGCAATCGAGGCACGTGACGCCGTGGATGCCGCCATGCAGTTCGATCACGTCGCCGCTGCCCGCGCGCTGATGCAGGCCGTCGACGTTCTGCGTGATGAGCCGCTCGATCCGGCCGCTGCCGCCGAGCTGCGCGAGCGCAACGTGCGACCGGTTGGGCTGCGCGCGGCCGACCACGGGCCAGCCGATCATGCTGCGCGCCCAGTAGCGCCGGCGCGCCGCGTCGGAGCCGAGGAACTCGTGAAGCTGGATCGGCGGCGAGCGCATCCATCGACCGTTGCGGTCGCGATAGCCGGGAATGCCGGAATCCGTGCTGATGCCCGCGCCGGTCAGCACGAGCAGCCGCGGATGGCGCTCGACGAACGTGTGCAGTGCATCGAGCGCGGCCGGATCGATGCTGGCGGATGAGGGGTCGTGCAGGGTGGTGTCGTTCATGTCGGCGGCGCATGTTCGGGCGCTGGCCGCCCGTGCGGGCGCACGGGCAGCCGACGCTGCCAGCACATGATACCGAACGCCGCGCGATCGGGCCCGGGTCCCCGCAGGAATCCGGCAGCTCAAAAAAAGACGCCCATCAGCCATGGGCGATGGGCGCTTCAACAATTGATCCATCGGGGTAGTGGATCAACTGACAGCACAATGTCGTCTGAGCCGCCGCAGTACGGCCGGCGGGCCCTTCCCCTGGACTACCGCTTCGAATGCGTGATATCGCGCGGATCGCCGCGCGAGCCTTTCCCTGTTGCCCGGCCCGGTCTTGCCGATTCGCCGCGCATAGCCGCGGGCGGCATGCAGATGCATGCGACGCGCGCGGCGCACCGGCGTTTCGCGCGCCTGAATGACGATCCGGAATTCATGCTCGCCCATCAGCGTGTACGGGCGGTTGCTTCGCGACGGCCCCTGCGCATCGGCCGGGCCTCGTGCGTCACGCATGCACGCCGTCGTTCGGAACACACCCGCGCGGTTCGGATGGAACGGAAAGCCGTGCGTTCACGTCGCCGTCATCAGCGGCGAAGCGAACTCACGGGCAGGTCGGCGATTCATGTTTGCAACACGACACGTTGCGATTCGGTCTGTTCTCATTCTCTTGTCCCCGTCTTCGATGCGTCCGACCCACTGAAGCGATTGCCCGGCCCTTACCGCACCGGTGATCGCGCTCACGGCGCATACAGATATGCAAGGAGCGCACCATGCTTCGCAGCGCAAGGCTGCACGGGCCCTCAAATGACCGCGATGCAGATCGCGCGGCGGCACATACGCGCGAATGTTTCGAAATTGAAACGACCGGAAACCGCCGGCGGGATCCGCCGCCGGTCACAACGCCGTGGTTGCAGGAATGGATCGGGCGTCGATCTCGCGCGCGCATCTGCGCGACGCCGACGATCCGCTTACAATCGGCCGATCCCGGCCGCGCATGCAGGAACGATCGAATCCGCTCGTCGATCCTGCGCGCCCCGTCTCCGAAGGAATGGACATGACCCTGCCCGCTTCCGGTCGCGCCGACGTCGCGCGCCGCGTGTTCTCGGCCGAGCGGCTGTCGATCGGCCTGACGCTGCCGCTGCTGCGCCGTGGCCCGACGGTCGCCGATTTCAACGAGCAGCTCGAACTCGCGGCACTCGCCGATTCGCTCGGTTTTCGCGCGCTGTGGATTCGCGACGTGCCGCTGAACAGCGCCGACTACCCCGACCCGGTCGGGCACCTCGATCCGTGGGTCCTGCTCGGCGCGCTCGCGTCGCGCACGCGCCGGATCGTGCTCGCCAGCGGCGCGATCGTGCTGCCGCTGCGCCATCCGCTGCATGTCGCGAAAGGCGCGCTGTCGGTCGCGACGCTGTCCGGCGGGCGCTTCATTCTCGGGCTCGGTTCCGGCGACCGGCCGCCCGAATACGCGGCGTTCGGCGTCGATGCGGACACGCGGCGCGACCGCTATCGCCGCCATTGGGACATCGTCGCGGCCGCGCTCGGCGTGCCGTCCCGCGTGCTGCCCGACGAGACGCCACCCGATGCGCCGGACTTCGCGCTGTTGCCGCGAGGCGACGATTCCGTGCCGATGCTCGCGGTCGGCTCGGGCGGACAAAGCGTCGACTGGATCGCGCGGAACTCGATCGGGTGGATGACGTATCACCGCGATCCGGACACGCAGCGCGCGCGTCATTCGATGTGGCGCGCGGCCGTCGAGCGGCTCGCGCAACCGGCGTTTCGCGCGTTCGGCGTGTCGATGCGGCTCGACCTCGATGCGAATCGCGCCGCGCCGGCCACCGCGCTGTCACTCGGCTACGCGACCGGCCGGAACGCACTGATCGACATCCTGCGCGACATGCGGGCGGCCGGCACGCACCACGTCACGCTGAACCCGGGCTCGGACCGGCCCGTGCGCGAGGTCGTCGAGGAACTCGCCGAACATGTGCTGCCGGTCTTTCACGACGAGGACGACTGATTCGTCAGGAATCCGCAATGCGTTGCGTCACGTGCGCTGCAGAAGCCCGGTATTGCAACGAGCCGGTTCATCGGTTCATCGGCGAGCAGGTTTCGTTCCCGCCCTGCCTGCCGCACGCGCAACCTCGTTGCGTGAAGCTCGGGCCGTAGCGACCTGCTCGAATCCCGGAATGTGAACGGCGCGGGCGCAGCGCCGCCTGCTGTCGAAGCGCGCGCCCCTCATCGGCACCCGCGTGCCGGCTACCCCCGATTCGACGATTCGTCGCCGGAACTATTCGGTTCCGATCGCGATCATGTTAACTTCCGTCCATCGACTCGACCGCCGGGCCACGCACCGATGCGCGCCCGCATGCCTACCCATGCGACATTTCCTGCTCGGCTGGCTGCTCGCCGCCGTCGTAGCGGCTGCCCATGCGGCCGCTCCCGCCCCTGCCGCCGCATCGGCTGCGTCCGCTGCCGTGCCCGCGCTGACGCCGCAGCAGGCGCAGCAGGCGCTCTCCGTGCTGCAAAACCCGCGCGAACGCCAACAGGTCGAAACGACGTTGCGCGCGATCGCGGCCGTCGGCGTGCTGAGCACGCCCGCGCTGCCGGCGAGCGGCGCAGAGCCGGCCAGCGCGGCATCGGGTACGGCTGCCGCCGCACTCACGACGAACGGGCTCGCTTCGATGCTGGTCCGCCAAGGGGCGCGCTGGGCCGGCCAGATCGGCGGCGCGTTGAACGAATCGCTGCGCTCGCTGCTCGACGTCGGTTCGGTCGGCGTCTGGTGGCAGGAGCGGCTCGCGAACGCCGACGAACGTGCGGCCCTCGGGCGCGCGCTCGCGATCATCCTCGCCGTGCTGGGGCCCGCGTTCGTCATCGAATGGTTCGCGAAGCGCTTGCTGCGGCGGGCACTTGCCGCGCTGAGCGCGCGTCGCGCCGAATCGGCGCCGCACGCCGACGCCGAACCAGCCGAACCCGAGCCGCCCGAGCCGGACGGCGCGCCCGCGCCCGCGCCCGATGCGGCCGGCACCGCAGCCGGACCGGCCGCGGCAGGCGCACGCCCCGCGTCGTCGCAAGGCCGCGGCCACGCGCGGCGCCACACCACACTGCTGCGCCGGATGCCGCGCGCGCTCGTCAGCTTCGCGCTGCGGGTGGTGCCGCTGCTGGTGTTCGTCGGCGTCGCGAGCCTGACGATGTCGGTCCTCGACGGTGCCGGCACGCCGACCGAAACCGCACTCGAATCGCTGATCGACATCTACGTGATCTGCCGCCTCGTGACGATCGTGAGCCGGCTGTTCTTCCAGCCCGATGCGCGGCAGTTGCGGCTGCTGCACATCAGCGACGCATGGGCCGCGTTCGCGCAGCGTTCGATCGCACGGATCGCGATCGTGGTCGGCGCCTGCACGGCCGCGGTCGAGATCGCCGCGAGCTTCGGCCTCAGCGACGCCAGTCACGTCGCGCTGCTGAAGGCCGTCGCGCTCGTCGGGCATCTGATGGTCTCCGCGCTGATCCTGCGGTGCCGGCAGCCGGTGGCCGTGCGCATCCGCGCGGCCGCCGAAACGCGCCCGGCGTTCGCGATGGTCAGCCATGCGCTCGCCGACGCATGGGCGCCGGTGTCGGTATTCGTCGTGATGGCGTTGTGGTTCGTGTGGGCGCTCGACGTCCACCACGGCTACCGCGTGCTGATCACGCTCGGCGGCCGCTCGATCGCCGTGATGATCGGCATGCGGATCGTGTCGATCGTCGTGTTCGGCGCGCTCGCGCGACTGTTCCAGCGCCGCGACGACGATCGCACGCTCGTCCATCTGCACGCGTATCGCTACTACCCGCTGATGCGCCAGATCGTGTCGGCGGTGATCGCGGTCGTGACCGTCGTGCTGCTGTTGCAGATCTGGGGCGTGCCGATCTTCCGCGCGTTCCAGAACGGCACGATCGGCCATCGGCTCGCGTCCGCGCTGATGACGATCGCGATCGCGGCCGTCGTCGCGCTGATCGTGTGGGAAACCGCGAACATCGCGATCGAGCGCCGCCTGCAGCTGTGGACGCGCGAAGGCAATCTGGTGCGCGCGGCGCGCCTGCGCACGCTGCTGCCGATGCTGCGTTCGCTGCTGTTCATCATGATCGCGCTCGTCGTCGTGCTGACGGGCCTGAGCGAAATCGGCGTGAACATCGGCCCGCTGCTCGCCGGCGCGAGCATCTTCGGCGTCGCGCTCGGCTTCGGTTCGCAGAAGCTCGTGCAGGATTTCATCACCGGGATCTTCCTGCTGATGGAGAACGCGATGCAGGTCGGCGACTGGGTCACGCTCGCCGGCGTATCCGGCACGGTCGAATACCTGTCGATCCGCACCGTGCGGCTGCGCGCAGGCGACGGGTCGCTGTATACGATTCCGTTCAGTTCGGTGACGACCGTCAACAACACGAATCGCGGACTCGGCAATGCGGCCGTCAAAGTCAGCATCGCGTACGGGCAGGACATCGAGCAGGCGATCACGACGCTGAAGGAGATCGGCGCGGCGCTGCGCGACGATCCGAATTACAAGGACGGCATCCTGTCGGACTTCAGTTATTGGGGCGTCGATCAGGTCGACGGCGCGACGATCACGCTGGCCGGGCAGATGCAATGCAAGGACTCCGCACGCTGGGGTGTGCAGCGCGAATTCAACCGGCGGATCGCGGTGATGTTCCGCGAGCGCGGGATCCGCATCGCGAATCCGCAGCGCAGCGTCGTTGCGTATGACCCGGGCGCGCGGCCGGTCGCAGCGGGGAACGACGGCAGCAACGAGAACGGTGGCAACGCAGGCGGGCCGCCGGCCGCCGAACCGCCGCCGCCGCCCGCTCGACCGGCGCGCAAGCCGGACTGATCGCGCGGATGCCGGCGGCACGGCCGCCGCGCATCGCGCCGTGCTGATCCCATACCGCCGAACGGCTGACCTCCGCGCTCAGCGCGCGGTCTTCTTCGCGCGCTGCGCGCGTTTCGCTGCGCTCGCCGGCGCGGCCGGCTTCGCACCGACGCGCGGGTCGGCACCCGCTGCGCCGCGCTGCGCATGCCAGTGTTCGAGCAGCACGCGCGTCTGATCGGCAATGGTCGCCATCAGCAGCGCGCCACCTTCGCCGTCGAAACTGTCCCAGTCGAGCAGTTGCAGCGTGGAGCGCGGCACGAGGTGGAATACCGTCAACTGACCGAACAGGCTCATCGCGCGCAGCCGCGTGACCGGATCGCCGGGCGGCCGCCCCGAGATCCGGCCGATCAGTTCCGCGCTCACGTCGTTGAGCGGCTTGCGCACGCGCTTCATCAGGATTTCCGTCGCGCTCGCGGGCTCCTGCCCGACCTGCTCGCGCGCGAAGAACATCCGCTGCCCGAGCGTCTTCGGCACCGTGAACATCCGGTCGGCCAGCATCCGGAGGATGCCGATGAACGCGTCGATCAGCGCGTCGACGTCCGCATCCGCGTCCAGCACCGCTCGTGCATGTTCGACCGCCGGCCCGAGCACGCTCCAGCCGAGTTCGGCCATCGCCTCCACGCATGCGCGATAGACGCCTTCCTTGTTCTCGAAGTAGTACTGCAGCGCCGGCGCGTTCACGCCGGCCTTCGCGGCGATGTCGCGCGTCGATGCGCCGGCGAACCCGAATTCGCCGAACAGTTCGATCGCCGCGTCGATGATCCGCTGGCGTGTCTCGTCGCCGCGCGCATAGCCGGCCGCCGACGTGCGACGCAGCTTCTTCGCTTCGTTCATGCGTTCCTCGTCATTCGATCGACCGACATTCTACTTGACACAATTTTAGCAACTGGAATAATTCTTCCGATCGGAATAAATTGGATGCCCGCATGTCCACGCAGCAAGAGCCGCCATCGAAAGCAGATCGTCAGGAACCCGCATCATCGCCGCGCAACGGCGGCGCGAAGCGGCGCATCCTGATCGCCGTCGTCGTGATCGCGGCGATCGGCGGCGCCGTATGGTTCGGCCGCTGGTGGACGGTCGGCCGCTTCATCGAAAGCACCAACGACGCGTATCTGCAGGCCGACAACATGACGGCCGCGCCGAAGGTCGCCGGTTACGTGACCGACGTCTACGTGCGCGACAACCAGGCCGTGAAAGCCGGCGACGCGCTCGTGCGTCTCGACGTCCGCCAGTACCAGGTCGCGCTCGCGCAGTCGACGGCGACCGTCGACGCACGCCGTGCCGACATCGCGCGCGCCGAAGCCGACATCAGCCAGCAGCGCGCGAACCTCGAGCAGGCCGAAGCGCAGGCCAAGGTGTCGCAGATCAACGCGCGGCACGCGAGCGACGAATACGCTCGCTATGCGCCGCTCGCGGCGACCGGTGCCGAAACGCACGAACGCGTGGCCGATCTGAAGAGCACGCGCGACCAGGCCGCCGCGACGCTCGCCGCGAACAACGCGTCGATTGCCGCCGCCCGCACGCAGATCGCGTCGTTTACCGCGCAGCTGCAGCAGGCGCGCGCGCAGCTCGAAGCCGCACAGGCCAGCGCCGCGCAGGCCAGGCTCGACCTCGACAACACGATCGTGCGCAGCACGCTCGACGGCCGCGTCGGCGACCGGACGGTACGCGTCGGCCAGTACGTGCAGCCCGGCACGCGCTTGTTGACCGTCGTGCCGGTGGATTCGATCTATCTCGTCGCGAACTTCAAGGAAACGCAGATCGGCCGGATGCGCGTCGGCCAGCCGGTCGAACTGCACGTCGACGCGCTGCCGGACGACACGCTCACCGGCACCGTCGACAGCTTCGCACCGGGCACCGGCGCGCAATTCGCGCTGCTGCCGCCCGAGAACGCGACCGGCAACTTCACGAAGATCGTGCAGCGCGTGCCGGTGCGCATCCGCCTCGCCGCGAACGCGCGCGCGCAACGGATGCTGGTGCCGGGGCTGTCCGTGACCGTCGACGTCGACACGCGCTCGGACGGCAACGGGAAGCAGCATGGCTGACGCAGCGAACCCCGCCGCCACCCCGCCCGCGCCGCCGCACGAAGGCCGCGCGAGCGTCACCGACTGGATCGCCGTCGCGGCCGGCGCGCTCGGCGCGCTGATGGCGACGCTCGACATTTCGATCACGAACTCCGCGCTGCCGCAGATCCAGGGCGAAATCGGCGCGACCGGCACCGAAGGCACGTGGATCTCGACCGGCTACCTGATGTCGGAAATCGTGATGATCCCGCTCGCCGCGTGGCTCACGCGGGTGTTCGGACTCCGTAGCTTCCTGCTGACGAACGCGGCACTGTTCATCGCGTTCTCGATGATGTGCGGCTGGTCGAATTCGCTCGCGATGATGATCGCGGGGCGCATCGGCCAGGGCTTCACGGGCGGCGCGTTGATCCCCACCGCGCAAACCATCATCCGTACGCGGCTGCCGTTGTCGCAGCTGCCGGTCGGGATGACGCTGTTCGGGCTGATCGTGCTGCTCGGCCCGCTGTTCGGCCCCGTGCTCGGCGGCTGGCTCGCGGAGAACGTCAGCTGGAGCTGGTGCTTCTTCCTGAACCTGCCGGTGTGTCTGCTGCTGATGGCGTTGCTGGTGTTCGGGCTGCCGTCCGACCGGCCGCAATGGAACACGTTCTTCAACGCGGACTGGCTCGGGATCGCCGGCCTCGCGATCGGGCTGAGCTCGCTGACCGTCGTGCTCGAGGAAGGCCAGCGCGAGCGCTGGTTCGAGTCGCAGATGATCGTCACGCTGAGCTACGTGTCGCTCGCCGGGATGATCCTGATCGCGCTGTCGCAGCGCTTCGCGAAGCGGCCGATCATGCGGCTGTCGCTGATGCGCAATCCGCGCTATGCGAGCGTGATCGTGATCGTGTCCGCGGTCGGCGCGGGATTGTACGGCGTGTCGTACCTGCTGCCGCAGTTCCTCGCGATCGTCGCGGGCTACAACGCGGAGCAGGCGGGCGCGATCATGCTGCTGTCGGGCCTGCCCGCGTTTCTGGTGATGCCGATCCTGCCGCGCCTGCTCGGCAAGGTCGACTTCCGCATTCTCGTCATCTCGGGGCTGCTGCTGTTCTGCCTGAGCTGCATGCTCGACATCAGCCTGACCGCGCAAAGCGTCGGGCACGACTTCGTATGGTCGCAGCTGATTCGCGGCGTCGCGCAGATGCTCGCGATGATGCCGCTGAATCAGGCGTCGATGGCGGCCGTCGCGCGCGAGGATTCCGGCGATGCGGCCGGCCTCTACAACATGGCGCGCAACCTCGGCGGTTCGATCGGCCTCGCGATCATCGGCACCGTGATCGACCGGCGCACGACCTTCCATGCGGCCGCGATTCGCGCATCGGTGAGCGCGAATTCGCCGATCGGTCAGGAGCGGCTGTCGGCCTATGCGGCGAACTGGTTCGCGCACACGGGCGACCTCGCGTATTCGAACCTGCGCGCGCTCGGCCAGCTCGCGCAGCAGATCCAGGTGCAGGCGATCGTGATGACCTACTCCGAAACCTTCTACGTGCTGGGCCTTGCGCTGCTCGCGTGCGTGCCGCTTGCGCTGCTGCTGAAGACGCCGCGCGGCCCCCAGCCGATGTCGTCCGGCCATTGAACCGTCTTACGCGATGAAGCCCTTCTCCCTGCCCCGCCATCCTGCGCTCACGCTGTGCGCGGCCGCGTGCCTGCTCGCCGGTTGCACCGTCGGCCCCGACTACCGCGGCGCGCCCGCTGCGCCCGACGCGCCGACCTTCGTGCGTGCGCCGGCCACCGGCGTCGATACCGCCGCGCCCGCACCGAGCGCATGGTGGCATGCGCTCAACGATCGCCAGCTCGACGACCTGATCGCCGCCGCGCTCGCGCACAACCCCGACCTGCATGCCGCGCAGGCGCGCCTGCGCGCCTCGCGCGCGCAACTGTCGCAACAGCGCGCCGCGCAGTTGCCGAAATCGACGGCCACCGTCGCCGCGATCCGCATGCGCGAACCGGACGTGAGCGCGCTTGGCTCGTTGCTGCCGTCCGGCAATGCGAACCAGGCGGGCGCTTCATCGCCGTCGCTCGGCGGCACGGGTCCGCTGCAGCTCTATTCGGCCGGCTTCGACGCGACGTGGGAAATCGACCTGTTCGGCGGCACGCGCCGTGCGGTGGAAGCCGCGTCCGCGCAAGCCGAAGCGGTCGACGCCGACCTCGCCGACACGCAGGTGTCGATCGCGGCCGAAGTCGCGACAGCGTACGTCGACCTGCGCGACCAGCAGCAGCGGCTCGCACTGTCGCAGCGCACGGCCGAGCTGCAGCAGCGGATGCTCGAACTCACGCAGCAGCGCCGTACGCGCGGCGTCGCGGCCGATGCGGACATCGAACGCCTGACCACGCAAGTCGAAAACACGCGCGCATCGTTGATCCCGCTCGATGCGCAGGTAACGGAGTCGCTCGACCGGCTCGCGATCCTGACCGGCCGCGCGCCCGGCGCGCTCGACGCGGCGCTGTCGGCACCGGCCACGCCGTTGCCGATGCTGCCCGGTAGCGTGCCGGTCGGCGATCCGGCCGCGCTGCTGAAGCAGCGCCCCGACATCCGAGCGGCCGAGCGCCGGCTTGCCTCGAGCAACGCGCAGATCGGCGAGCACGTCGCCGACTATTTCCCGAAGGTCACGCTGCTCGGCGATCTCGGTTTCAGCGCGACGGACCCCGGCCACCTGTTCCGCAAGCAGAACTTCACGTGGGTCGGCGCGCCGTACCTGCAGTGGAACATCCTCGACTTCGGCCGCACGCGCGGTGCGGTGCGCGCGGCCGAGGCGTCGCGCGACGAAGCGGAAGCGAACTACATGAAAGCGGTGCTCGGCGCGCTGCAGGATGCGAACACGGCATTGCAACGCTATGGGCACCAGCGCGAGCACGTCGTCACGCTTGCCAGGGTGCAGGCCTCGGCCACGCATTCGGCCACGTTGATGGACCAGCGCTATCGCGCAGGCGTCGCATCGCTGATCGATCTGCTCGATACGCAGCGCGAGGCGCTGGCCGCGCAGCAGAACGTGATCGCCGGGCAGGCCGAACTGATCAAGGACTACGTGTCGCTGCAGAAAAGCCTCGGGCTCGGCTGGCAGACGAACGCGGGGTGATGCGCGGCGGGGCATAGCCCGCGCCCGCAGCCGATCCGGCATCCCGACCAACCGGGCCGCTCCCTCTCGACGCCCGCGCGCGAACCCGCCGCGGCACGACACCTCACGACGATCGCGCCGCGGCGCCTCGCGCCGCCGAGTCGGTTCGTCAGACGAAATTCTCGTCGCGCGTTCTCCCCGCATTGCGCCGCCTCGACGATTCTTTCGCCGTCTCCATCGAATCTCCATCTTTCCGCATGAAAGACGCCAACCAGGCGCTTCACACTCCAGCCCGTCAAAGCAGGCAGCGGGCTGCCTGCGCTTTCTGGAGTCGCTATGAAGAATCAACAACGATGCCGTTACGGCGCCGCCTGCGCGCTGATGGCGGCCCTGCTGGCGGGCTGCGGGCCTGCGCAGCAGCAGGCCGCCGCGCCGGCCATTCCGGTCGCGGCGATGACGCTGTCCGCCGCGCGTCTCGACGTGACCGAGGATCTGCCCGGCCGCGTCGCGGCCGTGCGAATCGCTGAAATCCGGCCGCAGGTCAGCGGCATCGTGCAGCGCCGGCTGTTCGAGCAGGGCACCGAAGTCCGCGCCGGCCAGCCGTTGTTCCAGATCAATCCCGCGCCGTTCAAGGCCGACATGGACACGGCCGCCGCGTCGCTGCAGCGCGCACAGGCCGCGCTCGAGCGCGCAAAGGTGCAGACGGCGCGCTTCAAGCCGCTCGTCGAAGCCGACGCGATCAGCCGCCAGGTGTACGACGACGCGGTATCGCAGCGCGACCAGGCCGTCGCCGACGTCGCTCAGGCCCGCGCGACGCTCGCGCGCCGCCAGCTCGACCTGAAATTCGCGACCGTGGAAGCGCCGATCGCCGGCCGCATCGACCAGGCGCTCGTGACGGAAGGCGCGCTGGTATCGAGCACCGACGGCCAGCCGATGGCGCGCATCCAGCAGATCGACCAGGTCTACGTCGACGTGCGCCAGCCGGCCGCGTCGCTCGAGGCACTGCGAGGCGCGCTCGCGGCGCAGCCGCGGGCGACCGACGGCAACGGCCTGCCGGTCGACGTGCTGCGCGACGACGACACGCGCTACGACGCGCGCGGCCGCATGCTGTTCTCGGGCGTCAACGTCGATCCGGGCACCGGCGACGTGCTGCTGCGCGTGCTGGTCGACAACCCGAAGCGCCAGTTGCTGCCGGGCATGTATGTGCGCGCCCGCATTCCGCGCGCGCACTACGCGAACGCGGTAACCGTGCCGCAACAGGCCATCGTGCGCGCCGGCGGCAAGCCGCAGGTGTGGGCGCTCGACGCGCAGGGCACCGTGCATCTGAAGGCCGTCGAGATCGGCGAGCTGACGAACCGCAGCTACCGGATCAAGTCGGGCCTGCAGGCCGGCCAGACGATCGTCGTCGAGGGAATGGAGCGCCTCGCCGACGGCGCGGCCGTAACTGCGACCGACTGGAAGGCGCACGACGCGGCCACGACCGCGTCCGCGCACTGAATCACGGGGGCCTCGAGTCATGGCTGAATTCTTTATCCGCCGCCCGGTCTTTGCGTGGGTGATCGCCCTCTTCATCATCCTGACGGGGCTGATCGCCATTCCGCAACTGCCGGTCGCGCGCTACCCGTCGGTCGCGCCGCCGTCCGTCACGATCACCGCGAACTATCCGGGCGCCACGCCGCAGACGATGAACGACGGCGTGCTGAGCCTCATCGAGCGCGAACTGTCGGGCGTCAGGAACCTGCTGTACTTCGAATCGTCGGCCGACACGTCCGGCAGTGCGCAGATCGTCGTCACGTTCAAGCCCGGCACCAATCCGGAGATGGCGCAGGTCGACGTGCAGAACAAGATCAAGTCCGTCGAGCCGCGGCTGCCCGCGGCCGTGCGCCAGAACGGTCTGATCGTCGAATCCGCGTCGTCCGGCTTTCTGATGCTGATCGGCCTGCGCTCCGATAACGGCCGCTTCGACGAAGGCGCGCTCGCCGACTACATGGCGCGCAGCGTGGCCGAGGAGCTGCGGCGCATCGACGGCGTGGGCCGCGTGCTGCAATTCGGCTCCGAACGCGCGATGCGCATCTGGGTCGATCCGCAGAAACTGATCAACTTCGGACTGTCGATGAACGATCTGACGACCGCGATCGGCCAGCAGAACGTGCAGATCGCGCCGGGCAGCGTCGGCGCGATGCCCGCGTTGCCGGGCCAGCGCGTGACCGCGCCGCTCACCGTGCAGGGCCAGCTCACGACGCCGGAGGAATTCGCGGCAGTGGTGCTGCGCGCGAACGCGGACGGCTCGAAGGTCGTGCTCGGCGACGTCGCGCGCGTGGAACTCGGCTCGCAGAACTACACGTTCGTGAGCCGCGAGAACGGCAAGCCGGCCACGCTCGCCGGCGTGCAGCTCGCGCCGGGCGCGAACGCGGTGAAGACGGCGGACGCGATCCGCGCACGGATGGCGGAACTGAGCAAGTCGATGCCGTCGGGCATGACCTACTCCATTCCGTTCGACACGTCGCCGTTCGTGAAGATCTCGATCGAGAAGGTGATCGCCACGCTGTTCGAGGCGATGGTGCTCGTGTTCCTCGTGATGTACCTGTTCCTGCAGAACGTGCGCTATACGCTGATCCCGGCGATCGTCGCGCCGGTCGCGATGCTCGGCACGTTCGCCGTGATGTTGCTGACCGGCTTCTCGATCAATGTGCTGACGATGTTCGGCATGGTCCTCGCGATCGGCATCATCGTCGACGATGCGATCGTCGTCGTCGAGAACGTCGAGCGGCTGATGGCCGAGGAAGGACTGTCGCCGAAGGAGGCCACGTCGAAGGCGATGAAGGAAATCACCGGCGCGATCGTCGGCATCACGCTGGTGCTCACCGCGGTGTTCATCCCGATGGCGATGGCGAGCGGCTCGGTCGGCGTGATCTACAAGCAGTTCACGCTGTCGATGGCCGTGTCGATCCTGTTCTCGGCACTGCTCGCGCTGACGCTCACGCCGGCCCTGTGCGCGACGATGCTCAAGCCGGTCGAGCCGGGCCATCACGAGAAGCGCGGTTTCTTCGGCTGGTTCAACCGCCGCTTCGAGCGCCTGACGACGTGGTACGAAACGCGCGTCGGCCGGCTGGTCGGCCGCACGGGCCGCGTGATGCTGGTGTTCGTCGCGATCTTCGGTGCGCTCGTGTTCGGCTTTCGCAGCCTGCCGTCGTCGTTCCTCCCCGATGAGGACCAGGGTTACTTCATCACCAGCTTTCTGCTGCCCGCAGACGCTACCACCGAACGTACGCATGACGTGGTCGAGACGCTGGAGAAGCATCTTGCTTCGCGCCCGGCAATCCAGTCGAGCATTTCCGTGATGGGCTACGGCTTCTCGGGCCAGGGTCCGAACGCGGCGATCAACTGGTCGGTGATGAAGGACTGGAAGAACCGCGGCGGCTCGTCGACCCTCGAGGAAGGCATGCTCGCGCAACAGGCGATGGCCGGCGTGACCGAAGGCATAGTGATGAGCCTGCTGCCGCCGGCGATCGACGAACTCGGCAACAGCTCCGGCTTCTCGATGCGCCTGGAAGACCGCGCGAATCAGGGCAATGCCGCACTCAAGGCGGCTGAAGCGAAGCTGCTCGAACTCGCCGCGCAAAGCAAGGTGGTGACCGGTGTGTACCCGGACAGCCTGCCGGCCGGCACGAGCATCCGCCTCGAGATCGATCGCGCGAAGGCACAGGCGCTCGGCGTGTCGTTCACGACGCTCAGCGACACGCTGTCCACCGCGATGGGCTCGACCTACGTGAACGACTTCCCGAACTCGGGACGCATGCAGCAGGTGATCATCCAGGCCGACGCGCCCGCCCGCATGCAGATCGACAACGTGATGAAGCTCTACGTACGCAACGCGGCCGGCGGCATGGTGCCGCTGTCCGAAGTGGTGCGCCCCGTGTGGGCCGACACGCCGCTGCAGATGGTGCGCTTCAAGGGCTATCCGTCCGCGCGCATCTCCGGCAACGCGGCGCCCGGCCAGTCGAGCGGCGCGGCGATGGCCGAGATGGAACGTCTCGCCGCGCAATTGCCGCCCGGTTTCGCGGTCGAGTGGACCGGCCAGTCGCTGCAGGAACGCCAGTCGGCGTCGCAGGCGCCGATGCTGATGGCGCTGTCGATGATCGTCGTGTTCCTGGTGCTCGCCGCGCTGTACGAAAGCTGGTCGATCCCGCTGTCGGTGATGCTCGTGGTGCCGCTCGGCCTGCTCGGTGCGATCGGTGCGGTGCTGTTGCGCGGCCTGCCGAACGACGTGTTCTTCAAGGTCGGGATGATCACCGTGATCGGCCTGTCCGCGAAGAACGCGATCCTGATCGTCGAATTCGCGAAACAGTTGCGTGAAGAAGGCAAGGGATTGATCGAGGCGGCAATCGAATCGTCGAAGCTGCGCCTGCGCCCGATCCTGATGACGTCGCTCGCGTTCGGACTCGGCGTGGTGCCGTTGATGATCGCGACCGGCGCGAGCGCCGAAACGCAGCACGCGATCGGCACCGGCGTGTTCGGCGGCATGGTGACCGCCACGGTGCTGGCCATTTTCTTCGTCCCGGTGTTCTTCGTGTTCGTGACGAGCATCCAGGAACGCATCGGGGCATGGCGCGCCGCGCGCCGCAAGCCCGACGCCGGGCATAACGAACAACGAGGTTGACGCCATGCGATCGCTCATTCTTTCCGCTGCGGTTTGCGCAGCCCTCGCGCTGTCCGCCTGTTCTCTGACGCCGGCGCTGGTGAAACCCGGGATGCCGGTGCCGACCGCCTATACGGCTGCCGCGGCCGCCGACCTGCACGCGAACGCGGCCGATCTCGGCTGGCGCACGATGTTCGGCGATCGGCGCCTGCAGCGCCTGATCGAAGTCGCACTGCGGAACAATCGCGACCTGCGGCTCGCTGCGCTGAACGTCGAGGCTGCCGAGGCGCAGTTCGGCATCCAGCGTTCGGCGCGCCTGCCGTCGATCGGCGCCGGTGCCAGCTTCACGCGCCAGCGCACCGCGGCCGACCTGCAGTCGAATCCGCCGCTGTTCGAATCGACGCAGAATCAGTACGGCGTGAACGTCGGCATCAGCGCGTTCGAGATCGACCTGTTCGGCCGTGTGAAGTCGCTGTCGGACGCGGCGTTCGCGCGCTATCTTGCGACCGATCACGGCCGCCGCGCAGTGCAGATCTCGCTCGTCGGCGCGGTTGCGGACGCGTACTTCGCCGAGCGCCTCGCGCAGGAGCAGCGTGCGCTCGCCGAACGCACGCTCGGCGACTGGCAACAGTCGCTCGATCTCGCACGGCGCCTGAAGGAAGCGCACCAGGCAAGCGGCGTCGACATCGCGCAGGCCGAAGGCCAGGTCGCGAGCGCGACCGCCGATCTCGAGGCGCGCACGCGCGCCGTCGAGCAAGCGCGCAACGCAATGCGCGCGCTGCTCGGCAGCGAGCCGCCAAAGGACCTCCCCGCCCCGCTGCCGCTCGAGCAGCAGCCGGTGATCACGCAACTGCCTGCCGGGCTGCCGTCGGAGCTGCTGTTCCGCCGGCCGGACATCCAGCAGGCCGAGCAGAACCTCGTCGCGGCCAATGCCGACATCGGCGCCGCGCGCGCCGCGTTCTTTCCGCGCCTGTCGCTGACGTCGTCGATCGGCTTCCTCAGCCCCGCGATGGGCAGCCTGTTCGCCGGTGGGCAGAACGTCTGGAGCTTCGCGCCGCAGGTCACCATGCCGATCTTCCAGGGTGGCCGCTTGCGTTCCGAACTGCGCGTCGCGGAAGTGCGCAAGTCCAGCGCAGTCGCCGAGTACGAACGCGCGATCCAGACCGCGTTCCGCGAAGTCGCCGACGGTATCGCCGGCCGCGAAACGTTCGGCCGGCAGATCGAAGCGCAGACGCGCGTGGTGGCATCGGCCGAGCGCCGCACTGACCTGTCGAACCTGCGCTATCGCGCGGGCGTCGAGGGGCGGCTGGAACTGCTGGACTCGCAGCGCCAGCTGTACGCGGCGCGGCAAGCGTTGCTCGACCTGCGCCGCAGCGAACTGGCGAATGCCGTCGCGCTCTACAAGGCGCTCGGCGGCGGACTGACCGATACCGACGTCGAACCGTCGAGCAACGTGGCGTTGCAACGATGAGCGCGCTGATCCTGATTGCGGAGGACGAACCCGACATCTCGGAGATCCTCGATGCGTACCTGACGCACGACGGCTTCCGCACCTATTGTGTCGGCAGCGGACAGGCGGTGCTCGACGTACAGCCGCACCTCGTGCCCGATCTGATCCTGCTGGACCTCGGGCTGCCGCGCACGCGCGGCTGGGACGTGCTGGCCGAACTGCGCCGGCGCTGCACGACGCCGGTCGTCGTCGTCACTGCGTTCGACCGGGACGTCGACAGGCTGCAGGCGCTCGGCAGCGGCGCCGACGACTACATCGTGAAGCCGTTCGACCCGGCCGACGTGGTCGCGCGCCTGCGCACGATCCTGCGCCGTGCGCGCACGCCGCGGGCCGCGCACACGCTGCGGATCGGCGATCTGGAACTCGACACCGCCGGCTATCTCGTGCGCGTGCGCACGGAATCGGCCGACGTGCCCATTACGCTGACGCTCACCGAGTTCCGGCTGCTCGCGCACATGGCGCGCTCGCCGAGCCGCGTATTTACGCGTGGCGAACTGCTCGACGCGGGCATGGCCGACGCGAGCGCGATGGAACGCACGGTCGACAGCCACATCAGCCGGCTGCGCAAGAAGCTCGAACAGGCCGGCGCGCCCGGCATGCCCGAGGTGATGCGCGGCGTCGGCTACCGGTTGCGAGGCAGGCGGTGAACGGGCCGGCGACGCCGGGCCGGCACATCGGGCGGGCAATCGCGCTGCTCGCGCTCGTCGCCGTGCTGGCGGGCGGCATCGGCATATTGATCGCCGATGCGCTGCGCCACCCGGCGGAACTGCCGCGCGACGCGCTGCCGCACGACGCATTCACCTATCCGATCCTGGCGACGCTGCTGGTGATCGGGCTGGCCGCGGCAGCCGTCGATCTGTGCAGACTGATTCGGCGGACGCTCGACGCACTCGACTCGGCCGCGCACGCCGCGGAGCGGATCGGCGCCGGCGATCTCACGGTGCACGCGCTTTCCCGCGACGGTTGCCCGCATGCCATGTCGCAATTCATCGAGGACTTCAATGCCATGACCCTTCGCATCAAACATGCAACTGCATTCGAAATGATGAACTCGTCCGCGAATGCGGACTGCATTGCACGCACTCTGCTTGCGGAAGTTGAAGCACGACTGGGCGAGATCAGGATGCTGACTGCGACAGCCGGCGACATGCCCGACGCACGCTTGCTGCACTGTATCGATGATCTGTTCCGCCTCGTCGACCACTTGCAGGCCGTGGAGCGGCACGACACACCGAAGCTCGAGCCTCGGCCACAGGCGCACCGCTGAAGCCGGCGAAGCGCCCGGAACCGGCCGACGGCCGCGCTTGCGCGGCGAACGCGTGCCGGGCGGCAGCAGCTGCGCACTGGAAGGTTTCCTCCACAACCATTCGCCCATTACGAATGGAAACATTGATTATCCGGTGACACGCGCCGCCATTACCTTCAGCGACACCGCCGAATATTACAAAACCCCCTCTTACTTTTCAAAAGCATTTCATCTTATTCTATTTAATTTTGTTTCATATAATCAGAAAAAGTTTGACATCGAACTTTCGTTCTTGATACCGTCCGATGCAAGCCATCTGACGAATTGCACATCACGCAAACGATTTCACTCAACGCAGTTCGCATTCGCCGCACCCGAGTTCTCGCCGCCGACGCCCCGCGTTCCGTCGGCGCATGCAACAACCCGATGCATTTCATTGGGCAGCTGCCGTCCGGCGGCGGGCCGAAGGACCGAACCGAATGAGCAGGACACCGAAACTGTTGCTCTAGCCACCCCGCCGGCGTCAGGCCAGCCGGCACGGCCGCGCCGCATCGCGGCGCAGCACTCCCGTTACCGAGCATTCCAGCATTTCGCCCCCGGAGGATCACCGCCTTTCCGGGTCGGGCGAAAGCCTCGTCGCGCCCGCGCCATCCGCGCAGGTGCGGCGAAAACCGGCGGCGCACGATCCGCGCCGTCGTCGACCGTTGTCGTTCGTGCAGTTCGATGTTCAACCGGAGGGGTAATTCAAAATGAATCAGGTTGCAGACAAGAAACAAAAGCACATCCGCATCGTCAAGCTCGCCTTCGCCGCCGCGGCCGCCGCGTCGTTCGGCATGGCTACCGTCCATGCCGCACCGGCCGCCGGCTGGACCGAAACGCGCACCAAGGGTTTCCTGCCGCTCGTCCAGCAGGGCGAAAGCAGCAGTACCGCCGGCGCGCCGGCGGCCAGCACGGCCGCCGCGGCTGCGGCTGCGACCGAGATGGCGCCCGGCGAATCGGTCGACATCGTGCTCGGGCTGAACCTGCGCAACGAAGCGCAGCTCGACCAGTACCTGCGCGACCTGCACACGCCGGGCTCGCCGCACTACAGGCAATTCCTCACATCCGCGCAGTTCGCCGCACAGTACGCGCCGACCGACCAGCAGGTCGCATCCGTCGTCGCGCATCTGCGCAAGGCCGGCTTCGTCAACATCGTGGTCGCGCCGAACCGCCTGCTCGTGTCCGCGTCCGGCACCGCGGCCACGGTCAAGTCGGCGTTCCGCACCACGCTCAAGCGCTTCACGCACAACGGCCGCAGCGTCTACGCGAACAGCGATGCCGCGCAGGTACCGAACGCGATCGGCGGCATCGTCGGCGCCGTGCTGGGCCTGCAGAACGTCGAGCTCGTGCATACCGGTGCCGGCGGCACGCCGGAAGGCAACACCAGCAACCTGACGATTCCCGCGGGCGCATCCGCGGTGCCGCACAACCCGACCGAGTTCTCGTCGATCTACGGCGGCGACGGCACGCCGACGGCCTCGCAGACAACGGTCGGCATCATCTCCGAAGGCGACCTGTCGCAGACGGTCAGCGACCTGAACACGTTCGCCGCGAACAACGGCCTCGGCACGATCAGCAGCAGCGTCGTGCAGACCGGCCCGGCCGGCAGTTCGTACACCGATACATCGGGCACCGTCGAATGGAACCTCGACAGCCAGTCGATCGTCGGCGCGGCCGGCGGCAGCGTGAAGCAGGTCGTGTTCTACGTCGCGCCGTCGATGACGCTCACCGCGATCACCGCCGCGTACAACCGCGCGGTGAGCGACAACGTCGCGAAGGTCATCAACGTGTCGCTCGGCGTATGCGAATCGTCCGCGTACAGCACCGGCTCGCAGGCGACCGACGACACCATCTTCAAGCAGGCGGTCGCGCAGGGGCAAACCTTCTCCGTATCCGCCGGCGACCACGGTGCGTACGAATGCGCGAGCGGCAAGCCGTCGCGTTCGACCTACACGGTGAGCGAACCGGCAACGTCGCCGTACGTGATCGCAGTGGGCGGCACGACGCTGTTCACCAATACGTCGACCAACGCGTACAACAGCGAAATCGTGTGGAACGATCCGAGCTGGCAGTCGGGCACCGTGTGGTCGACGGGCGGCGGCTACAGCAAGTACGAAGCCGCGCCGTCGTGGCAATCGTCGACGCTCACCGGTTCGACCCGGCGCGCGCTGCCGGACGTCGGCTTCGACGCCGACCTGCGCACCGGCGCGATCCTCGTGGTGAACGGCAAGACGTCCGACACGCTGTGGGGTTCGGGCTACCTGAACAACGAAGGCGGCACGAGCCTCGCCGCGCCGATCTTCACCGGCATCTGGGCGCGGCTGCAATCGGCGAACAACAACGCGCTCGGTTTCCCTGCGTCGAGCATCTACAAGTATTTCCCGAGCAACGCGGCGCTGCTGCACGATGTCACGTCCGGCAACAACGGCAGCGGCGGCTACGGCTACAACGCGAAGGCCGGCTGGGACGCAACGACGGGTTTCGGCAGCGTGAACATCTCGAAGCTGAACACGTTCATCCAGAGCACGTCGGATTTCGCGCGGTGATCGCGCGATGACGGAGCGGTCCCGGGCGCGAACGTTGCAGCACGCCCGGGGCCGTGCGCGCGCCGGCGCCGCCCGGCGGCATCACAGCTGCGATTCGATCGGGAACAGGCCGAGGAACCAGACCTCGATGCGCCGCGCCGTCGACACCTCCGGTTCGTGATCGAGCTCGGTCACCTTGCCGCCGTCGTCGGTCTGAATCCACTTGAGTCGCCCGTGTCCGGCCGGGTCGGTGCTCGCTTCGACACGCCACGCGATTCGATCGAGCCGCGGCTCCAGGTCATTCGCGACTTCGGATGCAATCGCCGGGCTCTCGCAATAAACGCCGATCTCGGTGTTCAGATTCAGCGAACGGGGATCGAGATTCATCGAGCCGATGAAGATGCTCTTGCGATCGAATACATACGTCTTCGCGTGCAGCGACGCACGCGACGAACCGATGATGACCTGCTTCGAGATGCTCCTGTCGCCGGACGGCCGCCGCTCGTAAAGCCGCACGCCGGCGTCGAGCAGCGCGCGCCGGTAGCGCCGGTAACCGGCATGCACGGCCGAGACGTCGGTCGATGCGAGCGAGTTGGTCAGGATCGTCACGCGCACGCCGCGCGCGGTCAGCGCATGCAGCCGCTCGACCATCTCCCTGCCCGGCACGAAGTACGGCGACACGATCAGCAGTTCGTGCTCGGGCCGCAGCGCGAGTGCGCGCAACTGCGGCATCAGGTGTCCTTCGCTGTCCTTCGGTGCGCGTGCGATCTTCGCCGGATCGTCGTACAGCACCGTCGCGTGCCCCCAAGAAAGTTCCGTGCCCTGGCCGTGCACGATCCGGTCGAGCCGCTGGTGCGCCTCGAGCACGTAGGGATTGTCCTCCATCGCACGCAGGTAATCGCGCAGCCGTTCGCGCTCGCGATCGAGGCCGCCGGGCGCCGCGTCGTGGCCCACCAGTGCACCGATCGAAAACGCATACGGTGAATTCCAGAACGTATCGAACTCGGTCGAGATGTCGTTCACGACGGGGCCGTGCACAACCACGTCGAGATCGCCGAATTCCAGCATCGACGACGCGCCGAAATACTCGTCGCCGATATTGCGGCCGCCGACGATCGCCGCCTGGTTGTCCGCAATCATCGCCTTGTTGTGCATGCGCCGGTTCACGCGTGCGAACTCGAACACCGTGCCGATCTTCTTGAAACTGCGCGTGGCGACTGGATTGAACAGCCGGATCTCGATGTTCGGATGCGAACTGATCTCGAGCAGCTTGCGGTCGTCCGCATTCGTGCCGAGGTCGTCGAGCAGCACGCGCACGCGCACACCGCGATCGGCGGCGCGCATCACCGCGTCCGCGAGTTCATGCCCGGTCAGGTCGTCGTGCCAGATGTAGTACTGCAGGTCCAGCGAGCGGTCCGCGCGATCGGCGAGCAGCACGCGCGCATCGAGCGCATCGACCGGGTCGCGCAGCAGATGAAACGCATCCTGCCCCGGATGGGCATCGGCCTGCTGGCGGAACGCGACGCCCAAGCGAGTGTTCGCGGTATCGGTGTACGCATGCGTCGGCGCGCGATCGGTTTGCGGCGGCAGGCTGGCGCACGCGGCAAGCATCAGCAACGACAGAATCGCACTCCACGAACGCAGCATGGTCATGATGGACGCTCCCCACTGTCGGGCGAAGTCGGTTTGTGATTGTTCTGGCTGCCGGGCGGAGCGCGGCGCCGACCGACGGTCCGATGGCCCAAGAGACGCTTCGTGCCCGGGCCAGCCGCGTTACAGAATACTTGATTGATGGCGGCGCGATTCCCTTTCGGGTTGTTTCGATAAAGTCTGCCCGATCCGACCAGCGATGGTTGGACTCCTCTGCGGCAACGTCGGCGAAAATGCGAATTGTGCTTGAATACGGAACTGGGCCATCCGTTCAACGGCAGCGCAAGCCGCCGCTCGATCGAATCAATAATGAAAAACATCGAACTCTATTTCGGCAGCGCCGAAGCGCTGAACTCATCCGAGAAGAATGTGCTCGAGCGCATTCTTCGCAGGCTTGCCGAGCACGGCCAGGCTGCGATCGTCATCTGCGACATCTCGTTGCGCGAACGACAGGTCGATATCGTCGTCGGCACCGAGACGACCACGCTACAGCTCGAAATCAAGGGCTACCGGGCGCCCGTGACCGGTCAGCAGAACGGCCAATGGACGCTCGCAGCCGCCGATGGCACGACCACGCTCGTCAAAAACGGTTACCAGCAGGCGTTGCGCAACAATCACGCACTACGCGATGCGATGTCGGAGCATCTCCCCAATGACCTGCCGGTCTCCTATCCGAAAGGTGCGGTGGTATTCGAACCCGGCATTCCGCAGGGATCGTGTCTGCGCATTCCGCCGGACCCGCGCGTCGATATCTGCGGCATCGACGCGCTGGACCGTCTGCTGTCGACACCCGGTCGCGACCCGTGGCCATTGCCATGGCTGCGTATGCTCGCGCACGAGCTGAACCTGATTCCACATCCGGTTCCGGACGCCCCGACAGCGCGGACGCCGGTTCAGCCAAGCCGTCCTGCAACTTGGCACGTTGTGCCCGCACCTGCGGCAGCGCTCGCGGCGGTCGTGCCGCCAGCGCTCGATACCGGGCGCCGTCAGTCCGACGCAGTCGACGAACGGCGAGGGTTCACCGTCGCGCCGCGCCCATCGGCCGAGAAAAAGCCCGTCGCAAGCGACTCGGAGCAACGCACACCGATCGCGATCGACCACGCTCGCGGACATGCGCCGTTCGGCACGGGAAACGCGATCGAGCCTCCACCGAAACAGCGTCGCACGCTACTTCGCTACGTGCCGCTGGTGTGCGCCGCCGCAGCCATTGCCTATTTGGCAGCAGGTCATCGACATCGGCCGGTCGCCGTCGCAACGACACCCGCGCCAGCATCGCAGTCCGGCGAGCAAGCGCGGCGTTCACCGCCGAAGACGCCGCACGGCAGTCGCCACGCGCCGGTCAGGCAGGCAGCTCCCGAATTGCGCGCGCAGGCAGCCCCCGCTTTTCCGAGCGATATGCGGACATCGGTACCAGGACGGTCCGGCGACACGCCCGCGCCCATTGCGACCGTTGCTGCCCCGGACACGTCCGCAGTGACTTGTCCCGTCGGCGTGGACCGCCTCGGATGCAACGGCAAGACCGGCACCCTCGCCGCCCCCGAGTGTCCACCCGCCTTCCATGCACTCGGGAATACTTGCATCCGCGATCGAGAAAATTGACGGCTCGGTCCGGAACCCGCGGCACTCCTGACGCCGCGCCCGTTGTGCGGTGCCCAAGAAAAAACCCGCGAGGCAGGAAGCCGTCGCGGGTTTGCGATATCCCTCGCATCTGCGTGGAATGGAATCTGGTGGGCCCCCCGGGAGTCGAACCCGGCACCAACGAATTATGAGTTCGCTGCTCTAACCAAGCATGAGCTAGGGGCCCAAACGAGAAGCACAGCATGCTACGCGCTGCCCCGGCAACGAAGCCGGGCCGGCATTGTAACAACAAAGACGCTACAGAGGACAAACGCCACCGGCATCGCGTGGACACCGGCGGCGTTCGCAAGTGAGACGCTGGAAATCAGTTCCCTTCGAGGAACGACTTCAGCTTGTCGGAACGGCTCGGGTGACGCAGCTTGCGCAGCGCCTTCGCCTCGATCTGACGGATCCGCTCGCGGGTGACGTCGAACTGCTTGCCGACTTCCTCGAGCGTGTGATCGGTGCTCATCTCGATACCGAAGCGCATCCGCAGCACCTTCGCCTCGCGCGGCGTCAGCGAATCGAGCACGTCCTTCACGACGTCGCGCATGCTCGCATGCAGCGCGGCATCCGCCGGCGCGACCGTGTTGTTGTCCTCGATGAAATCGCCGAGATGGGAATCGTCGTCGTCACCGATCGGCGTTTCCATCGAGATCGGCTCCTTCGCGATCTTCATGATCTTGCGGATCTTGTCTTCCGGCATCTCCATCTTCTCGGCGAGCGTTGCCGGATCCGGCTCGAGACCGGTTTCCTGCAGGATCTGCCGCGAGATGCGGTTCATCTTGTTGATCGTCTCGATCATGTGAACCGGAATACGGATCGTGCGCGCCTGGTCCGCGATCGAACGCGTGATGGCCTGGCGAATCCACCACGTCGCATAGGTCGAGAACTTGTAGCCACGACGGTATTCGAACTTGTCCACCGCCTTCATCAGGCCGATGTTGCCTTCCTGGATCAGGTCGAGGAACTGCAGGCCGCGGTTCGTGTACTTCTTCGCGATCGAGATCACGAGACGCAGGTTGGCCTCGGTCATTTCACGCTTCGCCTGGCGCGCCTTCAGTTCGCCGGCCGCCATCTGGCGGTTGGTTTCCTTCAGGTCCTTCAGCGGCAGCACGACGCGCGCCTGCAGGTCGAGCAGGCGCTGCTGCTGTTCGCGGATCGCCGGGATGTTGCGCGACAGGACCGCGCTGTACGGATGACCTTCGGCCGCGATCTTCTCGGCCCAGTCGAGATCCGTCTCGCTGCCCGGGAAGCGCGCGATGAATTCCGAACGCGGCATCCCGCACTTGTCGACGACGATGTGCAGGATCTGACGCTCGACCTGACGCACTTCGTCCACTTGCGCACGCAGCGTGTCGCACAGACGCTCGACGGTACGCGCGGTGAAGCGGATCGTCATCAGCTCGGTCTGGATCGTTTCCTGCGCCTTCAGGTAGGACTTCGACTTGTAGCCTTCCTTCTCGAACGCGCGGCGCATCTTGTCGAACCACTCGCTGATCTGCGAGAACTTCTCGAGCGATGCACGCTTGAGGGCTTCGAGCTGGGCGGCATTGGCCGACGCCTGCGCGGCGCCGTCATCGTCCTCCTCTTCCTCTTCTTCCTCTTCCTCTTCTTCTTCCTCGTTCTCGTTCTCGATCGCTTCGGCTTCCTTCGCGGAGAAACCGTCGGTATCGGCGGAGTCCGAAGCATTCGGATCGAGCAGGCCGTCGACGAGCTCGTCGACGCGGATCTCTTCGTTCGCGACACGCTCGGCCATCGCGAGGATGTCGGCGATCGTCGTCGGGCATGCGGAAATCGCCATCACCATGTGGCGCAGGCCGTCCTCGATCCGCTTCGCGATCTCGATTTCGCCTTCGCGCGTGAGCAGCTCGACCGTGCCCATCTCGCGCATGTACATCCGGACCGGATCGGTCGTGCGGCCGAATTCCGAATCGACGGTCGACAGCGCGACTTCCGCCTCTTCCTCGACTTCATCGTCCGACGACGCGGCCGGCGCGTTGTCGTTCAGGAGCAGCGTTTCCGCGTCCGGCGCCTGCTCGTAAACGGCCACGCCCATGTCGTTGAACGTGCCGATGATGCCTTCGAGGGCTTCGGTCTCGGTGAAGTTGTCCGGCAGGTGGTCGTTGATTTCGGCATACGTGAGGAAGCCGCGCTCCTTGCCGAGCTTGATCAGCGCGCGCAGCTTCACGCGGCGCTCTTCGAGCTCCTCGGCCGTGCCGGGCGTGCTCGTCGCGAACGCTTCCTTCAGCAGCGCCTTTTCCTTGGCGCGACGATCGCGCACCTTGGACTTGCCCGGAGCAGCCGCGGCTGCGGGCTGCTCGTCGCTCTGATTTGCGTCGTCATCGACGGATACTTCGTTCAGCTTTTTGGTCATGGAGTTCGCCGTACCGGCTATATCGACTCGCGGCTGCTGGACGACAGCCGGTTGAACCGTGGGTGCATGAGTAGTACGTACTGCCGTTTCGTCCGCGGCGGCAGTCGTGTCCCTTGCGCTTTTCGCACTTGCCCGCTTCGCCGCCGGCTTGGCCGGCCCGGAGTCGGGTCTGGCGGCAGCCCGTGATCTGGCTGCCGGCGCCGGCGCAGCCTGAGCAGTGCCGGCCGCGGTTTTCTTTCCTGCAGGAGCTGACGTGGCTGAAGACGTTGTCCTGGTGGAAGAAGCAGACTTGGCCGCTGTGACCTTTTTGGTCGGCTCCGTCGAGCCCTTGCCTGTTGCTTTCTTTCCGCCTGTCGTCTTTGCCATCGCGATTCTCGCCTCTGCTTGGAAAACAAACCGCTGGAAACCTTATATTATAGCACGCTGGGGAGCCCCTCTCTCGGCGCCCCGGCCGCCTACAGCCCGAGCCGACGCTTCATGTCGGTTCGCTGCTGGTTCAATTCCGTCAATTCAGCCAGTTCCTCGGGTGTGAAGGTGGATTGCCGCGCGAGCCGGTCGAGCCGGTCGCAGCAGGCGTCATAGCGCATCTTGAGCACCGCCGCCTGCAGCTCCTCCCCCGCGATCCGCTCCTGTTCACGCTGCCGCTCGGGCACCGTCTCGTCTTCCGGATTCTGTAACAGCAAATCGCGGACGTTTTCATCATAGTCCAGAATTTCGCGGAAGATTTCCTCGTAAGTCGCGGCATTCGCCGACGTTCGCAGGACATCGGACAGCAGCCGGAACTCGGCACCGTCGCCCAGCGCGCGCGCATGGTCGACGACTTCGGCGAACAGCTCGCCGATGCGCGGCAGCGCGCGCAGGGTCGCAAGCTGTTCGTCGTCGAGCTGCGACGCGATCCGCGGATGCATCACGAGCGTGCGCAACGCGCGCTTTTCGCTGTCGGTCACGCGCCGCCGCTCGCTGCGCGCGGGCGCCTGGCGCGCCGGCGCCGCGATGCGCGCATCGACCTCCGACAGCGCCGCGACCTCCTCGAACGGAATGTCGAGACGGTCGGCGAACATGTGCATGATCTGCGCGCGCAGCGCGTTCGCCGGCAGCGCCTGCAGCAGCGGCTTCGCGTCGAACAGCGCCTTCGCGCGCCCTTCCGGCTGGTCGAGCGCCTTGCCGGCAATCGCTTCGTTCAACAGAAATTGCGACAGCGGCATCGCGCGTTCGACCTGCTCGGAGAACGCGTCGGCGCCGAATTCGCGTACGTAGCTGTCCGGATCATGTTCGGCCGGCAGGAACAGGAATCGGATCGTCCGGTTGTCCGCCGCATGCGGCAGGCATGCTTCGAGCGCGCGGCGCGCCGCACGCCGGCCGGCCGCATCGCCGTCGAAGCTGAAAATGACCGTATCGGTCTGGCGCAGCAGCTTCTGCACGTGGATCGGCGTACAGGCGGTGCCGAGCGTCGCGACCGCATTCGGGAAGCCGAGCTGCGCGAGCGCGACGACGTCCATGTAGCCTTCGACGACCAGCACGTACTTGCGCTCGCGGATAGCGAGACGCGCCTCGAACAGCCCGTACAACTCGCTGCCCTTGTTGAACAGCGGCGTTTCGGGCGAGTTCAGGTACTTGGGCTCGCCGCTGCCGAGCACGCGGCCGCCGAAGCCGATCACCTGCCCCTTCACGTTGCGGATCGGGAACATGATCCGCTCGCGGAACCGGTCGTAGCGCCGCGCGACGCCTTGCGCGTCGGTCTTCTCGCTGACGATCACGAGCCCCGATTCGACGAGCGAATCGTCGCGGTAGTCGGGGAACGCGGTTTCGAGGTTCTGCCAGCCGTCCGGCGCGTAACCGAGCCCGAAGCGCGCGGCGATCTCGCCGGTCAGGCCCCGGTTCTTCAGATACTGGATCGCGACGGTCGCGCCGCGCAGTTGCTTTCGGTAGTAGTCGCACGCGACGGACATCACGTCCGACAGCGCAGTGGCGACCGATTTCGACACGGGCGCCGGATAATCGCCGCTCGCGCCGCCTCCGCCCCCGCCGCGCATCGACGGCTCGTGCGGCACGGTCAGCCCGACCGACTGCGCGAGCTCCTGCACGGCTTCCGGGAACGTCAGCCCTGCATGCTCCATCAGAAAGCCGATCGCGGTGCCGTGCGCGCCGCAGCCGAAGCAGTGATAGAACTGCTTGGTCGGGCTGACGGTAAACGACGGGCTCTTCTCGTTGTGAAACGGGCACAACCCCATGAAGTTGGCGCCGCCCTTCTTGAGCTGCACGTACCGGCCCACCACGTCGACGATATCGACGCGGTTCAGCAAATCCTGCAGGAACGAATGCGGAATCACCGTGGGATCGAGCGAAAAAAAAGACAATACGACACCCCGGCGCACGCGCATGCGACGCGCCGGAATGCGGGTTTTACTTCGACAGCGCGGCCTTGACCTGCGCGGAAACGGCCGTCATGTCGGCACGACCGGCGAGCTTGCCCTTCAGCACGCCCATCACCTTGCCCATGTCCTGCGGGCCGGCTGCGCCCGTTGCCGCGACCGCGGCCTCGACTTCGGCGGCCACTTCGGCATCCGACAGCTGCGCGGGCATGTATGCGGCCAGCACGGTGACCTCGGCCTGCTCCTTCGCGACGAGATCGTCGCGGCCGGCGGCCTGGAACTGGCTGATCGAGTCCTTGCGCTGCTTGAGCATCTTGTCGATCACGGCGGTGATGCCCGCGTCGTCGAGGGTCACCCGATCGTCAACCTCGCGCTGCTTGATCGCGGCCAGCAGCAGGCGAATCGTCGCCAGACGCTCGCTTTCTTTCGCGCGCATCGCGGCCTTCATGTCTTCGCTGATCTGCTCTTTCAAACTCATCTTGCACCCGGGATGGAAACGTGACTTCGACGCCCGCGAATGGACGTCAACACAAAAACCCGCTTGGGACTATGTCTCAAGCGGGTTGCTCGAATCCGGCATCGGCGACTCGCGAGCGCCGATCGAGGCCGATCGTGCGGCGGTCGCCGGTGCGCCGCTCAGCGAACCGCGCGGCGCTCAATCGTTCAGTACAGCTTCTTCGGCAACGTCTGGCTGCGGATGCGCTTGTAATGACGCTTCACCGCAGCAGCCTTCTTGCGCTTGCGCTCCGCGGTCGGCTTCTCGTAGAACTCCCGCGCACGAAGCTCGGTCAGCAGACCGTTCTTCTCGATCGTGCGCTTGAAGCGGCGCATGGCGACTTCGAACGGCTCGTTTTCTTTAACGCGAATGATCGTCATGATCCGACACGAATAAAGGTTTGCAGGGAAGATTTACGAGTATAGCAGAGCGCCGCACGAAGACATAAGGGCCCGGTCCCGTCAACGGCCGGCCGCGCGCGTTACTCCCCGCGCGCGAATTCGGCGGCCGCCTGGCCGGCCGCCGTTCCGGATGCCCATGCCCACTGGAAGTTGTAGCCGCCGAGCCAGCCCGTCACGTCCACCGCCTCGCCGATGAAGAACAGGCCCGGCACTCGCGCGCTCATCATCGTTGCCGACGACAGTTCGCGCGTATCGACGCCGCCCTTCGTCACCTCGGCCTTCTTGTAGCCTTCGGTGCCGTTCGGCGTCAGCGTCCAGCCGGACAGCGCGTCGCCGATCTGGCGCAGCGTCTTGTCGGGCAGGTCCGCGAGCCGCGCATCGGCCGCGACGCGATGCGTGTCCAGCCACACGTGCGCGAGGCGCGACGGCACCCAGTCCGCGAGCAGCGAGCCGATCTGCCGCTTCGACGTGCGCTTCGCGTCCAGCAGATCGGCCACGACGTCGCGCTGCGGCAGCAGGTCGATGCGGATCGGGTCGCCCGACTGCCAGTAGCTGGAGATCTGCAGGATGCCGGGGCCCGACAGGCCGCGATGCGTCAGCAGCAGATCCTCGACGAATTCGCCGCCGCGCTTGCGGTCGCCGGTCGACACGCGCACTTCGAGCGACACGCCGGACAGCGCCGCGAACGGCGCCCAGTCCTGCTGCGCGAACGTGAGCGGCACGAGCGCCGGGCGCGTATCGACGAGCTTGTGGCCGAACTGCTTCGCGAGCCGGTAGCCGAAGTCCGTCGCGCCGATCTTCGGGATCGACAGGCCGCCGGTCGCGACGATCAGCGCCCGCGCGCGGATCGGCCCCGCCTGCTGCGTGTCGAGCGTGAAGCCGTCGGCCGATGCGTGCCGCACTGCGTCGACGACGACCGGACGGCGCCACGCGATGCCGCCGGCATCGCATTCGTGCTTCAGCACGTCGATGATCGCGTCGCTGCCGTGATCGCAGAACAGCTGCCCCTTGTGCTTTTCGTGCCACGTGACGTGATGGCGCTTCAGCAGCCCGAGGAAGTCGCGCGGCGTGTAGCGCGCGAGCGCCGAGCGCGCGAAATGCGGATTCGACGACAGGTAGTTGTCGGGGCCCGCGTACAGATTCGTGAAGTTGCAGCGGCCGCCGCCCGAGATGCGGATTTTCTCGGCGAGCCGCGGTGCGTGGTCGATCAGCACCACGCGGCGGCCGAGTTGCCCGGCGACCGCGGCGCTCATCATCCCGGCGGCGCCCGCGCCGATCACGGCGATGTCGTAAGTTTCCATGGCGCGGATTGTACCTGCCCGGCCTTCCGCCCGGGGCCGCCCGCGGCGGCGCCCGGCCCCCGCCTGCTATAATTTCGGGTTACGTTGACCTTCCTGCGGCGCGCTCGAACCGGCGCGCCCCGCCCCGACCCATGCTCGTTCTCGGCATCGAAAGCTCCTGCGACGAAACCGGCCTCGCGCTCTACGACACGCAGCGCGGCCTGCTCGCGCACGCGCTTCACTCGCAGATCGCGATGCACCGCGAATACGGCGGCGTCGTGCCCGAGCTCGCGTCGCGCGACCACATCCGCCGCGCACTGCCGCTGCTCGAGGAAGTGATGGCGCAAAGCGGCACGCGCCGCGACGACATCGACGCGATCGCGTTCACGCAAGGCCCCGGCCTCGCCGGCGCGCTGCTGGTCGGCGCGAGCATCGCGAACGCACTCGCGCTCGCCTGGAACAAGCCGACCGTCGGCATCCACCATCTCGAAGGCCACCTGCTGTCGCCGCTGCTCGTCGACGAGCCGCCGCCGTTCCCGTTCATCGCACTGCTGGTGTCGGGCGGCCATACGCAACTGATGCGCGTGACCGACGTCGGCGTGTACGAGACGCTCGGCGAGACGCTCGACGATGCGGCCGGCGAAGCGTTCGACAAGACGGCGAAGCTGATCGGCCTCGGCTATCCGGGCGGCCCGGAAGTATCGAAGCTCGCGGAAACCGGCACGCCGGGCGCCGTCGTGCTGCCGCGGCCGATGCTGCATTCGGGCGATCTCGACTTCAGCTTCAGCGGCCTGAAAACGGCGGTGCTCACGCAGATGAAGAAGTTCGAGGCGGCGAAGCTCGAAGGCGAAGCGCTCGAACGCGCGAAGGCCGACCTCGCACGCGGCTTCGTCGACGCGGCCGTCGACGTGCTCGTCGCGAAATCGCTCGCGGCGCTGAAGCAGACGAAGCTCAAGCGCCTGGTGGTGGCCGGCGGCGTCGGCGCGAACCGCCAGCTGCGCGCGGCGCTGTCGGCCGCGGCAGCGAAGCGCGGCTTCGACGTGCACTACCCCGATCTTGCACTGTGCACGGACAACGGCGCGATGATCGCGCTCGCCGGCGCATTGCGGCTCGGCCGCTGGCCGGAACAGGCGAATGCCGACTATGCGTTCACGGTGAAGCCGCGCTGGGATCTCGCATCGCTCGCACGCTGAGCCGCGCGACGCGCCGGTGCACCCCGGCACACGCGCGAAAACGAGAAGGCCGCTCGATCGACCGGCCTTCTTTCATTGCAGCAGCAGAATGACGCAGCGCCGCGGCACCGGAAGTTACGCGGCGTGCCGCTTGTCGCGCTCGATCAGCGCATACGCGCTGTGATTGTGGATCGACTCGAAGTTCTCGGCCTCGAGCACGTAGGCAATCACGCGCTCGTCCGCATCGAGACGCTGCGCGACGTCGCGCACCAGATCCTCGACGAACTTCGGATTCTCGTACGCGCGCTCCGTGACGAACTTCTCGTCCGGACGCTTCAGCAAGCCCCACAGCTCGCACGATGCCTCTTCTTCCGCGATGCGGATCAGCGCTTCGACCGGCAGGTCGGCCGCGAGCTCGGCATCGATCGTCACGTGCGAGCGCTGGTTGTGCGCGCCGTACTGCGAGATCTTCTTCGAGCACGGGCAGAGACTCGTCACCGGCACGAGCACCTTCAGGAACACGCGCGTTTCGCCGTTGCGGCTGTCGCCGGCGAGCGTCACTTCATAGTCGAGCAGACTCTGCACGCCCGACACCGGCGCCGTCTTGTTCACGAAGTACGGGAACGTGACTTCGATGCGGCCGGCTTCGGCTTCCAGCTTCTCGAGCATCGACGCGAGCATCGCGCGGAAGCGCTGAACCGTCAGCGGCGCGCGGTTCTCTTCGAGCAGCGCGACGAAGCGCGACATGTGCGTGCCCTTCTGATCGGCGGGCAGGCGCACGTCGAGGTTCCAGACGCCGACGCTCGGCTGCACGTCGCCGCTTTCGGTGCACACCGTCAACGGATGCCGGACCGCCTTCACGCCCACGCGCTGAATCGGAATCTGGCGGGTATCCACCGTGCTCTGCACGTCGGGCATCACGAAGGCGGGATTCATCTGGTTCATCTTGTTCAATCCTTGTAAGCCGCGCGTTCGACGACGCGCACGCCGCGTCACGCGGCAGCCGGAAAAGCAACATGGGCCCGCAGGCCCATGTTTTCCGCATCAATGTAGACCGGTTGCGCCAGTCGCACCGACGCCGCCCGCAGGCGGCGCCAGCTTATGCGACGCGCTTCGCCTGACCGGCGACAGCGGCCGCCGGGCTCAGGAAGCGTTCGCGAATCGATTTCGCGATGCCCGCGCCGTCGAGGCCGCATTGCGACAGCAGCTTCGCGGGATCGCCATGATCGATGAACTGGTCAGGGAGGCCCAATTGTAGTACGGGTCGGATAACCCCACTCTCCATCAGGGCTTCGACGCATGCAGAGCCTGCGCCGCCCATCACGCAACCTTCCTCGACCGTGACGAGGTAGTCGTGCGTCTCCGCGAGTTCACGCACGAGCGCCGCATCGACCGGCTTCACGAAGCGCATGTTCGCGACTGTCGCGTCGAGTTCGTCGGCCGCCGCGAGCGACGGAGCGACCATCGTGCCGAACGCGAGAATCGCGACGCGCTTGCCTTCCGGCTGCGCGGTGCGGCGACGCACTTCGCCCTTGCCGAGCGGGATCTCGGTGAATTCCTTCACCGTCGCCACGCCCGTGCCCGCGCCGCGCGGATAGCGCACCGCGGTCGGGTTCGGCTGCTGCAGCGCCGTGTGCAGCATCTGGCGGCATTCGTTTTCGTCGGACGCGGCCATGATCGTCATGTTCGGGATGCAGCGCATGAACGCGAGATCGTATGCGCCCGCATGCGTCGCACCGTCGGCGCCGACGAGGCCCGCGCGGTCGATCGCGAACACGACCGGCAGGTTCTGCAGCGCGACGTCGTGGATCAGCTGGTCGTATGCACGCTGCAGGAACGTCGAGTAGATCGCGACGACGGGCTTCAGCCCTTCGGTCGCGAGGCCGCCCGCGAACGTGACCGCGTGCTGCTCGGCGATGCCGACGTCGTAGTAGCGATCCTTGAAGCGCTTCTCGAACTCGACCATGCCCGAGCCTTCGCGCATCGCGGGCGTGATGCCGACGACGCGCGTATCGCGCTCGGCTTCATCGCACAGCCACTCGCCGAACACCTGCGTGTACGTCTTCTTCGCGGGCGTGGGCGACGGCTTGATGCCTTCGGCCGGATTGAACTTGCCGGGGCCGTGATAGAGCACGGGATCCGCTTCGGCGAGCTTGTAGCCCTGGCCTTTCTTCGTCACCACGTGCAGGAATTGCGGACCGCGCAGTTCGCGGATGTTCTGCAGCGTCGGGATCAGCGAATCGAGATCGTGACCGTCGATCGGGCCGATGTAGTTGAAGCCGAACTCTTCGAACAGCGTGGCCGGCACGACCATGCCCTTCGCGTGCTCCTCGAGCTTGCGCGCGAGTTCGAGCACCGGCGGAGCGACGCTCAGCACGCGCTCGACGCCCGCCCGCGCGGCCGCGTAGAAGCGGCCCGACATCAGGCGCGCGAGATGGCGGTTCAGCGCGCCGACCGGCGGCGAAATCGACATGTCGTTGTCGTTGAGGATCACGAGCAGCTTCGCATCCTCCGACACGCCCGCGTTGTTCATCGCCTCGAACGCCATGCCGGCCGTCATCGCGCCGTCGCCGATCACCGCGATCGAGAAACGGTCGTCGCCGTTCAGCTGGCTGCCGATCGCCATGCCGAGCGCGGCCGAGATCGACGTGCTCGAGTGCGCGGTGCCGAACGTGTCGTATTCCGACTCGCTGCGGCGCGGGAAACCCGAGATGCCGTCGTACTGGCGCAGCGTATGCATCTGGTCGCGGCGGCCGGTCAGGATCTTGTGCGGGTAGGTCTGGTGACCCACGTCCCAGACGATCCGGTCGTTCGGCGTGTTGAACACGTAGTGCAACGCGATCGTCAGCTCGACCGTCCCGAGGTTGGACGACAGATGGCCGCCCGTCTTCGACACGCTGTCGAGCACGAACGCGCGCAGTTCATCCGCGAGCGGTTGGAGTTGGCGACGATCGAGGCGGCGCAGATCCGCCGGGTCGTCGATGGTTTTCAGCAAGTCGTACATCGTCGTTCCATTGTAGGAAATCAAACGCGCCCGCATTCTATTGCACGCACCGTAGCGTGTGCGCAGCGGCGGGCTTCGCGTCAGCTGACCCGGTTCACCACCAGGTCGGCAAGTTCGGCGAGACGCTGTGCGCGTGCGCCGAACGGTTTCAGCGCATCGTGCGCTTCGGCGCGCAGCTGCGCTGCGAGCTCGCGCGACGCGTCGAGGCCGAGGATCGATACGTAGGTCGGCTTGTCGTTCGCCGCATCCTTGCCGGCCGTCTTGCCGAGCGTCGCCGAATCGGTCGTGACGTCGAGAATGTCGTCGACGACCTGGAACGCCAGACCCACGGCGCCCGCATAGACGTCGAGTGCAGCCATCGCGTCCGCCGACGGCGTGTCGCCCGCCAGCGCGCCCATCCGCACGGCCGCGCGCAGCAGCGCGCCCGTCTTCATCCGGTGCATCGTCTCGAGCTGCTCGCGCGTCAGCTTGAGGCCGACGCTCGCCAGGTCGATCGCCTGCCCGCCGGCCATGCCGATCGAGCCGCTCGCCAGTGCCAGCTCGCGCACGAGCGCGGCCTGCTGCACCGGCGACAGCGCGGCGGCGTCGGTCAGCGCGACGAATGCCTGCGACTGCAGCGCGTCGCCGACCAGCAGCGCCATCGGCTCGTCGTACTGCACGTGCACGGTCGGCTTGCCGCGCCGCAGCGCGTCGTCGTCCATGCACGGCATGTCGTCATGCACGAGCGAATAGACGTGGATCATCTCCAGCGCCGCCGCCGCCGCGTTGCGCGCCGCCTCGGTCGCGCCGGTCAGTTCGCCTGCTGCATGGCACAGCAGCGGGCGAACGCGCTTGCCGCCGCCGAGGACCGCGTAGCGCATCGCTTCGTGGAGTTGCGTGGGCACCACGTTGTCGGCCGGCAAATAGTGGCCGAGTGCGTCCTCGACACGGTCGAGCACGGACCGCATCCATTGTTCGAATGTCATAGATCGTCGTCTTCGCCGTCCGTGGCGGCCGTTCCGGATGAGAGCGGCTTCAGCGTCGCGCCGTCGAGCACGCGAACCTGCTGTTCCACTTTCTCGAGCTGCTGTTGGCAAAACGCAACGAGGGTCGCACCGCGGCGATACGCAGCGAGCGAATCCTCGAGACTCAGCGCGCCACCTTCCATCCGGGCAACCAGCGTCTCGAGTTCCGCGAGCGCCGTTTCATAGTTGTCCGGCAACGGCTCGGTGCCGTTGTCGGGCGGGGTGGCGCCTGGGGATGCGGTTTTCGCCATGGACGAGGGTGTCAAATTTCAAAACAAGTCGGACATTCTACGGCAAAAGAGAATTTTCCGACCTGCCGACTTGCCCACCCGACCCCGCACTCCGGCCCCTTCCTGGGCACACATTGTGCGCCAATCGGTCGCAGGCCGACAAAAAATTGACACAAATCAGGCACTTAATCCTGGCCTTGCGGGGCGAACCGGGTATAATTCTCCGTTTCCCTAAATCGATTTTTCGATGGTTGGGTTGTTCACTGCTTTCACGCTAACACCGGGAGTGGGAATGTCCAATCTGAGCGATGCGCTTCAGTTGAAGTCGGCTCACAGCCAGCTTCCAGTCACTGCATATTTCGATGAGGCGCTACTCGAGCGCGAGATCGAAACCCTCTTCAAGAAAGGACCTCGTTACGTCGGGCACGAATTGATGGTGCCCGAGGCGGGGGATTACTTTGCGCTGCCGTCCGAGCAGGAAGGCCGCGTGCTGGTCCGCAATCCGGCGAACCAGATCGAACTGCTGTCGAACGTGTGCCGTCACCGGCAGGCGATCATGCTGAATGGGCGCGGCCACACGCAGAACATCGTGTGCCCGCTGCACCGCTGGACGTACGATCTGGAAGGCCAGCTGCTCGGCGCGCCGCACTTCCCCGACAAGCCGTGCCTGAACCTCGGCAAGAGCCCGCTGCAGAACTGGCAGGGGCTGCTGTTCGAGGCCGAAGGCCGCAACGTCGCGCGCGATCTCGCGAACCTCGGCACCAAGCATCACTTCGACTTCTCCGAATACCTGTTCGATCATGTCGAAGTGCACGAGTGCGACTACAACTGGAAGACGTTCATCGAGGTCTACCTCGAGGATTACCACGTCGTCCCGTTCCACCCGGGCCTCGGCAGCTTCGTGTCGTGCGACGATCTCAAGTGGGAGTTCGGCGACTGGTACAGCGTGCAGACGGTCGGCGTGCACAACGCGCTCGCGAAACCGGGCAGCGCGACCTACCAGAAGTGGCACGAGCAGGTGCTCAAGTTCCGCAACGGCGTGCCGCCCGAGTTCGGCGCGATCTGGATGGTCTATTACCCGGGCCTGATGATCGAGTGGTATCCGCACGTGCTCGTCGTGTCGTGGCTGATTCCGCGCGGCCCGCAGAAGACGACCAACATCGTCGAGTTCTATTACCCCGAGGAAATCGCGCTGTTCGAACGCGAGTTCGTCGAGGCCGAGCGCGCCGCCTATATGGAGACGGCCGTCGAGGACGACGAAATCGCGATGCGCATGGACGCCGGCCGCCGGGCGCTGATGGCGCGCGGCGAATCGCAGGTGGGCCCGTACCAGAGCCCGATGGAAGACGGCATGCAGCATTTCCACGAGTTCCTTCGGCGCCAGCTCGGCGACATCTGATCCCGAGTGCGGCGCATCGGCGCCGCCCGGCATTCGGCATATGAAAAGACGGGTTTCGGCCCGTCTTTTTTTGTTTAGACTTGGAGTATCAGGCCGTTTGCACTCCAGGGAGCCGTCATGCCACACACCCACTACACCACGCTGATCTCCGCAGCGAATCTCGCCGAGCGTCTGGCCGCGGCGCCGGGCAGCGTCGCCGTGTTCGACTGCCGCTTCGACCTCGTCGATCCGGCCGCGGGCGAAGCCGCCTATGCGGCCGGCCACATTCCGGGCGCGCAATATCTTCACCTCGACCGCGACCTGTCCGGCCGCAAGACCGGCACCAACGGCCGCCATCCGCTGCCGACGCGCGACGCGTTCGCCACGCTGATGGCCAGCCGCGGCGTCAAGCAGGGCCAGCAGGTGGTCGCGTACGACGCGCAGGGCGGCGCCTATGCGGCGCGGCTGTGGTGGCTGCTGCGCTGGCTCGGGCACGATTCGGTCGCGGTGCTCGACGGCGGCCTGCAGGCATGGGAAGCAGCGGGCCAGCCGCTGACGACCGACGTGCCGCACCCGGCCGCGGGCGACTTCCGCGCGGGACCACCGCTCGAATCGACGGTCGACGCGGCAGCGGTGCTGGCGAACGTGACGTCGGCGAGCCGCGTCGTGATCGATGCGCGCGCGCCCGATCGCTATCGCGGCGAAAACGAAACGATCGATCGTGTCGGCGGCCACATTCCCGGCGCGCGCAACCGCTTCTTCAAGGACAACCTGAACGCCGACGGCCGCTTCAAGACCGGCCACGAATTGCGCGAGACGTTCACCGCGCTGCTGGCCGGCACCGAACCGAACAACGTAATCCTGCAATGCGGGTCCGGCGTGACCGCATGCCACAACGCGCTCGCACTCGAGGTCGCGGGGCTGCATGGCGCGTCGCTGTATCCGGGTTCGTGGAGCGAATGGAGCGCCGATCCGTCGCGGCCGATCGCAACCGGCCCGAATCCGTAAGCAACTGCGGCGCGTTGATGATGAAGCGGCGGCCGGTGCCGCGGCGGCCGATGCCGCGGCGGCCGGTGCCGCCGCTCGTCGTTTACATCACGCCGTACTTGTGGAACCACTCGATCGCGCGCTTCCAGCCGTCCTCGGCATCGCCTTTCACGTAACTCGGCCGGTAATCGGCGAAGAACGCGTGACCGGCGTCCGGATACACGACGATCTCCGACTGGCGCGCGAGTTGCGAATCGCTCGTCTGGATCGCCTTGCGCATGTCGGCGAGCGATGCCTGCGTGATGTTCGTGTCCTTCTCGCCGTACAGGCCGAGCACCGGCACCTTCAGCAGCGACGCATGGTCGACCGGATTGAACGGCGTCATCTCGTCGGTCTTGCCCTCGACGAACCCGTACCACGCGACGGCCGCGCGCACGTGCGGATTGTGCTCCGCATACAGCCACGCCTGGCGCCCACCCCAGCAGAACCCCGTCACGCCAAGACGCGACAGGTCGCCGCCGTTCTTGCCGGCCCACGCGACGGTCGCATCGAGATCCTCGGTGACCTGCCGGTCCGGCACCTTGCTGATGATGTGGTCGTACAGCTCCTTCATCGTCGGATACTTCGCCGCGTTGCCCTGCCGCGCGAACAGGTCCGGCGCGATCGCCAGATAGCCGAGCTTCGCGAAGCGGCGGCACACATCCGCGATATGCGCGTGCACGCCGAAGATCTCGTGGATCACGATGACGACCGGCAGGTTCGTCTTGTCGACCGGCTGCGCGCGATACGCGGGGATGCTCGCGTCGCCCGAGCGGATCTCGATGGTGTCGACGTCCAGCCCGGTGCTGTCGGTGGTGACCGTCTGCGCCGACACGGGCAGCACCGCCGCCGCGAAAGTGCCGCCCAGCGCGGCCTGCATGAACTTGCGGCGCGAGAACGGAACGTGGGGAACCAGGCTGTCGACTTCGGGTTTCAACATGAATGCACTCCTCGATTGGGCGCCGCCGCCACGGCCGAATCGGGCCTGACGGGGCATCGCGCCGGCGGACGGCGCGGATGTCGCGGCGGTTGGCACCCCGCCGCCACGCGAAAACCCGGACAAGATGCCCAATAATCCGTTGTCGCGTCAACTGTCGGATGTGTAAGACTCGATTACGAGCAAGTAATGCGGTCGCATCGATCGCGGCGCCGCGGCGGGACGATGGGCGCCGCTGCGCGATCGAATGCGCTCGCATGAAGCGAAGAAGCGTGTGCGACAAACGGCCCCGCATCGGTATGCGCGACCATCACGGTCCCGAAACGACAACGAGCAGGAAACCCGCTCGATGCGTGCTCCCTGCCCGTCCGGTGCGCGGCTGTCCGCGGTATCAGTGCAGCTTGACGCGCGGCAACGTCGTGCGGCGCAGCCAGTGCGCGACCGTATCGAGCATCATCCGCGGATAGCCGTGCAGCGCGGCGATGTGCAGCCGGTACAGCGACATGTACATGAACCGCGCGAACAGCCCCTCGATCAGCATGTTGCCGCCGATCAGGCCGCCCATCAGGTTGCCGACCGCGCTGAAGTGACCGAGCGATACGAGCGAGCCGAAATCGCGATACGTGAATTCGGGTAGCGGACGGCCGTCGAGCCGGCAGCCGATCGCCTTCAGCAGGAAGCTCGCCTGCTGGTGCGCGGCCTGCGCGCGCGGCGGTACGTTGCGTTCGTTGCCCGGCCACGCGCAGGCCGCGCAGTCGCCGAGCGCGAACACGTTGTCGTCGGTGAAGGTCTGCAGCGTGCGGCGCACGTCGAGCTGGCCGAGCTTGTTGACCTGCAGGCCGTCGAGATTCGACAGCACGGCCGGCGCCTTGATGCCGGCCGCCCAGACCGTGAGATCCGCGCGCACGGCCTTGCCGCTCGCGGTATGCACGACGCCCGGCCCGACTTCGGTCACGCGCTCCGCGAGCATCAGCCGCACGCCGAGCTTTTCGAGCAGTTCGGCCGTCGCAGCCGACACGCGCTCCTGCAGCGCCGGCAGGATGCGCGGCCCCGATTCGATCAGCACGATGCCGACGTCATGCCGCGGATCGAGCTTGTGCAGACCGTACACGGACAACACCTGCGCGGTGTTGCGCAGCTCCGCGGACAACTCGACGCCCGTCGCGCCGCCGCCGACGATCACGACCTGGATGCGCGGCTCGGCCGCCGCCCCCGGCGCAGGCTCCGCCGGCGCCTGATGCTCGGCGCGCATGCATGCGGCGATCAGGCGCTTGCGGAAGCGCTCGGCCTCGCCGACCGTATCGAGCGCGATCGCGTTCTGGGCCGCGCCCTGCACGCCGAAGAAGTGCGTCGTGCTGCCGATCGCGATCACCAGCGTGTCGTATTCGAGGTCGCGCGCCGGCAGCAGTTCCGCGCCGTCGCTGTCGTTGACCGGCGACAGCGTGATGCGCTTCGCCGCGCGATCGAGCGCCGTCAGTTCGCCCTGCTGAAACTCGAAGCCATGCCAGCGTGCCTGCGCCGCATATTCGAGTTCCTGCGTGAACGGGTCCATGCTGCCCGCCGCGACTTCGTGCAGCAGCGGCTTCCAGATGTGGGTCGGATTGCGGTCGACGAGCGTGACGAGCGCACGCGCGGGACGATTGCCGCGCGCACCGTAACGGTCGCCGAGCCGCGTCGCCAGTTCGAGGCCGCCCGCGCCTCCCCCTACGATGATGATCCGATGCATCTGATTCCCCCTTTGCGATTCGAAACTGCTGCCGCCGGACGATGCAGACGCGATGCGTTCGCGCCGCCCGTTGGATTAACCGGTTCGGACATCATCGATGTGCAGTTCGAAACACTTCGATGCGTGCGATCCCGGAACGCGGGCGCGCTGCCCCCGCGACAATGGCCTGACTGACCTGCATTGTCCGGGAGCTTGCGCGTTGACCACAAGCAAACCATCTCGATATTCAGCATCCCTGCAACAATATGCCGCGGGAAACGGGAATCGCGCGGGGGTGCGTCAGTGTGCCTCTTCCCAGTTCGCGCCGGCGCCCACTTCGGCGACCAGCGGCACCTTCAGCTTCGCGACGCCGCACATCATTTCCGGCAGCTTCTCGCGCACGAGCGACAGTTCGTCGTCGGGCACCTCGAGCACCAGTTCATCGTGCACCTGCATGATCATTCGCGACGCGAGCCGGTCGCGCGTGAGCCAGTCGTCGACCGCGATCATCGACAGCTTGATCAGATCGGCCGCCGTGCCCTGCATCGGTGCATTGATCGCCGCGCGCTCGGCGGCCTGACGGCGCGGGCCGTTGCCGCCGTTGATCTCCGGCAGCCACAGGCGGCGGCCGAAAACGGTTTCGACGTAGCCCTTGTCCTTCGCGGCGGTGCGCGTGTCTTCCATGTACTGCGCGACGCCGGGGTAGCGCGCGAAATAGCGGTCGATATAGAGCTTCGCCGCATCGCGCGTGATGCCGAGGTTCGATGCGAGGCCGAACGCGCTCATCCCGTAGATCAGCCCGAAGTTGATCACCTTCGCGATCCGGCGCTGGTCGGAGTTGACCTCCAGCGGCGTCACGCCGAACACTTCGGCGGCCGTTGCACGGTGGATGTCCTCGCCCTGCGAGAACGCGCGCAGCAGCGACGCGTCGCCGGAGATGTGCGCCATGATCCGCAGTTCGATCTGCGAATAGTCGGCCGACACGATCCGGTGGCCCGGCGATGCGATGAACGCTTCGCGGATCCGCCGGCCTTCTGCCGTGCGCACCGGAATGTTCTGAAGATTGGGATCGTTCGACGCAAGACGGCCCGTGACCGCGACGGCCTGCGCATAATTCGTGTGCACGCGGCCGGTCGCCGGATTCACCATACGCGGCAGTTTGTCGGTGTACGTCGACTTCAGCTTCGACAGCCCGCGATGCTCGAGCAGCAGCTTCGGCAGCGGATAATCCTCGGCGAGCTTCTGCAGCACTTCTTCGTCGGTCGACGGCGCGCCGCTCGGCGTTTTCTTCACGACCGGCAACTGCAGCTTCTCGAAGAAGATCTGTCCGATCTGCTTCGGCGAGCCGAGATTGAACTCGCCGCCGGCCAGCTCGTACGCCTGGCCTTCGAGCTCGATGAGCCGCGTCGCGATCTCGCTGCTTTGCGCCTGCAGCAGTGCGTCGTCGATCAGCACGCCGGTGCGCTCCATCTTGCGCAGCACGAGCGACACCGGCATCTCGATGTCGCGGTACACGCGCTCGAGGCCCGCTTCGCGCGCGACCTGCGGATACATCGCGTGATGCAGCTGCAGCGTGATGTCCGCGTCTTCGGCCGCGTAAGCGGCGGCCTGGTCGAGCGCCACCTCGTCGAAGCCGATCTGCTTCGCGCCCTTGCCGGCCACGTCTTCGTACTTGATCGTCTTGACGCCCAGATGACGCAGCGCGAGGCTGTCCATGTCGTGCGTGCGGTGCGATTCGAGCACGTACGATTCGAGCAGCGTGTCGTGCTCGATGCCATCCAGTGCGATCCCGTAGTTCGCGAGCACCTGCGCGTCGTACTTCAGGTGCTGGCCGACCTTCTTGCGATCGGCCGATTCGAGCCACGGCTTCAGACGCGCGAGCACGTCGTCGAGCGGCAGCTGCTCGGGCAGGTCGGGGCCGCGATGCGCGACCGGCAGATACGCGGCCTTGCCGGGCTCGACCGAGAACGACAGGCCGACGAGCCGTGCGGTCATCGGATCGAGCGAAGTGGTTTCGGTGTCGAACGCGGTCAGTGCGGCCGCAGCGATCTTCGCGAACCACGCGTCGAACTGCTCCCAGGTCTGGATCGTGTCGTATTCGCGGACGATGTCCGTCGCCACCACCGGCGCGGGATCGCCTTCCGGCGCATCGGCGCCGCCGCCTTCGGCGGGTGCGCTGTCGACTTCCCGCAGCCACGTCTTGAAGCCGTAGCGCGCGAAGATGTCGCGCAGCAGGTCGCGTGCTTCGCCGTCCGTCTTCAGCGACGCTTCGATCGATTCGAGATGCGGCGTGAGATCGCACGACGTGTCGACGGTCACGAGCTTGCGGCCGAGCGGCAGGAAATCGAGCGCGCGGCGCAGGTTGTCGCCGACCACGCCCTTGATCTCGTCCGCATGCGCGATCACGCCGTCGAGACTGTCGTATTGCGACAGCCATTTCACGGCCGTCTTCGGTCCGCACTTCTCGACGCCCGGCACGTTGTCGACGGTATCGCCGATCAGCGACAGGTAGTCGATGATCCGCTCGGGCGGCACACCGAACTTCGCGATCACGCCATCGCGATCGAGCGTCTCGTTCGTCATCGTGTTGACGAGCGTGACGCGATCGGTGACGAGCTGCGCGAGATCCTTGTCGCCGGTCGACACGATCACGTTCATCCCGTGCCGCTCGGCTTCGCGCGCGAGCGTGCCGATCACGTCGTCGGCCTCGACGCCTTCGACCATCAGCAGCGGCCAGCCGAGCGCGCGCACCGCGCCGTGGATCGGTTCGACCTGCAGTGCGAGATCGGGCGGCATCGACGGACGGTTTGCCTTATAGTCGGCATAAAGGTCGTCGCGGAACGTCTTGCCCTTTGCATCGAACACGCAAGCGCTATACTCTGCACTGACTTCCTTGCGCATACGGCGCAGCATGTTGATGATTCCGTAGAGCGCTCCGGTCGGCTCCCCGCCAGGGCCACGCAAATCAGGCATCGCATGGTAAGCCCGATACAGATAGCTCGAACCGTCAACCAATAGCAGGGTCTTACCTTCCAGATTTCGTTCTTCAGGCATTATGAACAAGAGAAAAGTGATTCCGAGTCTGCGGTCGCTCGCAGATCAAGAACGCGCGACGGCCAAGAAGGCGCGCGCATCGTGGCAGATGTTCACGATTATGGCAGAGTTTATCGAGGCGACCGAGTACCTGTCGGAGATCCGCCCGGCCGTCAGCATCTACGGTTCTGCCCGTCTGAAGCCCGATACGGCGCACTACAAGCTCGCGGTGCAGATCGCGCGCAAGCTGTCCGACGCCGGCTTCGCGGTGATCTCCGGCGGCGGCCCCGGCATCATGGAAGCCGCGAACAAGGGCGCGCACGCCGGCAAGGCGCCGTCGGTCGGCCTGAACATCGAACTGCCGCACGAGCAGGCCGGCAACCACTACCAGGACATCTCGCTGCGCTTCCGCCACTTCTTCACGCGCAAGGTCACGTTCGTGAAGAACTCCGACGCGGTGATCGTGATGCCGGGCGGCTTCGGCACGCTCGATGAACTGTCCGAAGTGCTCACGCTGATCCAGACGAAGAAGTCGCGCCTCGTGCCGATCATCCTCGTCGGCAGCGAGTTCTGGAAGGGGTTGCTGCAGTGGTTCCGCGACCAGCTGATTCCGAATGGCCTGATCAATCCGGAAGACATGGACCTGATGCAGGTGATCGACGATCCCGACCAGGTGCTCGACGCGGTACTCGCGTTCTACGAGGACAGCGGCGAGGAAGAAGGTTCGGACGATGGCGACGGTCATCCGCCGCGGCCCGAAGAAGACCGCATGTTCTATCTGTAATTCGATCGACGTCGATGGCCGGCCTCGCGGCCGGCACGTCGCTTCCCGCGCGGCAGGCCCGGCGATGTCGCCGCCTGCCGCGTGTCATTTGTAACACCGCATTAATCGCGCGGTGCCGCCGCGCGCCGCCGAATGTCAAATCGGCGCGACCCGCATCGCGCGACGAAGGGGCCATGCTCGTCGCCTGCGGTGCGTCAATGTCAAATGAGGCCGGCTGCCATTCACCGGCCAAGCCTCTTTCGCGACAATCCGCCGTAACAAACTCGCCTCGCCTTTTTCGCGCCGCACCCGCACACTTCTTCTCGTCGGCGTGGCGTCCCCCCGGTGGAACGATCCCCCCTCGCGTCCATCGCGTCGCGCCGGCCTTTTGACAACGACATCACGGAAAACAACATGAAACGCTCGCTGATCGCGCTCGCCTTCGCCGGCCTCGGTCTTTCGCTGTCCGGCCTCGCCCACGCCGTCAACGTCGACGTCAACATCGGCACGCCCGCACCGGTCGTCGTGGCGCCGGCGCCGGTGGTGGTGATCGGCTGGCACGGCGACCGCTACTGGGACGGCCAGCGCTACTGGGAGCGCCGCGAGTGGGAAGACCACGAGCGCCATCATGGTCGCGAAGGCCGCGGCGGCTATCACTGCCCGCCGGGACACGCGAAGAAGGGCGAATGCTGAGCCGCTGAGCGCCGGGCCGAGCGGCTCGCGCGCTGACGCGTAAAGAAGCGCAAACAACGAGGCCGCACGCGAACGATGGTTCGCGTGCGGCCTTTGTCGTTGCTGGCGCGGCTGCGCAGCGTCGCGTTACTGGAACGCCACTTCCGCGAAGCTCCGGAGCTTGCGGCTATGCAGCTTGTCGAGCCCGTTCGTGCGCAGGATCTCCATCGCTTTCACGCCGATCTGCAGGTGTTGATCGACCTGCCCGCGATAGAACGTGTCGGCCATGCCCGGCAGCTTCAGCTCGCCGTGCAGCGGCTTGTCCGACACGCACAGCAGCGTGCCGTACGGCACGCGGAAGCGGAACCCGTTCGCGGCGATCGTCGCGCTTTCCATGTCGAGCGCGATCGCGCGGCTCTGCGACAGCCGCTGCACGGGCTCGCGATGATCGCGCAACTCCCAGTTGCGGTTGTCGACGCTTGCGACCGTGCCCGTGCGCATCACGCGCTTCAGTTCGGCGCCTTCGAGCCGCGTGACTTCCGCGACGCCGCGTTCCAGCGCGAGCTGCACTTCCGCGAGCGCCGGGATCGGCACCCACAGCGGCAAGTCTGCGTCGAGCACGTGATCCTCGCGCACGTAACCGTGTGCGAGCACGTAGTCGCCGAGGCGCTGCGTGTTGCGCAGGCCCGCGCAGTGACCGAGCATCACCCACGCATGCGGACGCAGCACCGCGATGTGGTCGGTGATCGTCTTCGCGTTCGACGGACCGACGCCGATGTTGACCATCGTGATCCCGCTGCCGTCCGCGCGCTTCAGGTGATACGCGGGCATCTGCGGCAGCCGCGGCGGTGCGGCACCCTCGGCCGGCTCGCTGCCGAGATTCGCGTTGTACGTGATCACGTCGCCCGGTTCGACGAACGCGCTGTACTGGCTGCGGTACTCGCGCACGTCGGGATCGGTGCTCTCCGTCATCAGCGTGCGGCCGAGCTTCACGAATTCGTCGATGTAGAACTGGTAATTCGTGTAGAGCACGTAGTTCTGGAAGTGCGTGGGCGACGTCGCCGTGTAGTGGCGCAGCCGGTGCAGCGAGAAGTCGACGCGTGCGGCGGTGAACAGCGCGAGCGGATGCGGCTCGCCGGGCGCCGGCTCGAACGTGCCGTTGACGATGCGATCGTCGAGATACGACAGGTCGGGCGTGTCGAAGATGTCGCGCATCGCGAGCAGGCGGTCGCGGTCGAGTTCGCCCTCGAGGTGGATGCCTTCGGGGAACGCGAAGTGAATCGGAATCGGCTGCGACGACACGCCGATCTCGATCTTCACATGGTGGTTCTTCGACAGCAGGCGCAGCTGCTCGCGATAGTAGTTCGCGAACAGGTCCGGGCGCGTGACCGTCGTCTCGAACACGCCGGGGCCCGCGACGAAGCCGTACGAACGGCGCGAATCGACGTGCGTGTTGACGTCGGTGCGAATCCGCACGAACGGATAGCACGCACGCACGTGCTCCGTGAACGGTTCGTGGCGGCGATAGCGCGCGAACGCGTCGCGCAGGAAGCCGGTGTTGGTGTCGTAGATGGCCGACAGCCGCGCGACGGCGGCAACGGAATCGTCGAAAGCTTCGACGGGCGGGCTCTCGGGCGTCAGCACCCGGTGCCGGCGGCTCAAATCGTTCTTCATTTTCATCACCTCGTCTGATCGAACGACATTACCACGGAACCCGGTCGCCCTCATGGCCGTACGCTTGCATGCCGCTTGCACGAGAGGGCCGGCCCGCGCGCAGTATTTGCTAAAATCGACAAGTTCACTGGAGACTCATCATGAAGCCGCTCATTCTCGTCGCCGCTGCCGCCGCGTTCGCTGGCACGTTTGCCGCCGCAGGCGCAGCCTACGCCGCCGGCGGCACGCCCGACGCCGACGCACAGGCCCGGGCCGAAGCCAACGAAGCCGCCGGCCTGCCCGATCTCCGCAAGATCAACCGGCCGGGCGCCGAAGTCACGTCGAAAGTCGACTTCGCCGACATTCGCCGCACGCCGAGCTTCCACGAGAAAAGCAAGAACGGCACCGAGGTCACCGAGTATCGCGATCGCGGCAAGCCGGTCGAGATCGACGTGAAGTCGAACTTCGGCACCCGCTACCAGATGAGCTCGACGCCCGACACGTCGCCGAAGCCGCACGACGCGGGCGTCCCGATCACGCGCCTGCCGTCGGTCAACCTGCGCTACTGATTTCCCGCCGCGCCGCGCCGAACCCGACGCGGCGCGCCGGCTCTCCCTTCACCTCCTGTCGCGCCGCACGCCACCGCGCGTGCCGACAACTGACCAGACGCATCTCGCATGGCCGTTTTCACCGCTGTTTCCGACTCCGATCTCGCGCAATGGATGCGCCACTACGAACTGGGCGACGTGCTGGCGTTCCGCGGCATCCCGTCCGGCATCGAAAACAGCAATTTCTTCCTGACGACGACGCGCGGCGAGTACGTCCTGACGATCTTCGAGAAGCTGACCGCGGAGCAGCTGCCGTTCTACCTGGACCTGATGCGCCATCTGGCGAGCCACGGCGTGCCGGTGCCCGATCCGGTCCCGCGCGATGACGGCGCGCTGTTCGGCAAGCTGCACGGCAAGCCGGCGGCGATCGTCACGAAGCTCGACGGTGCCGCCGAACTCGCGCCGGGGGTCGAACACTGCATCGAGGTCGGGCAGATGCTCGCGCGCCTGCACCTCGCCGGGCGCGACTATCCGCGCCAGCAGCCGAACCTGCGCAGCCTGCCGTGGTGGCAGGAGAACGTGCCGGCGATCGTGCCGTTCATTTCCGACGCGCAGCGCGCGCTGCTCGAGGGCGAACTCGCGCACCAGACGGCGTTCTTCGCGTCCGGCGACTACGCGGCGCTTCCGGGCGGCCCGTGCCACTGCGACCTGTTCCGCGACAACGTGCTGTTCGCGCACGCGGCACCGGATACCGGCCATGCCGTCCGGCTCGGCGGCTTCTTCGATTTCTATTTCGCCGGCTGCGACAAATGGCTGTTCGACGTTGCGGTGACCGTCAACGACTGGTGCGTCGACCTCGCGACGGGCTGGCTGGACGTCGCGCGCGCGGACGCGTTGCTGCGCGCGTATCAGACGGTTCGGCCCTTCACGGCCGAGGAGCGCCGCCACTGGCCCGACATGCTGCGCGCGGGCGCGTACCGCTTCTGGGTGTCGCGCCTGTACGATTTCTACCTGCCGCGCGCGGCCGAGATGCTCAAGCCGCACGACCCCGGTCATTTCGAACGGATCCTGCGTGAGCGTATCGCCCACACGCCCGTGCTTCCCGAGACCCATACCGCATGCAACTGATCGAAGTGCCCGCGAAAACGGGCTATGTCTGGTTCCGTCAAGGCATCTGGCTGTTCCGCCGGAACCCGCTCGCGTTCATCACGCTGTTCTTCACGTACCTGCTCGCGATCACGCTGGTGTCGATGGTGCCGGTGATCGGCGCGGCACTGCCGCTGCTGTTCATTCCGGGCATTGCGGTCGGCTTCATGGCCGCGTGCCGCGACACGGTGGCCGGCAAGCCGGTGATGCCGACGATCCTGATCGACGGCTTCCGCTCGTACGGCACCGCGACGACGCAGCGGCTGCTGGTGCTCGGCGTCGTCTACGTCGCGCTGATGGTGCTGGTGTTCGCCGCGTCGTCGATCATCGACGGCGGCGGGCTGCTTCACATGATGCTCGGCGCGACGGGCGACGCAAACGCGACGCCGGAAACGCTCGCGACGCAGGGCACGCTCGGCGCGCTGCTGTTCGCGACGCTGCTCTATGCGCCGGTCGCGATGCTGTTCTGGTTCGCGCCGGTGCTCACCGCGTGGCATGACATTCCGCCCGCCAAGGCGCTGTTCTTCAGCGTCGTTAGCTGCTGGCGCAATCGCGGGGCGTTCGTCGTGTACGGGCTGCTGTGGTTCGGCGTCGCGCTCGGCGCGTCGTTCGGGCTGTCGCTGCTGCTGCAGGCGCTCGGCGCCGGCGCCTACGTGCTGACGATCATGATGCCGGTGACGATCATCATCGTCACGATGATGTACTGCTCGTTCTACGCGACCTATCGCGGCTGCTTCGGCGTTCAGGAGCCGGATGCGCCGACGCCCACGTCCGGCCGCTGACGCCGGCACGGCCGGCAGCGCGCACGCTGCCGGCCGTCGATTCCGCGGCCCGGCTGACCGGGCACCTCTCCTTCTACACCCGCTTCCCCGCGCCGCCCCTGTTCAACGCAATCTTTTGCGCGCAAAATAATTTGCGTGCAAATCGTTAGCGCGTGAGCCGCGCCAGCCGCCGATCATGGACCGCCTGCCCCCATTGCCCCAGACGCTCGACGAGCAACTCTGCTTCGCGCTCTACTCGACTTCGCATGCGATGACGAAGGCGTACAAGCCGTTGCTCGACAAGCTGTCGCTGACCTATCCCCAATATCTGGCGATGCTCGTGCTGTGGGAGCGCGACGACATCGCGGTGAAGGACATCGCCGCCCGCCTCGACCTCGACCCGGCGACCGTCACGCCGCTGCTGAAGCGGCTCGAGGCGCTCGGCTATGTCGAACGCGTGCGCAGCGCGACGGACGAGCGCGTCGTGAACGTGCGCGTGACGGCCGAAGGCCGCGCGCTGAAGGACAAGGCGCGGTCGGTGCCGGCCGAGCTCTTCTGCGCGATGCAGCAGACACCCGAGTTCCTTCTCAGGCTGCGCGCGGATCTGCAGCAGCTGCGCAATGCGTTGGCGACGTCGAACGACGACTGACGAAACGGTGAATCGTAAACGGGCCCGGCGCCGCCGGGCTTTTTCTTCAAAAATTCATTTGCACACAAATTATTTGTGTTCTATATTTTTGACGTGGTCCGCGACCGAGCGTTCGTCCGGACCGCTTTCTTCCCTTCTTCCGACAGGAGCTGCATGATGAACATTCTGTACAAGACCAGCGCCACGAGCACCGGCGGCCGCGACGGCCGCGCGGTATCCGCAGACAACAAGCTGGAAGTGAAGCTGGCCGCGCCGCGCGAGCTCGGCGGCACGGGCGCGGAAGGCACGAATCCGGAACAGCTGTTTGCTGCAGGTTACTCGGCCTGTTTCCTGAGCGCGATGAAATTCGTCGCCGGTCAGAACAAGCAGACGCTGCCGGCGGATACGCAGGTGACTGCGGAAGTGGGCATCGGCCCGAACGACGCAGGCGGCTTCGGCCTGGACATCGAGTTGCGCGTGTCGCTGCCGCGGCTCGACAAGGCGGACGCGCAGGCGCTGGTCGACAAGGCGCACCACGTGTGCCCGTACTCGAACGCGACCCGCAACAACGTGCCGGTGCGGCTGACGGTGCTCTGACGCAACGCTTCGCGCCGAACGCAAAAAGGGCGTGTGCGGCTGCTTGCCGCACACGCCCTTTTGCGTGAGGTGCCGGACCGGCTGACGCGCCGGCCCGCGCTGCGCTGCTTAACGCGAACCGAACGAGAACGGACGGTTCATCGCCGCTTCGCGATCGATCTTGCGCATGCGGAATTCGAGATCGTAGATGTCGGTCGCTTCGGACAGGTACGCGTCGGCGCGCTCTTTCGCGGCCTTTTCAGCGTTCTTGGTCAGCATCAGGAAGAGGTGGCTCAGCAGGTACATGTTCGATCTCGCAATCCAAAGGTTCTTTGACTAGGGTTTTCCCGAATTATAGGGAAAACCCTAGGCTTTGGCTAGCGTCGATCAATCGGTGCGTCGTTCGGTCGCCACAGCGCGACGATTGTGCTCGAAAAAAGACCAGATCATCGCGCTCGCATCGGGGCCGACGGCCGCATGAAACGGCACCGCTTCGTCGCCGCCCGCCCACGCGTGATCGAGCCCCTTCACGTGGCAAAGCCGCACGATCGGCTCGCCGTCCCGGCGCACGTCGGTGATCTGCGCGCCTGCATCGCGCGTTTCGACGCGCTCGCCGCCGCGCAGCGCGCCGCGGCTGTCCGCGAGCCCGTTCAGCCGCATGAACTGCACCGTCAGCTGGTCGGCGTTCTTCGGCGCGACGACACGGTCGCCGTCACCCTGCACGATCAGCGCCGGCATGCCCGGGTACGCACTGGCGTCGATCAGCGCGTCGACGGTGGCGGCCGGGTTCTGCCGCAGCCCGCGCCGCATCACGTCCATCGCGGTGATGCCGGAATTCGCCTCGCCGAGCGCGGGGCCGGAGTGCAGCGCGACCGCCGCGAAGCGGTCCGGATGATGCAGCGCGAGCAGCGCCGCGAGGCCGGCGCCGGCCGAGAGCCCCGCAACGTAGACGCGCGACGCGTCGAAGCCGTGCTCGTCGACGAGCGCATCGACGAGCGACGCGACCGCATCGGCTTCGCCGCGGCCCGCGCGGTCGGTGTCTTCATACCAGTGCCAGCAGCCGTGCGCGTGCGCACGCTGCGACTGCTCGGGGTACAGCACCGCGAAGCCGTGCCGGTCGGCCAGCAGGTTCATCCGCGTGCCGTGCGCGAACTCGTCGGCGGACTGCTGACAGCCGTGCAGCATCACGACGAGCGGCCGTGGGCCACGCGGGCGGCCCGGCGGTATATAGAGCGCGTAAGCGAGCTGCTGGACCAGGCGGCCGAGCGCGGGCGCCATCGGATGCTCGCCGCGCGTCCACTCGCCGGCCGCCCATGCGGCGGCGCGCGGCCGCACGCGCGACTCGCGCGGCGGGGACAGATCGGTTGCGGCGGGCGATGCTGCGGCCTCGAACGCATCGCGCGCGATCCGCTGCGCGTCGCGCGCCGCACGTTTGGCGACCGGAGACAGCATGCGTTTCATGCCGCCCAGCCATACCTTCGTCAGACTTTTGGTCATCGATCGGGCTCGCAGTCAGGAAAAATAGGGGTACGACTCTGGGTGCACCGTTCAACTTTGTGCAATGCACCATAACATTGTTTCTGGGATTTTTCCTGCGCGCGGATAGTTCCCCGCCGCGCAAAAAACGGGCCTCGACCACACGCGGCGCTATACTGGGGTTTTACCGCTTGTATCCGTTGTAGTCGCTCTTCCCGGCTCGCGCGTTGATTTAAGCATTCGTCCCGCCCCTGCTCGTTCCCTCCGATGTTCGACCTGTCCTCTCACCTGTGGATCACGATCACCGCGTTTGGTGGCGCCGGCCTGACCTTGCCGCTCGCGATCACAATCGCCGTGTGGCTCGCGCTCGGCTACTCGTGGCAGCGCGCCGCCGCATGGCTCGGCGTGCTCGCGGCCGCGATCGGGGTCGTCGCGCTCACGAAAATCGCGTTCCTCGGCTGGGGCATCGGTATCCGCGCGTGGGATTTCACCGGATTCAGCGGCCACGCGATGCTGTCGACGTCGGTCTATCCCGTCGCGATCTTCCTCGCGCTGATCCGCACGCGCACGCCGGTGCGGATCGCCGGCATCGCGCTCGGGCTCGCGGCCGGCATCGCGGTTGGCGTGTCGCGCGTCGCGCTCGACGCGCATTCGCCGTCCGAATCGATCACCGGCTGTATCGTCGGCGCGATCGCCGCGCTCGCGTTCATCGCCGGCTCGTGGCACGCGGTGCCGCACCGCTGGTCAGTGCCGGCGGTCGTCGTGAGCCTCGTGCTCGTCACCGTCGCGCTGCACGGCATCACGGTGCCGTCGCACCGCTGGGTCACGCGGGTCGCGCTGGAGCTGTCGGGGCACGAGCGGCCGTTCGTGCGCGCCCGATGGAAGGCCAATCCGAACTACAAGCCCGCGTCGCAGCCGTCGTCGCTGCACCGCACCGGGTCGGCCGCGCCGCTGCTGCACGCGTGACGGGCCACGCGCCCGTCGTTCCGGCCGCATTTCATGTCTGAAGGTTCCATGCGCACCGCCGCATGAGCGGTATGTCGAGCGTTATAACCCGCGCTATATTACGATTACGGTTTTCGACCATTCCAACGACCCGACCATGCGCTCGACCCTACGCCCGCTTCGCCGCACCCTGCTCCGCCTGCTGCCGCTCGCCACGCTCGCCGCGGGAATCGCGTTCAGCGCACCGGCTTGCGCCGCCGACGAACTGGTCGTCTCGGCGGCCGCGAGCCTGACGAACGCGTTCAAGGCGGTCGGCGATGCGTATCAGAAGCAGCATCCGGATACCAAGGTGCTGTTCAACTTCGGCGCGTCGGACGTGCTGATGCAGCAGATCGCGAAGGGCGCGCCGGCGGACGTGTTCGCGTCGGCCGACCAGAAGGCGATGGATCGCGCGGCCGCGGAGAAAGTCATCGTGCCCGGCACGCGGCGCGATTTCGCCGCGAACTCGCTCGTGCTGATCGTGCCGGCGGACAGCCATGCAGCCGCGCCGACGTCGCTCAACGAGCTGACGGCACCCGGCGTGAAGCGCATCGCGTATGGCGACCCGGCGTCGGTGCCGGTCGGGCGCTACACCGAAGGCGCGCTGCGCGCGGCGGGCCTGTGGGACGCCGTCAGCGCGAAGGGCGTGCTGGCCGCCAACGTACGCCAGAGTCTCGACTACGTCGCGCGCGGCGAAGTCGACGCGGGCTTCGTGTTCGGCACCGACGCGGCGATCATGCCGGGCCGCGTGAAGGTCGCGCTGACCGTGCCGACGCAGACGCCCATCACCTATCCGATCGCGGTGGTGAAGGACAGCCGCCATGCCGCGCAGGCGCAGTCGTTCATCGACTTCGTCGCGTCGCCGCAGGGCCAGGCCGTGCTGTCGACGTTCGGCTTCAAGCCCGCGGGCAAGTGAGCACGAGATGATGCAGGACGCGTGGGTACCGCTGCTGCTGTCGCTGAAAGTCGCCGGCTGGGCGACCGCGCTCGACATCGTGCTCGGCGTCGCCGCCGCGTTCGTGCTCGCGCGCTGGCGCTCGCCGATGCGCGACGTGGTCGATTCGCTGCTGACGCTGCCGCTCGTGCTGCCGCCGACGGTGCTCGGCTATTACCTGCTCGTGCTGCTCGGCCGGCGCGGCGTGTTCGGCGCGTGGCTCGACCGGCTCGGCATCGAGCTCGTCTTCACGTGGCAAGGCGCGGTGATCGCTTCGATGGTCGTCGCGTTCCCGCTGATCCTGAAATCGGCACGTACCGCATTCGAGAGCGTCGATCCGCATCTGGAGCGCGCGGCCCGCACGCTCGGGCTCGGCGAAGCGGCCGTGTTCTTCCGCGTGACGCTGCCGCTCGCCGCGCGCGGCATCCTGGCCGGCGCGCTGCTCGCGTTCGCGCGCGCGCTCGGCGAATTCGGCGCGACGCTGATGATCGCCGGCAACCTGCCCGGCCGCACGCAGACGCTGTCGGTCGCGATCTATGCGGCGGTACAGGCCGGCGACGATGCCACGGCCAACTTCCTCGTGCTGGTCACGTCGATCACCTGCGTGCTGGTGCTGCTCGCGACCGGCTGGCTCGTGCCGTCGCGCGCCGGACGGAGTCAGCCGACATGACGCGCGCACCGCATCCGCATTGCCGTGCCGCAGGCGCCGCGGCGACATACGCCGGCGCCGGCGCCGCGGGCGCGGGTTGGCGCACGGGTTTGTGCACAGGTGGCGCGGCGCGACGGAGGCCCGCATGAGCGTCGCCGTCGATATCCGCAAGACCTACGCGAACGCCGAGCGCCGCTTCACGCTCGACGTGTCGTTCACGGCGAATGCGCAGCGCGTCGTGCTGTTCGGGCCGTCGGGCGCGGGCAAGAGCATGACGCTGCAGGCGATCGCCGGTTTGCTGTCGCCGGACGAAGGCACGATCACGCTGAACGGCGAGCCGCTGTTCGACGCCGCGCGCGGCATCGACGTGCCGACCCGTGCGCGCCGCGTCGCATACCTGTTCCAGGACTACGCGCTGTTTCCGCATCTGAACGTGCGGCAGAACATCGCGTTCGGGCTCACGTCCGGCCTGCGCAATCCGCGCGCGACGACGGTGCCGCCCGAAGTCGCGTACTGGCTGCACGCGTTCGAGCTCGACACGCTCGCCGGGCAATTTCCGTCGCAGTTGTCGGGCGGACAGAAGCAGCGTGTCGCGCTGGCGCGCGCGCTGGTCGCGCAGCCGCGCATCCTGCTGCTCGACGAGCCGTTCGCGGCGCTCGACGGCGCGCTGCGCCAGCGCATGCGCCACGAGCTCGCCGAACTGCAGGCGCGGCTCGACATCCCGATGGTGCTCATCTCGCACGACCCCGACGACGTCGCCGCGTTCGGCGATCAGGTCGTGCAGTTGAGCGAAGGACGCGTGATGGCCGCAGCGCCGCACGCCGAGTGGCCGACGCGCGTCACCTGAGCGCGAAGGCGGTGGGTGGCCCATGCGGCCACGTGGGGACCTGAGAGAAGCCGCCTCCGGGCGGCATAAGCTGGAAAAAACCGAAAGCGGGATCGAAGCCGGCGCCTCGTGCACGTTGGGCGGCGCCGGTTTCGCCTCGTGCGCTGGAGATCTTCGGCGGCACTGGACACTGGACACTGGACACTGGACACTGGACACTGGACACTGGACACTGGGCACTGGGCACTGGGCACTGGGCACTCGACACTCGACACTCGACACTCGACACTCGACACTCGACACTCGACACTCGACACTCGCCACTCGGCACTCGCCAATCGGCACTCGCCAATCGGCACTCGCCAATCGGCAATCAGCTCTCGCCACTCGGCTATCGCCCGCGCCGCCATCACACACGCTCAGCCCGTCACCGCGAGAATCACGCTCGATGCCTTGAACAGCGCGATCGCGCGCCGGCCGGCGTCGAGCTGCAACGCACGGACACTGTCGTTCGTGACCACGGCCGTGAGCGTACCGCCGCCGTCGAGCGTGAGTGTCACCTCGCTGTTCACCGCGCCCGCCGCGACGGTGTCGACCGTCCCGTGCAGCTGGTTGCGCGCCGATACCTTCAACGTCGCGTCGGCGTCGTCGGCGTCGACGGCCAGCACGACCCACGACGCCTTCACGAGCGCACACGCGGCGGCGCCCGGCTGCAGGCCGAGCGCGTCGGCGCTCTCGTGCGTGAGCACCGCGACGATCACCTGGCCACCGGGCAGCACGAGCGTCACTTCGTCGTTCACCGTGCCGCGCACGATCGTCTCGACCTTGCCGAACCACTGGTTGCGCGCGCTCGTCTTCATCCCGATCCGGCCGATCAGCGCCCAGTCGACGTCGAAACCGGACACCGCCGCGCTCGCGGCATCGATGAAGCGGCGATGCTCGCGCTCGATGGTGCGGAATGCGGCGATCAGCGACGTCGCGCGCGGCGTCAATGTCGTGCCGCCGCCGCCCTTGCCGCCGGCCGAACGCGTGACGAGCGGCTCGCCGGCCAGGTTGTTCATCGTATCGATCGCATCCCACGCAGCCTTGTAGCTGAGACCGACGGCCTTCGCCGCGCGCGTAATCGAGCCGGTGTCGCCGATCGCCGCGAGCAGCGCGATGCGGGTGGCGCCGCCGAGCGTCTGCTGGCCCGCGCGCAACCACAGTTCGCCGCCGAGTTCGAGCGGTGCGGCGGAGGAAGTTGAAGAAGGAGGCGACGCGTCGGTCATCGGTGTGTCCGAAGAAAACGGGGGGCCATTATAGTGAGCGCGCCGCTCAGCGCGACCTCGCATCGAGCTTCGGCGGACGCAGGCTCGCGAGCAGCGCCTCGGCGTCGCGCGCCGCGCGTCGTTCCAGCGCGGCGCCGTAGCCGCGCACGAAGCCGAGCTGATAGGCGGGCGCCGCCAGTTGCTCCAGATGATGCAGCGCGACGATCGCGTCGTTGGCGTCGCCCAGCACGCTCTGCACGCGCGCGAGCGTCTTGACCGTTTCGGTGCGCGTGCGGCGCGACGCCAGCGACGCGAAGAATTCGAGCGCGTAGCGCAGCCGCTTCGCATCGATCCGCACGCGGTGCCGCGCGGCCGTATCGAGCGACGTGAGCGACGGCGACGCATACAGATGACCGAACAGCCGACGCACGCGCCGGGTCGCGTGACGCCGCAGCGACGGCGCGTCGTCGCCGGCGTCGGGCAGCGCGAGCGTGCTCAACCATTCAAGCCAGCCGAGCGTCAGCCGCGCATAGCGCGCCGAATGCAGCGCCTGGCGCAGTTCGACGCGCGCCGCCGTCGCCTGCGTGCGCGCCGCGTCGAGCGTGCCGTTCCAGTCGGCGCTGCCGCCGTCGGCCGCGATCAGCGCGGGCAGGCTCTCGGTCGAGAACACGTCCCAGTCGCGCACGGTGCCGAGCAGCGACGCGAGCCAGCGCAGGTCGGCGCCGAAGGCGTCCTTCCAGCGATCGTCCGCGAAGCGCGGAAAGAAGCGCATCAGCGTGCGCAGCCGGCGCAGCGCGACGCGCATCTGGTGCACGAATTCGGGATCGTCGCGCTCAAGCACGCCGGCTTCGTTGCCGAGCCATTGCGCGGCGATGTCGCCGGACAGCGCGAACAGCGCGGTGCGCTGCGTGCGGATGCCGGTCAGATCGACGAGTTGCGCCTTGATCGGCCCGGTGATCGCCGGCTCGCCCGCACACGCGCGATCGATCACGCTGGTGAGCTGCACGAACGCGGGCCATGCGCCGCTCAGTTCGCGCGCGGCAGCGAACAGCGCACGCAACGCAGCCGCGCGTGCCGCGTCGGTTTCCCAGTCGGGCGCCGCGAGCCGCAGTTCCACATGACGGCGCGGCGGTTCGGCACCGCCGTCCAGCATGACGTCGTCGAGCGTCATCTCGACCACCACGCCGCTGTCGTCCGCCCATCGCCCGCGCCGCCGCTCGCTGACGAGCCGCAGCGGCGCCGGCCCTGTCGCGGCGGCGACCACGGCTTCATCGACGGGGCCGGGCGCACCCTGCCCGCCGTCGCCCGCCGCCTCCGCCCGCTCCGGTTCGGCGGGCGTAGCGGATGGCGGCGTAGCGACGACAATGCCCGCATGCTCGGCGTCGAACAGCTCCCGTGCGACGACGCCGGGCGCGAACGCCTTCGTGCGCGATGCGACGACCCGCCGCCCGTGCGCATTCGATTCGACCCACGTCCACCAGCTTTCGCCGGGACTCGGCTCGGCCTCCTCGATCTGGCACGGCTCGATCGTCACGCGCTCATGGCCGCGCCGCATCCGCACCTGCGGACAGATCCGCCACGCGCGGACGAGTTCGGCACCGAAGTCGCGCTGCTCGCCACGGGCCCGGCTTCCCGCCTTGACGGGCCAACCTTCGAGCGACAGGCACAACACGATTTCCAGCACGCGCGACATGGGGGCTCCTGCACATGAACAAGCGCCGGCGCATCGTCCGCGCCGGCGTCGACCGTGAAGCAGCTTCCATAGTACACGGCACGAACCCGCGCGGTACGCGATCCGGCCCCGCCGCGCTGTCGCGCATCAAGCGACGTATCAGACGACGTACTGCGCGATGCCGTTGCCGAACGACCAGTCCTCCTTCAGCACCTCGACGAGGCTGATGAAGACGTCCTGCGGCCGCACGCCGGGCTGCGCGGCGAGGTTGTCCGTGATCGTCCGGTACAGCGCCTTTTTCTGCTCGAGCGTGCGCGTGTTGTTCGCGGTGATCTGGACCATCACCAGATCGTCGCTGCGTTCGATGTCGAGGTAGTGGCGGCCGAAAAAGAAATTCTCGGCCGAGTGCTCGGTCACGACCATGAAGATGTCGTCCTCGGGCACGTTGAACGTGTGCATCAGCGCGCGATGCACGCCGTCGACGAGCGCCGCGCGGTAGGCGGCCGGTTTGCCTTCGCGGACTGCGATACGGGTGAACGGCATGATCCTGCTCCTTTCGGTGACGTTGAAATTGGGAAACGCCACGTCAGGTTAGGCGCGCAGAACTATAATGAACAGTCATTGATCAATATTTCATCCATTTACATTTGAAATGAAAGTCCTCGACCTCGACGCGGTGCGTGCGTTCGTACTGGTCGCCGACCTCGCGAGCTTCACGCGCGCCGCCGACGCGCTCGGCACCACGCAGTCGGCCGTCAGCCTGAAGCTGAAGCGGCTCGAAGCGCACCTCGGCAAGCCGCTGCTCGCGCGCACTCCGCGCGTCGTCAAGCTCGCGGCCGACGGCGAAAACTTCCTGCCGGCCGCACGCGCGCTGCTCGACGCGCACGATCATGCGCTCGGCGCGATTTCGGCCGGCACGCACCGGCTGTCGCTCGGCGTCAGCGAGCACGTCGCCGTGCCCGACCTGCCGGCCGTGCTGACGAGCCTGCACCGGCAGGATCCGGGCCTGACGCTGGAAATGCACCTGGGAACGTCGACGAACCTGCTCGCGCAATACGACGAGCGGCGGTTCGATGCGGCGATCGTGCGGCACGAACCGGGCGAGGACCCGCCGCGCGACGATGGCACGCCGTTGTTCACGGAACCGCTCGCATGGCTCGCCGCGCCCGACTGGGCGCCGCGGGCAGGCGAGCCGCTGCCGCTCGCGGTGCTGGCCGGGCCGTGCGGCGTGCGGGCCGCCGCGCTGCGGGCGCTCGAACATGCGGGGCGGCCGTGGCGCGAACGGTTCACGGGCGGCGGCGTCGCGGCGGTCACGGCAGCCGCCGCCGCCGGGCTCGCGGTGTGCCCGCTGGCGCGGCGTGTCGCGCCGCGCACGCTGGTCGACGTCGGCGCGAAATTCGGGCTGCCGCCGCTGCCGCATTCGCAGGTCGTGCTGTATTCGCGGGTGCGCGACGCGCGGGCGGCAGCGGCGCTTCGAAGGTTTTCCGACAGCCTTGCAATCTCGGCGTAAACTAGACGATTCCGCCGCCCGCCAATCCCCTGAAGAATTCCGATGAAGTCCGAAGCCCGCAAGCACCTCCGCGCCAACCTGCTGATGCTCGCCGCCGCCGCGATCTGGGGCTCGGCGTTCGTCGCGCAACGGCTGAGCCTCGATGTGATCGGGCCGTTCATGTTTACGGGCTTGCGCTTTCTGCTCGGCGCGCTGGTGCTGATTCCGCTGCTGACGCTCAACGCGGCATCGCGCGCGCAGTTGGCGGCGATTCGGCGCGAGCCGGCGCTGCTGGTGCCGGGCCTCGCGCTCGGCGGGCTGCTCGCGGTGTCGATCTCGCTGCAGCAGTTCGGGCTGCAGTACACGCGAGTCGCGAACGCAGGCTTCATCAGCTCGCTGTATGTCGTGATCGTGCCGCTGATGGGCATGTTCGTGCGTCACCGGATCGGCGCCGGCACGTGGTTCGGTGCGCTGCTCGCGGCGATCGGCCTGTACTTCCTCAGTATCGACGAGCATTTCTCGGTGCTCTACGGCGACTGGTTCCAGCTCGCAGGCGCCGTGATCATCGCCGCGCACGTGATGGCCGTCGGCCATTTCGCGAAGCGGCACGATCCGCTCGTGCTCGCGTTCCTGCAGTTCGTCGCGTGCGGCGTGCTGTGCGTGGCGGCCGGCGTCGCGATCGAGCCGGTCGGCATCGCGATGCTCAAGCGCGCGCTGCCGACGCTGCTGTACGGCGGGCTGCTGTCGGTCGGCGTCGGCTATACGCTGCAGGTCGTCGCGCAGCGCGATGCGGCGCCCGCGCATGCGGCCGTGATCTTCAGCATGGAAGGCGTGTTCGCGGCGATCGCCGGCTGGGCCGCGCTCGGCGAGACGCTGACGCTGCGCGCGCTGATCGGCTGCGCGCTGATGCTCGCCGGCCTGCTGGCGTGCCAGTTGCTGCCGAACGGCGACGCGCGGAAAAAGGACGAGGACGCGCTGCCGGCGTGACGTGCGCGATCCCTATAATGACGGTTCGCGTGTCTTTCATGCCAACCGCTTCCGACAGGCCAGCTCCGTGACGTCCCTTTCCGCCGCTCCCGCCGCCGACCTTCTGCTGCGCGAACGCGCAGCGCATTATGCCGCCCAGGCAGCGCTGTTCGTGCGCGACCAGGCGCTTTCCACCGCATCGCACGACCTGCGCAGCCCGCTGAACGCAATGCACAGCTGGGCTTACGTGCTCGAACGCCAGCTCGCGAACGCCGACCCAAACCTGCAGCGTGCGCTCGCGGGCATCCGCACCGGTATCGACCAGCAGGTCGCACTGATCGACGACGCGCTCGACGCGCCGCGCGCGGAAACGCGCCACCTCGCGATCGAGCCGCAGCCGTTCGCGCTGCGCCCGCTGCTCGACGACACGCTCGCACTCGCGCGCTTCGCGCTTGCCGACGCACGGCAGGTACGCATCGACGCGACGCTGCCCGACGACGAACCCGCGCTGAATGCCGATCGCGAGCGCATCGCGCAGGCGCTGTGGACGATGCTGACGACGGCCGTCGAAGCGAGCGCCGCCGGCAGCCGCGTGACGTTCGCGTGCACGCGCGACGGCGCGCAGTGCGTCGCGCAAGTCGGCTGCACCGTGAGCGCCAGCGCGCTGGCCGATCCCGACCTGCCGCACGCGTTCGAAGCGTTCGCGCGCCGCGAGATGCTGCGCACGCGCGACCCGAAGCGGGTCGCATGGTCGGTCGCGCTGTGCCAGCGCGTCGCGCTCGCGCACGGCGGCACCTTCACGCACGCGCCGTTCGCCGACGGCGCCGCCATCACGCTCACGCTCTCGGTCCCCTGCGAGGCGCCGGTGTAAGCAATCGGCAGCCCGATACATTACATTTGCCTTTCCGGCCCTATACTGACGGGCCTGTCATGACTGGAGCGATTCTTTGTTACAGATCTTCGCGCTCATCGGCGCGTTGTTCCTGGTGGCCCTGAACGGGTTTTTCGTCGCAGCCGAATTCGGCCTCGTCAAACTGCGCGCGACGCGCGTCAAGACACTCGCCCGCAAGCACGGGCTGCGCGGGCGCATCCTCGCGGTCGTGCACGGCCGGCTCGACGCGTATCTGTCGGCGTGCCAGCTCGGCATCACGCTCGCGTCGCTCGGCCTCGGCTGGGTCGGCGAGCCTGCGTTCGCGGAACTGATCGGCCCGTTGCTCGACCTGCTCGGCGTGCAGTCCGAACGCATCGTGCACCTGATCTCGCTCGTGTTCGCGTTCTCGCTGATCTCGTTCCTGCACATCGTGGTCGGCGAGCTTGCGCCGAAGTCGATGGCGATCCGCCAGTCGGAAAAGGTCGGCCTGTGGGTCGCGCTGCCGCTCTACGCGTTCTACTGGGCGATGTACCCGGCGATCTGGGTGCTCAACACCAGCGCGAACGCGGTGCTCCGGCTCGCGGGGCTGTCCGCCGATCACGGCGGCGATGCGCACTACTCGACCGACGAACTGAAGCTGATCCTGCGCAGCCGCCGCAGCACGGCCGGCAATCCGGCGCAGCCGCCACGCGGCGCGTACACCAACGACGAGTGGAACACGCTCGCGCATTCGCTCGATTTCTCGTCGATGACGGTGTCCGACCTGATGCGGCCCGCGCATGAAATGATCGGCCTGCGCCGCGACCTGCCGCTGCCGGACAACATGGAAATCGTCGCGCGGCACCGCTTCAGCCGCTATCCGCTGTTCGAGGATGCGTCGCGCGAACAGGTGAGCGGGCTGATCCACCTGAAGGACCTGCTGCTCGCGCGGCACGCGGGCGCAGCGCTCGAGGACCTGTCCGACTACGTGCGCCCGGTGCAGTACGTGAAGCCCGACACGCCCGCGCTCGAGCTGTTCCGCCGCTTCCGCAAGGGCGCGCCGCACTTCGCGCTGGTCGGCAACAAGGGCGAGAAGCCGATCGGCTTCCTGACGCTCGACAACCTGCTCGGCGCGCTGGTCGGCCAGATCCACGACGAGTTCCGCCAGGGCGACGCCGACTGGAGCCGCCTCGACGACGGCACGCTGATGGGCAAGGGCAGCCTGCCCGTCGTGTCGCTCGAACAGGCGCTCGGCATCGACATCGACGAAGGGCGCGCGGAATCGGTCGGCGGCCTCGTGATCCAGGCGTTGAGCGATCTGCCGACCGAAGGCCAGCGCGTGTCGTTCGACCGCTTCGACGTGGTCGTGAAGAAGATGAACGGGCCGCGCATCGTGCTGGTGCGCGTGTATCCGAAGATCGCGAAGGAGGCCGACGAATGACGGCCGCCGCGCGCCGCGCGCGATGAATTCGACGCTGCCGCGCTGCTGCGTGATCACGCCTGAGCCGGCGTCCGCGTCGGCGGCCGATTGCAGCGCGTTCCTCGACCGGCTGTCGGCGGTGCTCGCGCGCGGCGAGATGCTCGTGCAACTGCGCGTGAAGTCGTTCGACGCGGCCGCGTTCGCGCGGCTGGCCGTCGACGCGCTCGCGCGCTGCGACACGGCCGGCGCGCAGCTGATGCTCAATGGTCCGATCGATGCCGCCGGCGTGATGCAGCTCGACGGCGCGGGCTGGCACCTCGACGGCGCCGCGCTGCGCGCCGTCGCGCAACGGCCGCTGCCGCCCGCGCGGCGCGTGTCGGCCGCCTGTCATACGGCCGACGATCTCGCACTGGCCGCGCACGCAGGCGCGGATTTCGTCACGCTGTCGCCGGTGTTGCCGACGCTCAGCCATCCCGGCGCGCCGACGCTCGGCTGGACGCAGTTCGCCGCGCTGGCCGCGCAGGCCGCGATGCCCGTCTATGCGCTCGGCGGCATGACGCGCGCGCATCTCGACGACGCGCGCCGCCACGGCGCGCATGGCGTCGCGGGCATTCGAAGCTTCTGGTGAAAGCGCAGCCGGGCGCGCCCGCGCCCGGCGTTGCGAGCGTTCAACCGTTCACGCGTTCAGGTCGGCACGCATCGCGCGCCACGCGCCGCCGTCGATCCGGCGCACGTCGTGCGTGAGCGCATAGTGGTTGACGTCGCCCGTGAGCCACGCGACGAGCGAGTACGGCGGCAACTCCCCTTCATCGACCCGGTCGCGCGCGCGTGCCGGCGTCTCGAACACGACCTGCCCGCCCGGTGCATCGAACGGCACCGCGTCGGGCGACAGGTTCAGCGCGATGGTCAGCGTCTCGTCGTCGGCGAGCCGCCACGACGCGAGCAGCGCATCGGCATCGCCGTCACCGCCTGCCTTCAGCGAATGCGCGTCCTGCGGACGGCAATCGGACAACCGCGGCGCAATCAGCTTCGCGCGCACCGCGAGCGCCGACTGCACGAAATGCGCACGCTCGGCATCGCGCGCGGTTTCGTCGAAGATCAACGGGATCTGCGGCGTGAGCAGCGACAGCGCGAGCGCCGCGAGGCGCGGCGTGTCCTCGCCGTTTGCGTGCTCGCCGTGGTCGCTGTCGCGCCATGCACCGTCCGACAGCACCAGCGACGTCAGCGACAACCCGCCGTCGGCGAATGCGGCGTCGGCCGACGCGGCCGGCTGGAACGCCGCACCGGACGCCGTCAGCGCGCGCGCCAGCGTATGAATCGACTGGTGTGCCGAAATGCCTTCGTGAGCGGCCCCGTCGCGCCCGGTGAGCCGATGCAGCGCGCGCTCGCCGCACCCGTTCCACTGCGCATCGAAATGCGTATCGGCCAGATGCACCGGATGCCGCTCGCTGCCGAGCACGAGGTGGATCAGCCGGTCGGCCGGTTCGGCCGCGCGCACGCGATCGGCGATCTCGCGCAGCCACGACGTGCCGATCCGGTCGGCCTCGCGCAGCCGCAGCCCGTCGCAACGGTATTCGTCGATCCAGTACAGCGCGTTGTCGCAGAAGAAGTCGCACACTTCCGGATGATCGAGCGCGAGCGGCGGCGCCTGCAGCGGATCGTCGCGCGTATGGAAGAACGGCGCCGCGTAATGGCGCAGCGCATCGGTGCCGCTGCCGAAGCGCGCGTAATCGAGTTCCAGCAGCACCGCGAGACCGTAGCCGTGCGCGTCGTCGATCAGCGCCTTCAGCGCGTCGGGGCCGCCGTCGGCCGCGAGCGGCGCGAACGGCAGGCTGTCGTGCGGCGACGCAAGCAGCTCCAGCGCGGTCACGCCGAGGCGCGCGAGCTGCGGCAGCCGGCGGCGCACGCCGTCGAAGCCGCCCACCGCATGCGGACGGATCGCGTACAGCGCGATGTCTTCCCAGGGGCGCCCGCGCCAGAACGTGTTGCGCCACCTGAACTGACGCGGATCGACGACTTCGCTCGGGCCGTTGAGCCCGTCGGGCTGCGAACGCGACGCGGGATCGGGAATCGACACGACATCGTCGAGCCGGTAGCGGTAGCGCGTGCCCGCGCCGCATTCGACGAAGACTTCGAACCAGTTCGGACCGGCCGCCGTCATCGGCACGAACGTCGGGCCGATACCGGTTTCGAGTTCGAGCTGGACCTGCGTGCTGCCCGGCGCCCACACGCGGAAATGCGTGCGCGGCGTCGTGCCGAGCGCACCGCAGGGCTGCGCGCCGAACGGCAAACAGTGAATGTAGTGCTGCGCATACGGATCGTGCGGACAATCTGACATCATGCGCTCCTCATGCGTGCCGAGCGGCATGGCCGCGCGATCGACACGCGGCGCATCGGGGCCCGGCATGCGACGGCCAGGCAGGGGGGAAGAAAAGTATGCGCCGGTTTGACGCCCGCGACGCACCGATTCGTCACATTTTTAAATGCGAATCGACCCCGCAAACGTTTGCCGGCAGTGCATGCCGAAGCGGGTAGTCCGCATACCGGAATGGCCGCTCGCCTTGTTGTGCCGCGGCCCCGCGCATACGCTCGGGCCGATGCGCTGGACACCCGATCCGCGCCCCAACCGAGGAATCCGCCATGTCGCTCCCCGCCAGCGCCGCGAAGTTCGATCCGGCACGCGCGCACGAATACGCCGAACAATCCCGCATCGCACTCGCCGGCTACGACGCGTGCCACGAGCTCGCCGCGTGCATGCTCGCATCGGCGATCGGCGTGCCCGATGCGCAGCTGCTCGTCGTCGGCGCAGGCGGCACCGGGCAGGAGATCTGCGTGCCCGCCGCACTCGAACCGGGCTGGCGGTTCACGGCCGTCGATCCGTCCGCGCCGATGCTCGCGCTGGCGCGGGCGAACGTCGAGGCGGCCGGCTTCGCCGCACGCGCCGAATTCATCGAGGCCGGCGTCGACACGCTGCCCGATGCGCCGGCCTTCGACGGCGCGACGCTGATCGGCGTGCTGCATCACGTCCCGGGCGATGCGGCGAAGGCCGCGCTGCTGGACGCGATCGCGCGCCGCCTGAAGCCCGGCGCCCCGCTCGTGATCGCGGGCAACCATCGCCGCTACGCGGACCACCCTCGGTTGCTCGATGCGTGGCAGCAGCGCTGGCGGATGAAGGGCGCGACGCCCGACGCGGTGCGCGCGCAGCTCGCGAAGATCCTGCAGGGCGCCGATCCGCCGGCTTCCGAGGAAGCCGTGTTCGACCTGCTGCACGACGCGGGCTTCGACGCGCCGCTGCGCTTCTTCTCGAGCCTGTTCTGGGGGGCGTGGATCGCAATGCGGCGCAGCGCGTGACCGCACGAGACGGCGGCTGCGCGGCACGCGCGACCGGCCCTCCCCCGGCCGGCTGCGAGGCGGGCTTCCCGCTCGAAGCCGCGCCGGCGAGCGGCGGTCCGCGCGAATTGCCCCGGTAACCGGCGCCCGCGCGTCAGCTCAGCAAGCCCGCCGCGACGTTGATCGACAGCCCGAGCACGGCCATGTTGAAGTAGAACGACAGGATCGACTGCGCGAGCACCGAGCGGCGCGCGGACCGGTTCGCGAGCGACACGTCGGCCGTCTGCGACGCGACCGCGAGCGTGAACGCGAAATACAGGAAATCCCAGTAGTCCGGCTCCGGATGATTGTCGGGAAAGCGCAGCGCGCGATCGCTGCTCGGCGAACCGTAGTAGAGCCGCGCGTAGTGCAGCGTGAAGATCGTCGGGATCAGGAACCACGCGCCGAACAGCGTCGCGCCCGTGATCGCGTAATGGCCGAGCCCGACGCGAAAGCCGACGCTCTTCGCGGTGGCGAGCTCGATCGCGATCGCCGCGACGCTCGCGACGGTCGCGAGACACACGACGGTCAGCACGGTCGTCGCGTTCTCGTCCTCGCGGATCGCGATTTCGCGCACCTTGTGATGATGCGCGGTGATCATGCGCACCCACATCAGCGCGAGATACAGCCAGACCGTGAAATCCCAGCCGATCAGTGCGCGCACCGCGGGACGCAGCGGAAGCGGCAGCAGCACCGCGCACAGCACGCCGGCGGCGAAGGCGGCGACCATGCGCGGCCGGTTGCGTAATACCTGCGGATAAAGCGTCATCGTGTAATTCCGAAAGCGGATGGAAAGGGTGCGGCCGGTGCGCTGCGTCAGGCCGGCGGGTAGCGCCCCGATTATCGCCATTCCTGCATGACGTTGCGATGGGCGCGAGCGCCTAAGATATCGGGATGACCCCTTCCCTCTGCCGCCATCCCGCGAACCCGGCGGGCCGCGATTTCGTCGTCGGCGATCTGCACGGCTGCGTGGACGTGCTGCGCGCGCTGCTGCACGACATCGGCTTCGATCCGGCCCGCGACCGGCTGTTCTCGGTCGGCGATCTCGTCGACCGCGGGCCCGCGTCCGAAGCCGCGCTCGAGCTGCTCGACCGCCCGTGGTGTCACGTCGTGCGCGGCAATCACGAAGAAGTGCTGAGCCTCGTGTCGCGCGGCAAGCTGCCGCCCGATGCATGGCGCGGAATCGGCGGCGACTGGGGCGCCGACCTGCCGCCCGAACGGCTGCACGCGCACGCGGCGCGCGTCGACGCGCTGCCGCTCGTGCGCGTGATCGGCGACGGGCCCGCGCGCTTCAACGTGCTGCATGCGGAGTTCTTCGGCGCGGACGCCGAGCTCGATACGGGCAGCTATTCGCACGACGTGCGCGAACGGCTGATCTGGGGGCGCGACCTGGTCCAGGGGCTCGTCGATCCGGCCGTGCAGGCCGGACTGTCGCTGACCTGCACTGGTCACACGCCGGTGCGTGCGCCGCAGCGCATCGGCGCGCAATGGTTCATCGACACCGGCGCGTTCGCACCGTCGGGACGACTGACGATCGTCGAGCCGCGCACGGGCGACACGTGGTCGCTGACCCAGGCCGACGCGCGCGCCCGTCATGCGGGCGACCTGCCGCTGCCGTAGCAGGCCGGTAACGATGAAGCCGGGCCCGCAACGCGTACGAGCCCGCACATCTCGCTAGCCGACCTGATTCAGTTCGAACACCGCGTCGATCGCGGTGCCATTCCAGTTGTATTCGAGATATGCCGCGTGATGACAATCGCGCAGCAGTGTCGTGCGAAACGCGGCGAGACATTCGCCGCCCGGGTCGCGCACCGACGGATAGACGACGCCCGCGCCGCCCGCATTGCGCACCGCGCGGCCGAGCGCCTGTCCGGCGCTGTAATCGAGCGGATCGAGCAATGCGGGGTTGCGCTGCGGCCACGTGCGCACGTCGGCGACGTCGCCCTGCGCGTACACGGTGTAGAGCCGCATCTGCTGACGCATCGGCGGTTCCTTCGTCGCGGCCAGGAACAGCCCGCTGTGATAGCGCGTTTCGGCGATCGCCGTATCGCGCGAGCGGCCGCAGTAGAACACGCCGTAGCTGCCGTCGGAAAAGCGGCTGCCTTGCGGATTCAGGTGCGTGAACGCCGCCATGATCGGCCCCCAGCCCTGCCCGTAGCGGCGCTCGGCCGGCGGCACGAGTTCGAGCGTGCCGACTTCCTGGCGAATGCGGTCGTTGGTCAGCGATTCGAGTGCGTAGAGCGCGTCGAAATCCTCCGCCGACGCGACGCGGTCGAACAGGTTGATGGCTGGAAAACGGGTGGGAATCACGCGATAGGCAGGCGCCCAGTCGACGGTGGCCGTGGGCCAGGGTTGCGTCTCGATCGGCATCGTCACGCCCAGCCACCCCGCATCGCATCGAGGTATTGGCGGACGGCGACGAGATCGCCGACATTGCCGGCCAGCATCCGGTCGAGCGCGCGCTTGCCGCCGAACGGTGCCGCGTCGTTCGGCCGCTTGACCCACGTGTCGGCTGCGGCGGGCTGCGGCAGCAGGATCTGCAGCGACTTGTAGATGCCGAGCAACAGCGATAGCCGCTCGAGCGTATCGCGCGGCAGCCGCGCGGACTCGGGCGACGCCTTCCACTTGAAGAACGTCGAACGGCCGGGCGACCCGAGCAGCACGATCTGTTCGTCGATCGTCAGCTCCCAGTCGCGCGCGATGTTGAAGAACGCACGCAGGCCGGCCGCCGACATCTGCGCGACCGATGCCTGCGGCGAGGCGGAATGCGGATTGAAGGCGGGTTGTGACATAGCCGTTAGTCTCAAAACGAATCTACTAACAACATTAGTCCATTTTCGTATTTTTGCAAGGGTCATCCCCCGGATCCGGATGCCGTCCGACGAATCGATATTTTTTGTCCATTCTGGACTGCAATTTTATTTTCTGCGTTAATGGCCGGACGGAGCGCGCGTCGGAGGCGACGTGCGGGTCCGCAGCAACCGTGTCGGCCAGAACCGGACAGACCACGCCAAGGAACCATCATGAAGAGACTGATTGCCGCCGTTTCGATCGCCCTGCTCGCGGTATCCGCAGGCCCCGCCGCCGCGAAGGACTGGACCACGCTGCGCTTCGGCACCGACGCCAGCTACGCGCCGTTCGAATCGAAGGCGCCCGACGGCAAGCTCGTCGGCTTCGACATCGACCTCGGCAACGAGATCTGCGCGCGGCTGAAGGCGAAGTGCGTGTGGCTCGAGAACGACTTCGACGGGATGATCCCGGCGCTGAAGGCGAAGAAGTTCGATGCGGTGCTGTCGTCGATGTCGATCACCGCGCAGCGTGCGGAGCAGATCGGCTTCACGACGAAGATCTACAACCAGCCGACGCGCCTCGTCGTGAAGAAGGGCTCGCCGCTGCTGCCGACGGCCGAATCGCTGAAGGGCAAGTCGATCGGCGTCGAACAGGGCACGACGCAGGAAGCGTATGCGAAGGCGTACTGGGCGAAGCAGGGTGCGAACGTCGTGTCGTACCAGAACCAGGACGGCGTGTATGCGGACCTGACGGCCGGCCGCCTCGACGCCGCGCTGCAGGACGAGGTGCAGGCCGCGATCGGATTCCTGAAGTCGCCGCGCGGCGCGGGCTACCAGTTCGTCGGGCCGGAGCTCGTCGACGAGAAGGTGCTCGGCGTCGGCGCCGGCATCGGCCTGCGCAAGGAAGACACCGACCTGAAGGCGAAGATCGATCGCGCGATCCTCGACATGGTCAAGGACGGCACGTACAAGCGGCTCGCGTCGAAGTACTTCGACTTCGACATCTACGGCGGCTGAAGCGGCGTCGCGCGCGGCGGGCGCGCTGCCCGTCGTGCGCGGCTCGACCGCCCCTCCCTGCCTGCCGGACGGCGACGCCTCCCTGGCGTTCTGCCGTCGCGCCGGTTTCGTCGTCGTTGTCGCGCAACCGGATCCCGCACTTCGTTCGCATTGCCAACGGATCGCCTGCGCTGGCGACCGCAGGCGCTCGACGTCGTCAATAAGCGAAGATCGGGCGCCGGGGAACCGGTGCCCGCGTGCACATTCCCATACGGAGCGGGTTGGCCAGCGGGAAAGCGCCGGCCCGGCGCGGATGACCGGGTATCAGCCGGATCCGCCTCGCACCGGGCGCGGAGAGATGGCCTGTCGACGCATGCCGGCCGGCTGCCAGAGGCGCGGTCGACCGGCGATGGGTCGAATCACTGCGATCGCGGCCTGCCGGCCGCTGTGTGTGGCGATCGTTGATCATTTTTCTACCCCGTCTTCGATCCGTTGCTTGTACGGGCAACCGGACGCCGCCGGTGCCTCGACGATCGGACGACGACGGTCCATGCCGCGCGGAACGGGGCTGTCTCCCGTCCCGCCGATCATCCCCGCGGACTGCGTCCTGGCCGGCCTTTGCATGGTTCGCTGTCGATCCGGCCGGACGCCACGTCGTCGACGTTCGCACCCGAACCGGCGCAAGGAGCGGGCCAGCTTCGTGCGCGGCCGGTCGCGCAAGGCTTTCGTCGGACCAGCGTGCGGCGCGACCGGGCGGGACAGGCAGAACGTTGCGAAACTGAAACATGCGGGGCGCGAACGGCGCCGGTCATGCGACCGCGACGCCTTGCCGGACAAGGCACACAAGCGGTACGGAAAATTTTCCCGGCGCGGGCGGCACGCCGTTGCAGGCGTTTGCCCGGCGGATTTGCACGGCCGCCGACGCGAAACGTTTCACGGCCTTTACATGCGGCCCGGCGCGCTCGCGCGGCGCCGGTTGCAGCGCGGCTGCGGCGCCGTTCAGCCGACCCGCTGGTGGTCCGCGTCGCCGGACGGCGCGCCGTCCTTTCCGCCGTTGTCGCCGTTGTTGTCGTGGTCGTTGAGCCCGTGCTCGATCATCATCCGGTACAGCGTCACGCGCGAGATGCCGAGTTCGGCGGCCGCCTTGTTGATCCGGTGATCGTTGCGCAGCAGCGCGTTCTCGATCGCGGTGCGCTCGGCGAGCGAACGCGCCTGTTCGAGCGTCACGGGCTCGGTTTCGCCCGGCGTCTCGAGTCCGAGATCGTGCGGCGTCAGCAGCCGGCTCTCGGCCATCACGATCGCGCGGCGCACGCGATTGATCAGCTCGCGCACGTTGCCCGGCCACTCGTAGCGGCGCATCGCGTCGAGCGCGGCCGACGTGAAGCCGCTGATCTTGCGGCCGCTGTCGGCCTTGTATTTCTGCAGCACGTAGTGCGCGAGGATGTCGATGTCCTTGCCGCGCGCGCGCAGCGGCGGCTCGTGAATGCGCAACACGCAGAGCCGGTGATAGAGGTCCGCGCGGAAGCGGCCGGTTTCGACCGCGCCGTCGAGATCCACGTGCGTCGCCGAGATGATCCGCACGTCGACCGGGATCGATTCCTGGCCGCCGAGCCGCTCGATCTTCCCTTCCTGCAGGAAGCGCAGCAGGCTCGCCTGGCTTTCGACGGGCATGTCGCCGATTTCGTCGAGAAACAGCGTGCCGCCGTTCGCGGACTCGATCCGGCCCGCGCGCCGCTGATTGGCGCCGGTGAACGCGCCGCGCTCGTAGCCGAACAGCTCCGACTGCAGCAGGTGATGCGGAATCGCGCCGCAGTTGATCGCGACGAACGGCCCCTTGCCGCGCGCCGAACGCTCGTGGATCGCGAGCGCGGTCAGTTCCTTGCCGGTGCCCGACTCACCGGAGATGAACACGCTCGCATCGGTTTTCGCGACCTTGCGGATCGTGCTGAACAACTGCTGCATCGCCTCGCAGTTGCCGATCATCCCGTGCTCGCCGATCGAGGCCGCGTAGGCCGCGCCGTCGACACGGTCGAGCGCGGCCATCCCGCGCGCGTGGCCGAGCACGTGCGAAATCCATTCGTACGGCAACGGCAGCGTCACGTAATCGAAACAATAACTGCGGATCAGCTCGCGCACGGCAGCGCTGATCGTGATGCCGGCCTGCGCGACGGAAATCCAGCCGATTGCCGGCTGGCTCAGGCACGCCTTCAGCGCCGGATAATCGCGCGACGTGAAGCCCGTGAAGTCGATAAGCCCGGCCGCGACGTTCACGCCGGACGTCATGTTCTGCGCGGCGCCGGCCGTCTTCGCGACCGCGATCTCCCAGCCGAGTTCGCGCAGTTGTGCCAGCAACGGCTCGTCCGGCGAACGCATGATCACGAACAGCTTGCGTCCGGCCTCGGGGGCGGTAACGGACACGAGCGGCATGTCGGACGCCGCCGTTCCGTTTGCGTCGGGTGACCTTGCAACCATCGTTGTTCCCCGCTTGGCGTTGGTATCGTGCGCCGGCTCGCCGCCGCGTACGACGGACCTCGATCGAACCGACATATTGGCCGCATTTCCGTCCGAATAAAATCCCCTCGCGCAATAATCGCACGCCGGGCGAATCGAATCCTTGCATGAACGGTATATCGATGCCGCCGACGCGCGGCTAGATGGGTGTTATCCCGGTGGCGCGGGTCGCGCTGAACGAGGCGTGACGAGGAGCGAACGGGCGAAGCCGCGCCGACCCGGGCGGACGGGGCCGACGGGTGGTGGCCGGCGGGCCGGGTCGGAGCGACGGCATGCGCGGGCGCGGTGAGCCTGCCGTAGCGGCACCCGCGCTTGCAACCGTTTCCGGTTGACGCCGATCAATCGTCGGATGAATTGGCGATGATGCAGGAATGCAACACGCGCCGCGTCGCGCGGCGGCGGCGCGGTCAGCGTCCCGCTGCGAGCGGCGCGAGCCCGTTCGCGCGGCCGCGGCCGGCCGGCGCGCCGTCATGTTCGCCGTACGCGGCGACGAGCGCGTCGACTCGCGCGAGGTGATGGCGGTTGTCGTGGTCCCACGGATGGAAGCCGGGCCGGAAAAAGCTCAGCCATTCGCCCGCGATGCGCGGGAACAGCCCGCGGCGCGGCCCGTACAGGAATGCGACCATGCGCAGCATGCCGCGCGCGCGGTGCTTGATGGCGCGGTCGCGCGAGAGCAGCGTCACGTGCATCAGGAACACGGTCGGCCAGAAGGTCAGCGTCGTTGCCAGGTACACGCCGATGCGGATCAGGTAGCTGCGCAGCCCCGGCTTCGTCACGGCGTTCCACACGTCGTAGGACACGGCCTTGTGCTCGGTTTCCTCGAGTGCATGCCACACCCACATCTGCCGGTAGCCTTCGACCGAGCCGGCGAGCCGCGTCGGGTCGCGCAGGATCCAGTCGGCGAGCATCGCCGTGTAGTGCTCGGCAGCGACCGTGTGCGCAAGCTGCACCGAATGCGGCAGCTTGCGCTTCAGGAAACCGAGGACGGTCCACACGCGCTTGTCGAGCTTGCGTGCGGGCAGCCGGTTCGCCTGCATCAGCTCGTTGTATTCGACGTGCTCGCGCGTATGCATCGCCTCCTGCCCGATGAAGCCGAGCACCTGCCGCTTCAGCACCGGATCGTCGATCCGGTCGCGATAGTTGCGCACCGAATCCATGAAAAAGCGCTCGCCGGCCGGGAACAGCAGCGACAGCGCATTGAAGAAATGGGTCACGTGCGGGCCGAGCCCATGCCAGTCCTTCGCGCGCTCGACCGGCAGGTCGAAGCGCAGGTCGCGGCGCACCGGCATCACATCGGCTGCGGCTGCACAGGCGGCTGACTTCATGTTCGCGGTTCTCCTTGCTTTCGGGCGGCCCGGCAGCCGTCGCGGCTTGCCGGTGCGCATCCGGGCGGCGCATCGCGCCACGCCGAAATCTTGACATCGATAGCTGTAAAGATAGGCGTCGGGCAGCGCCGCGCGCAAGCCGCGCGGTAGATGCGTGCTTCCAAACGGTGCACGGTCCGCAGCGTCGAGAAAAACGGCGTGCGAACGGCGGCCGGACGGCCCGCGATTCGAACGCGGAAGCGGGATTGCGGCATGCACGCGACGCGCTTCCGTCGGGTCGATGATCGGCACGACAACACCGTGCCGCGCGGGTTTCGCGCGATGACGCGGCACTTCGCAACGCGCTGCCCGCGACCGGGCGGCCGTCGATTCATACGCGCGTGCCGCCCGGGATCGCGCAATTTCCGCGGAGCCGGTCCGTCGAAAATTCAAACGCGCGTTCCACTTCCGTTTCAGGCGAGATGCGCCGGCGCCGCGACGAACGGCGTGCGACCGATGTCGCGCCGGCCATTCGTCGCGCGGCGCGGCCCCCTGCGCGCTCGCCTACAATAGCGGTTTTACCCAACCCTTTTCAGGAGAAGTCATGTCTGTCACCACGACCGCATCGGGCCTCAAGATCGAGGATCTGACCGAAGGCACCGGCGCGGAAGCGCAAGCCGGCAAGACCGTCAGCGTCCACTACACGGGCTGGCTGACCGACGGTCAGAAATTCGACTCGAGCAAGGACCGCAACGACCCGTTCGCGTTCGTGCTCGGCGGCGGCATGGTCATCAAGGGCTGGGACGAAGGCGTGCAGGGCATGAAGGTCGGCGGCGTGCGTCGCCTGACGATCCCGCCGCAACTCGGCTACGGCCCGCGCGGCGCAGGCGGCGTGATTCCGCCGAACGCGACGCTCGTGTTCGAAGTCGAACTGCTCGACGTCTGACGACGCCGCCGGCCGACGTCCCCCGATGGAACGCATCCCGTCCCCCGCCATCGCGCTGCGCCGTTACGACACGTGCGAAGCGTCCGACGTGCACGACTTTCACCAGGTCGTGCTCGGCGTCGACGGCGCGATGGTGATGGCGGTGGACGGCGTCGGCCAGCGCATCGACCGGCACGCGGCGTGGCTGATTCCGGCCGGCGCGCGCCACGATTACGCGGGCCTCGGCGACAATCGCCAGCTCGTGCTCGACTTGCCCGCCGCGTCGCTCGCGGTGCCGCAGCGGCTGTTCGACAGCGCGCGGGCCGTGTCGATCGACCCGGCGCTGACATCGCTCGTCGCGCAGGTCGCGGCAGCGGCCGCGCAACTCGACGAGACAGCCGGCGGCGCACGGCACGCGCATCGTTTCCAGTGGCAGGCCGCCGCGCGGCTGTGCGACGCGCTGCTCGGCGATACCGGCCTCGCCGCGCCTGCGGCGGGCCTCGACTTCGCGCGCATCGACCGCTGGTTGCGCGCGCGGCTCGCGGAGCCGCTGCGCATCGCCGACCTCGCCGCGCACTGCGGCTACGGGATGCGCCGGTTTCATCAACTGTTCGTCGACGCGTTCGGCGAAACCCCGCATCGCTATCTGCAGCGGCTGCGCCTCGACGCCGCCGTCGTGCTGCTCGCCGACGGCCGCCATCCGCTCGTCGACATCGCCGGCATGGTCGGCTTCGCCGACCAGAGCACCTTCACGCACGCGTTCACGAAACGCTTCGGCGTCGCACCGGGGCGCTGGCGCGGCGAACGGCACTGAGCGGCCACACTGCGCCGGTTTTCCGTCGTACCGCACGCACTTGCGTCGATCGTGCCGATCCGTCGCGGCCGGATGGCTTTCGCGCGCCGCGGGCCATCTCGCGCGAAGACGGGTCGCGCGTCCAGGCGGCACCCGCCGGTCCAACGGTCGCCGCTCGTCGCGAACGTGACGCATATCGACGCTTCACGCTTGCCTGAAACATCGCCGCCCCATCGCACCGTACGATGGGTTCATGGACAAGGCCACCGCTTCCCCCGCGTTCCCGCCCGCGCTCGCGCGCATCGTCGCGACCGTCAGCGTCGGCTTCGTCGTCACGCAGCTGGACGTGACGATCGTCAACATCGCGCTCGCGCATCTGGCCGGCGATCTGCATCTGCCGGTCGCCGGACTGCAGTGGGTCGTCGATGCGTATACCCTCGCGTTCGCGGTGCTGATGCTGTCGGCCGGCGCGCTCGGCGACCGCTTCGGCGCGCGCCGGCTGTACGCCGCGGGCCTCGTGCTGTTCGCGTTCGCGTCGCTTGCATGCGGCGCGGCCGTCGCGCCCGCGATGCTGATCGCGGCCCGTGCGCTGCAGGGCGTCGGCGCGGCGGCAATGCTGCCGAATTCGCTCGCGCTGCTCAACGACGCGTGCCGGCACGATCCGCGCCTGCGTGCGCGGGCCGTCGGCTGGTGGACGGCGGCAGGCTCGATCGCGATCGCGGCCGGCCCGGTCGTCGGCGGCCTGCTGATCGCCGCGTGGGGTTGGCGCGGCATCTTTCTCGTGAACCTGCCGCTGTGTGCGGCGGGGCTCGCTGCCACGTTCGCATGGGTACCCGCGCGGCGTGGCGCGGCGACACCGGCAATTCCCGCCACGCCGGCGCGCTCCGCCAGTGCGCTCGACCTGCGCGGCCAGCTCGTCGCGATCGCGATGCTGACCGCGCTCACCGCCGCCGTGATCGAATGGCGGCCGCTCGGCTTCACGCATCCGGTCGTCGCCGGCGGTTTCGCGGGCGCGGCGCTGGCCGCCTTCGCGTTCGTCGCGATCGAGTCGCGCGCCGCGACGCCGATGCTGCCGCTGTCGCTGTTCCGCCGCCGCACGTTCAGCGCGGCCGTGCTGTTCGGGATCTGCGTGAACCTCACGTATTACGGCACCGTGTTCGTGCTCGCGCTGTACCTGCAGCGCGTGCGCGGCGAATCGGCGTTGCAGGCCGGCCTCGCGTTCCTGCCGCTGACGGGCGGCTTCCTGCTGTCGAATCTCGCGAGCGGCCGCGCGGTCGCGCGTCGCGGCCCGCGCGCGCCGATGCTCGCCGGTGCGCTCGTCGCCGCGCTCGGCTACGGCGCGCTGCATGGCGTCGACGGGTCGACGCCGCTGCCGCTGCTGCTCGTGCCGTTCCTGCTGATTCCGGCCGGCATGGGCTTCGCCGTGCCGGCGATGACGACGGCCGTGCTCGCGTCGGTCGAGCAGGAGCGCGCGGGTATCGCGTCGGCCGTGCTGAACACCGCGCGGCAGGCCGGCGGCGCGATGGGCGTCGCGGCGTTCGGCGCGCTCGCGGGCGGCGGTGGCGGCGCGTGGCAGACCGTCGTTGGGCTGCATGTCGAAACCGCCGTGTCGGCCGGACTGCTGGTCGCGGCGGCGTTGCTTGCGATGCGGGTCAAGACGGATGCGCATCGCGGCGCGTCAGGCGCACGCCGGGCGGGATCTGCGCACGATTGAGCAGAACCGTCGGTAGCGACCGGCGCACGCGTTGCCCGGCGACACGGCGCGACAGAAGCAGCGCGGCGCTTGCGTCGCGCGATGGCCGTGCGCTCATCCCCGCGCCGCGCCCGCCTCGTCCGCCACTTTTCGTACCATCGTCTCCGCAGCCTTCAGCGGCCGGCCATCGTCGTGCCGCAGCGCGAGCTTGCGGATCGCGCGCCCCGTCTTGCGCTCGACGAGCACCGAATGCGGCTCGCCGCGCTCGAACAGGTTCGCCTCGCCCCACTGCCGCAGCATCACGATCACCGGGAACAGCCCTTCGCCCTTCTTCGTCAACGCATACTCCTGATACGCGCTGCCGTCCGACGCCGGCACGACTTCGAACACGCCCGCGTCCACCAGCATCCTGAGCCGGTCCGACAGGATGTTGCTCGCGACGCCGAGGCTCGCGCGGAAATCGCCGAACCGGCGCACGCCGTCGAACGCGTCGCGCACGATCAGCAATGCCCAGCGATCGCCGACGATATCGGTCGCGCGCGCCACCGGGCACGGCGAATCCGCAAGACTTTTCTGCCTGGCCATCTTTTTCCTCCGCTGTCGCGGCGGTCTCCTTCGCAGGTTCCCGGCGCGTCCGTGCGCGGGCCCGTCGCCCGCCGCATCACAAGTTGCATTTTAAAACTACTTTTCCTACACTCACACTAGTTTCAAATTGCAACTACTTACGCGAGAACGAGGAAGCCCATGGAATCGTCATGCCGAACCGCCGCCGTCGCGCCGAACGCGACATCGCGCGCCGCCCTTGCGGCCGACGCCACGCGCGCATCCACGGCGCTCGTCGCGCTGCTGGCCGTGTGCTGCGCGGCGAGCGTCGCGAACGTGTACTACGCGCAACCGCTGCTCGACGCGATCGCGCTCGACTTCGGCGTATCGCAGGCGGCGGTCGGCGGCGTCATCACCGCGACGCAGCTCGGCTGTGCGCTCGCGCTGCTGTTCGTCGTGCCGCTCGGCGACCTGCTGAACCGCAAGCGCCTGATCGCCGTGCAGCTTCTGTTGCTGACGGCCGCATGCGTCGGCGTGGCCGCTTCGTCGACGCGCATCGCATTGCTGGCCGGGATGGTCGCGGTCGGGCTGCTCGGCACCGCGATGACGCAAGGCCTGATCGCATGCTCGGCCGCGCTGGCGGGTGCCGACGAGCGTGGCCGCGTCGTCGGCGCGGCGCAGGGCGGCGTCGTGATCGGCCTGCTGGCCGCGCGTTCGCTCGCAGGCATCGTCACGGATATCGCCGGCTGGCGCGCGGTCTATCTGGTGTCGGGCGCGCTCGCGATCGCGATGCTCGTCGCGCTGGCGCGGCTGCTGCCCGACGCGGATGCCCCGCGCGAACGCATCGGCTATGCGGCGCTGCTCGGATCGATGGCGACGCTGCTGCGCACCGAGCGCGTGCTGCGCGTGCGCGGTGCGATCGCGCTGCTGATGTTCGCGGCCTTCAGCATCTTCTGGAGCGCGCTCGTGCTGCCGCTGAGCGCGCCGCCGCATGCGATGTCGCATACGCAGATCGGCGCGTTCGGGCTCGTCGGCGCGTTGGGTGCGGCCGCGGCCGCGCGCGCGGGAAGGCTCGCGGATCGCGGGCGCGGCGAAGCGACGACCGGCGCCGCGCTCGCGCTGCTCGCGTTCTCGTGGCTGCCGCTGGCGTTCGCCGGCACGTCGATCGCGCTGCTGGTCGTCGGCATCGTGCTGCTCGACGTCGGCGGGCAAGCCGTCCATGTCGTGAACCAGAGCATGATCCTCGGCGCGCGGCCCGACGCGCATGCACGCCTCGTCGGCTGCTACATGCTGTTCTATTCCGCCGGCAGCGGGCTCGGCGCGATTGCGTCGACGATGATGTATGCGCACGCCGGGTGGACCGGCGTGTGCGGCCTCGGCGCGGCGGTCAGCGTGGCCGCGTTGGTCGTGTGGGCCGTGACACGCAAGCGTGCATGACGCGGATCGAACGTGCTTGTGGCGGCTGTCGTGGTGGTTGCGGAACGCCTTCCATTCCGGCCCGTTCGAGCGCCCGAGGACCACGGCCTCGAGCGACCGTCAACGCGCGTCGACAATGTCGCGTTCTGTTCACTGCGGCCGGGCGCGGACGCGGAAGTCGCCACGCCGCGCGCGGCGGGCTGCGCGATCGACGACTTCACCGCGAAGCTGCACAGCTTCGTCGATACGGCCGCGTTCATCGGCGCGCCGGATCCGGCTAAACGCCGGCACGCCCGAACCGGGCGGCCGGCATGCGAACCGGACGCACACGAAAATGCGTCCGGGCGAATCGCCGTTACGGCGTGCGGCGTGGTTTCAACCAGCCGCCTGGATCGCCTCTTCGTACACGCCGGCGACACGTCGCGCGATCACCGCGTTGTCGAAGTGATCGCGTGCATAGCGCTTGCACGCGGCTTCGTCCGGCAGCGCGATCGCGCCCGACAGCGCCGCGCCGAGGCCTTCCGCGATCGCGTCCGCGCCGGTCGACGGCAGCACGAGATCGTCGGACAGCCCGGCGACCGCCTCCGGCAGCCCGCCGACGGGCGTCACCAGCACCGGCGTGCCGGACGCGAGCGATTCGACGGTGATGAGGCCAAAGCCTTCGAGCGCGACGGTCGGCACGACGCTGACCGTCGCCGCGCGATACAGCGCCGCGAGATGCTGGTCGGGCACGAAGCCGAGCAGTTTCACGTTGTCCTGCAGCCCGGCCGCGTCGATGCGCTGCTGCAATTCCTCCGCCAGCTTGCCTTTGCCGGCGATCAGGAGCAGCACGTCCGGATGGCGGCGCTTGACGACGCCGATCGCGTCGACCAGATCCTCGAGCCCCATGCGCCGCACGAGCCGGCGCACGGCCAGCACGATCGGCCGGTCCTGCGGCAGTTGCAGCTTGTGGCGCGCCTCGGCCGGCGTGAGCGGCGTGTCGAACTGCGCGGTGTCGACGCAGCCGGGAATCACGCGCACGCGCGACGGATCGATGCCGTAGCGGTTCGTCAGGATCTGGCCGAACGCCTGCGACAGCACGATCAGCCGCGACGACCGCGTATAGACGGCCTGTTCGAGATAGCGCTTCGCGCGCTGCCCGAGCGACGCCGCGCCTTCGACCTGACTTTCGTCGGCCCACGGCCCCTGGAAGTGCGACACCTGCGGAATCCCGCGCGTCACGTCGAGGCCCGGGAACGTGTACAGCGCGAAGTGCGACGAGATCACGTCGGGCCGCTCGCTGCGGATTTCGTCGCGCAGCGCGCGGCGCGCCGCGAGCATCCGGCGCGCGAGCGGCTGCGACGCGGGCCCGAAGCCCTGGATCGCACCGCCCGTGTCGTCGGCGACCTTCGGCGAGCCGGCGACGAGCCCGCGCACCTCGACGCCCGCACCGGGCAGCGCGCCGACGAGCGAGTAGTACATCCGGTCGAGGCCGCCCGCGCGTTCGGGAAACCAGTGCATGCCGATTTGCAACGATTTGATCGGCCGGGAAGAAAGAGACATTACGACTGCTCCTGCGTGACTGCATGCTCGACCCGCTCGAACGCGGACGGCTGCGAGGGTTGGCCGATGCGCCGGTAAAGCGCGACGTACTGGGCGCCCATGTGGGCCCAGCCGAAACGGGTCATCAGTTCGCGGGCCGCGTCGCCCATCGCGCGGCACGTGTCGCGCGACGCCGCGAGCGAGCCGATCGCGTGTGCGAGCGCGGCCGGATCGTCCGGGTCTTCCAGCACGATCCCGCATTCGCGCGTGATGATTTCCGCGCCGCCGGCGGTGCGCGCGGTGACGACCGGCAGGCCGGCCGCCATCGCTTCGAGCAGCGACAGGCTCATCGCTTCGTAGCGCGACGGAAACACGTACGCGTCGACCGAGCGCATCAGCGTCGGCATGTTCTTCACGAGCCCGAGAAAGTGCACGCGCGAATCGATGCCGAGCGCGCGCGCCTCGTCCGGATACGGGCTGCCGGGCAAGTAGCCGGCCACCGCGAGATGCACGTTGGCCGGCAGCTTCGTCAGCGCCTTCAGCACCGTGCCGAGGTTCTTGCGCGGCGTGCGCAGGTCGCCGACGAACAGCAGCAGGAACGCGTCGTCCGGCAGCTTGAACGCCGCGCGATCGGCCTGCGCGCCCGCGAACGCGCTGCCGTCGACGCCGTTGTAGATCACGCTGATCTTGCGGCTGTCGATGCCGAGCCCGGCGATCTCGTCGGCCACCTTCTGCGACACGGCGGTGATCGCGCGCGAGCGCCGGTACGCCCAGCGTTCGAGCGCGGTGTTCACGCGCGTATAGACGTACTGATAGGCCGACCACAGTCCCTTCGTCAGCCCGAACGGATAGTAAGGGCTCTTGAACCAGCCGCCGTGCACGAAGTGCGCGGTATTCACGTCGGCCTTGATCCACGAGATGAAGCCGTTCACGTGCAGCACGTCGTATTCGCTGCGATGCGCGCGCAGCCATGCCGCGCTCTTCAGCGCGAACACCTGCTGCTTGACGAGATTCGACGGCCAGAAGCCGCCGACCTTGACCGGCACCCAGCGCACGCGCGGGTCGGCCAGCAGCTCGGGCGCGACGTGCGACGCGACCAGCGTGACCTCGTAGTTTTCGGCCAGCGCCGCGCGCGCGATTTCGTAATTGACGCGGCCCTGCCCGTCGTTATGACGCACGACGTGCGTGACGATCGCGATTCTCAATGGTCGCCTCCCCGTGAACGCGCGGCGGCCAGCAGGCGTTGCGCCTTCTGCCAGTGCGCCGCGGATAGTATGGAAAAAATGGCTGTAAACATCAGCAGGCCGCCGGTGCCGATCAGCGAGTTCGTGAACACGAGCATCGCGAACGTCGACAGGCACAGGCTCAGGCACGCGCCGACGAACTTGTCCTTGCGCAGCTTGAACGCCGCGCGCAGCGTGCGGCCGAACAGCATCACGACGCCCGCGAGATACAGCAGCGTGCCGGGCCAGCCGAGCACGAACGGCACGTTCATCACGCCGCTGTCGAAGCTGCCGTACTTGCCGAGCTCGCCGCTGTCGCTCGACAGCTTCGTCGATGCGCCGGTCGCGCCCATCCCTTCGCCGGCGACGTCGGTGAACGCGGTCTGCGCGAAGGTCGCGTAGAACTTGTTGCGGTCGTCGTAGCTGCGGTCGTCCTTCAGGTTCGTGATCGACTGCAGACGCTGGCCGAGCCGGTCGGCCACCGGCCCGACGGTCAGGAGCGGCACGCACAGGCCGACCAGCACGACACCGCTGATCAGGATCCGCATCCGCACGCGGTTGCTCGACTGCACGAGCTGGATCGCGAGCGCGATCACCCAGCCGCCCCACGTCGAACGCACGAGACACAGCGCGAACGAGACGAAGCCGGCGGCGCCCGCGAACCAGCGGATCTTCTGCGGCGCGACCAGCACGAACACCAGCGCGCCCATCATCGCGAACGCGAACGGCCCGGACGAATTCATCGTGCTGAACACGCGCACGCCGTACGGCACCGGCTCGCCCTGCGAGCCCATCTGCGAGCCGACCATCCACAGCACGTCCCACTGCGGCATCACGAAGTACTGCACGACGCCGTACAGGCCCATCACGAGCATGCCCCACATGAACGTGGACAGCAGCACGTCGCGATACTCGGGATAGTCGCGCGCGTTCACCATGATGTGAAAGCCGATCAGGATCGGGTACAGCCAGTTCGCGAGGTCGTAGGTCGCGGCCATCACGCCGCTCGACACGATCCCGACGAGATACGCATACGTGAGCCCGAACAGGATCAGCAGCACGGGAATCCCGCGCCGCTGCGCGAGCACGCGGTAGTGCCGAATCAGCCCGAACCCGGCGATCATCGTCACCGCGAGCGGCGCGACCTGGATCAGGCTCGTCGGCGTGAACGCGCCCTTCGACCAGTCGGCCAGCCGCCGCACCTCCGGGCTCAGGAACCACACCCACCACATGAAGCCGACGTAGCGCGCGGGGCTCTTGAAATACAGCCAGATGCCGACCGCGATGGCCAGCACCGGAAACGCGAGCGTCAGCACCTTGCCCTGGTGAATGGCGATCAGCGCGGCGGTGAACGTCCACAGCCCGGCCTGCCCGGCCCAGTGCTTCGGATCGGCGAACCAGCTGCGCTTGCGCGACGGTGCGCGTTCTGCGGCAATCGTACTCATCGATCCGTGCTCACCGCGACGACGCGCTCGAATCCGCGAGCGGCATCGCGAGGCCCGCGGCCGCCGGCGTGCGGCGCCGGCGCAGCATGTCGCGCGTGATCCGCACGTGCTGCTCGGCGAACGCCTGCGTGGTCAGGTCGCGCTCGCGCAGGCACGCAGCCGCGGCGCGCGCGCATTCGAGCGCCGCGACCGGATCGGCCGCGAAGCGGTCGGCAGCCTCGCGCATCGCCGGTGCGTCGAACGCCGGCACGTACGCGGCCGTGTCGTGCGGGAAGTAGTCGCTGAGCCCGCCGACGTCGGACACGATCATCGGCTTGCCGACCGCCGCGGCCTCGAGCATCACGGTGATGCCCGACGCGTGGAAGTTCGGCCGCAGCGGCACGACGATCACGTCGGCCCATGCGTACAGTTCGTGCTGCTTCGCGAGGCCCGACGCCGAGCCGATCTTCACGTTCGGCGCATGCCACTCGCGCGGCACGCGGCGCCGCGTCGCCAGCCGCACGTCGTAGCGCTCGTCGCCGCCGAACGCGGCGAGGAACGTGCACCAGTCGCGGTCGCGGTCGTTGCCGATCGCGGCGATCCGCAGCGGCCGGTTCGGCTGCCACTGCTGCGGCTCGACCGGCGGAAAATCCTGCGTGTTCAGCCCGTAATAGACGAACTCCGCTTCGCGGCCGAGATAGCGGCGGCACAGCTCGGCGTTGTCGCGGGCGAGCGTCGTCAGCGCGTCGGCGCGCGCGAGCAGCCTGCGGTACAGCCAGCGGCGCGGGCCGCCGAAACCGTTCCACTTGTCGAACAGCCACACGCTCTGCGCGAGCAGCAGCGGGCGCTTGCCCTGCGCGCCGCCGAGCTTCAGGATCAGCGCGGCCGCGAGGTGCTCCTGCTCGGTGTGCGTCCAGATCACGTCGCTGTTCAGCAGCGCGGCGCGATTGCGCCACGCATGCACGACGTCGAAGCCGAGCGCCGCCTTCAGCGCACGGCGCGCGACGCTCGCAATGCGGCTCTCGCGGCGGTCCTCGGAATAGGTCAGCCGGAATTCGTCGGATTCGGCATGGTGATAGCCGTACAGGCAGCCGATGTTCTCGCCTTTCCGGTAGGTACGCGGATCGGCGCCGTAGAACAGGTGGACGTGAACTTTCGTGGCAGTCATGCAAGCCCTCCGGGGGTGGCCGTGCGCAGCGCGCGCGGGCCGTTCAAGACGTCACCGGCGGCATCGCCGCGCGGTGGGGGGCAAGATTCGCGCGGCGCGCATCGCGGGCGCCGCGGCGCACCGCGCGCCAGTGCTCGCGCACGCGGTCGCGCCGCGCGGTATGCAGCGACAGCAGCACGTGCGCGAGGCCGGGATAGACGCGCGTGCCGACCAGCGTCCACCACCACCACGCGATCTCGCGCCGCACCGGCGGCAGATGCTCGCGCAGGATCAGGTGCAGGTTGTACGCGCCGTTGCTGATCGCGTTCAGCGACGCCGCATCGCGCCGGTCGTCGTCGAAGCGCTCGGCCGGGTAATGATCGACCGCGATCGCCGGGTCGTACACGAGCTTCCAGCCGTCGCGCTGCACGCGCATGCTGAACGCCATGTCGTTGTGCACCTGCGCGCCGGCGCCGCGCAGCCGCGTGTCGAAGCGCAGCCGCTCGATCGCCGCGCGGCGGTAGCTCATGTTCGCGCCTTTCAGCATGTCGACTTCGCGCGCGCCGCCGACGCCCAGGTGATGGTTGCCGACGATCTTGCCGGACAGCGTGAGCTGGCCGACGCGCTCGCGCGACTCGTCGAGCACGCGGCCTTTCTCGTGCACCCAGTCGCGGCCGCCGACCGCGCCGACGCGCGCATCGGCCAGAAACACGGCTTCGACGCGCGCGAGCCAGTCGGCGCGCGGCGCCGCGTCGTCGTCGGTGATCGCGACGATGTCGCCGTTCGCGGAATCGAGTCCCTTGTTCAGCGCGGCGACCTGCCCGGGCACGTCGACCGGCACGATCCGCAGCGGCAGCGCGCCGCCGACCGACGGATCGGCGAGGCGCTCGTGCGTGGCATCGTCCTCCGGGCGCGCGACGACGATCACCTCGTCGGGCAGCCGCTCCTGGCGCTGCAGCGCCAGCAGGCAGCGCGCGAGGTCGGCAGGGCGCCGGTAGGTCGGAACGAGCACGGAAATTTTCATCGAGGGTTCTCCAGTCGGCCGGGCAGGCGCCGCTCGCGCCGGCCCGGTGTCGTGAAACGCGGTCAGGCGCTCAGGTATTCGTGGACGGCCGCATAGCCGCGGCCGTAGCCGCGCGCCTTCGGCGGCACGCCGTTGAAGATCCCGCCTTCCAGGTCGACGCCCGCGGTGCGCAGGCGCTTGATCGCGTCGGCGATCTCGCCTTCGGTATGCATGCCCGAGCGCAGCACCAGGAACGTCGCGCCGGCCATGCGGCCGATGATGGTCGCGTCGGTCACGGCCAGCACCGGCGGCGAGTCGATCAGCACGATGTCGTAGCGCTTGCCGAGCCCTTCCAGGTATTGCGGCAGGCGCGTCGACATCAGCAGCTCCGACGGGTTCGGCGGGCGCGTGCCGGCCGAGATGAACGACAGCCCCTGCACCGGCGTCTCGCGGATCGCTTCCTCGAGCGGCGACTGGTCGCTCAGCAGCTCGGACAGGCCCGGCTGCACGGTGAGGCCGAAGTAGCGGTCGAGCATCCCGCGGCGCATGTCCGCATCGATCAGCAGCACGCGCTTGCCCGAATGCGCGAGCAGCACCGCGAGGTTGACCGTCAGGAAGCTCTTGCCGATGCCCGGCGTCGGGCCGGTCAGCACGATCACGCGGTTCTTCGCATCCATCATCGAGAACTGCATCGCGGTGCGCAGGCTGCGCATGCTTTCGACGCTCAGGTCCTTCGGACGCAGGCTCGCGAGGATCGGCCGCGCACGGCCGCCGCTCTTCTCGGCCATCGCATCGAGCTTCACCTGCTCGGCGCTTTGCGGCACGAGGCCGTACAGCGGCAGGTTGAACGTGCGCTCGACGCGGTCCGGATCCTCGATGCCCTGGAACAGGTTGCGGCGCAGGAACACGACGCCGGTGCCGAGGATCAGCCCGAGGAACACCGCGGCGGACAGGATCAGCACCTTCTTCGGCTTGACCGGGTCGCCCGGACGCATCGCCGAGTCGACGAGATGGATGTTGCCGCCCGTGCCGGCCTTCTGCACCGACAGTTCCTGCACGCGGTTCAGCAGCAGCACGTAGATGTCCTCGGCGACCTTCGCGTCGCGCTGCAGCTGGACGGCCTTCACTTCGGTCGCCGGCAGGCTGCGGAAGCGGTTGCTGAACTTGTCCTTCTCGGCCTGCAGCTCGGCGAGCTGCTGCTTCGCGGCGATCACCATCGGATGCGAATCGGTGAAGCGCTGCGCGAGCGACGCGAGCTGCAGGCGCTGCGCGGCGATCTGCTGTTCGTACTGCACGCTGCCTTCGAGGTAGACCTTCGCCTCGTCGCTCGCGTTGATCGAGCCGGACGTACGCTGGTACTGCGTCAGCGCGGCTTCCGCGCGCTCGAGGTCGGCCTTCAGGCGCGGTTCCTCGCCCTTCAGGAAGTCGAGCATCTTGGTCGCTTCGGCCTGCTTCGCGATCACGTGCTGGTTCAGGTACGACTGCGCGAGCGCGTTCGCGATCGCGGCGGTCTGGTCCGGATCCTTGCCTTCGAGCGAGATCTGCACGACGCCCGTCTGCTTGCCCTGCTCGGTCACCTGGATGCCCGACTGGAAACCGGTGATCGCATCGAGGTCGTTGTAGCGGACCACGGTGAACTGCGTGCCCGGACGCGCGATCAGCTTCTGCACGAGCAGCGTGACGCCGCCGCCCTGCTCCGACTCGCCGACGCGGCCGGACAACAGGCGGTTGCCGGTCGGGTCGACCAGCGTATAGGTGCCGTTCGGGCCGGCGGTCAGCGTCATCTTCTTGCCTTCGAGCGCGGGCACGACGTTGATCGTGTCGATGTCGGCGACTTCGCCGCCCCACGCGTACGAACGCAGCCCGAACCACGGGCGCGACGGCTCGCCCGGCGTCGCGACGCGCGCGGCCAGGCTGCCGATCAGCGGCAGCGTCTTCGGCACGACCGAGAAGTTCAGCTTGAACTGCTCGACGACCGGCGCGACCACGCCGCGGCTCTTGATGATCTCGATTTCCGCATCGGTCGGCGCCTGCTGCGGACCGCTGTTGATCATCGCGCCCGTCTGCGTCTGCGTGAGCGCCTGCGTCGTGTTGTCGTTGCCTTCGACCCGCACGTGCACGTCGGCCTGATAGACCGGCTTCGCGACGTAGCAGTACAGGCCGGCGAGCGCGATGACGGTCACCGCGATGCCGAGCAGCAGCCAGATGTCGTCCATGATCACCTGGAGCAACTGGCCGAGGACGACGTCCTCTTCCTCGGTTTTCGCGGTCAGATCCGCGTAGGAGTGTTTCGCTTGCGTGTTCACCATTCGTTCCCGCTTGAGTGGTGCCGGGGGGCGGGCGCCGCCCCGGCGGGCTATCAGCGCGTGATTTGCCGCATGTAGAAGATCGTCTGGATCGTCGGCAGCACCTGCTGCAGCACACGGTTGAACTGCACCGAGCTGGCCGTGCTGACGTAGACGACGTCGAGCGGCTGGAGCGGGAAGCGGCTCGACAGCATCAGCGCGTCAGGCTGCGTCATGTCGAGACGGAACACTTCCGGCTTCGTCGGGTTGTCGCGCATCCCGCGCATCACGTAGATCTTGCGCGGGTTCGCATCGGTGTCGAGGATGCCGCCGCCGGCCGTCAGCGCGTCGGCGATGGTCAGCCTGCCCTTGAGCATCGGCACCGTGACCGGCGTCTTCACTTCGCCCATGATGAACACGCGGCTGTCGCTGCGGTCCGGCACGTTGACGATGTCGCCCGGCTGCAGCATCACGTTCTGCTTCACCTCGCCGCGATCGAGCACGCCGTTCGCGTCGAGCGTGTACAGCTTGCCGTCGCGCGTCAGGCGCACGCGCTGCAGGTCGGCCTCGGCGGTCGAGCCGCCCGAGCGCGAGATCGCGTCGACCAGCGTCAGCGGCACGTCGCTCACCGCGAGCGGGCCCGGCTGCTTCACTTCGCCCGTCACCTGCACCTTCTGGCTGCGGAACGACAGCACGCGCACGTCGAGCTGCGGGTTCTTCACGTAGCGCGCGAGCGTCGACGCCATCTGCTCGCGGATCTGCGCGACCGTCTTGCCCGCCACGCGGATGCGGCCGACGAACGGGAAGAAGATCGTGCCGTCGGCGGCGACCGTCTGGCCGTACGGATCGGCCTGGCCCGGCAGCGCGGTCGTATACGGCTGCTGCAGCGCACCTGCGACCGACTGCGTCGTGTTGCCGCCACTCGAGAACGACTGGCCCTGCGGCGTCGTCAGCTCGGGGTGATCCCACACCGTGACGCCGAGGATGTCCTGCGGGCCGACGCGATACACGTACTGCGACGGATCGGAGTAACGGCCCGGCGGCAGCGGGTGCTCGACCTGCTGCTTCTGCAGCTGATCCATCACCAGCTTCGCGTCGATGTAATGAACCGGATAGGTTTCGGGCTGGCCTTGCCGGCCTTCGTCCTTCAGGTTCGACGAGTCGAGATAGTTGCCGGGCGCGCTCGCGCAGGCCGACAGGAAAGTCGTCAGCGCGACGGCGAGCGCCAGCGGGCGCATGGGACGTTTCAGCATAGTTTTTGCAGCCATCCTTGAACCAGACGTTCGATCAATGAGTAGCTCTCGCGATAGTCGGCCTCGGGGCCGCCATGCGGATCCGCGATCTCGGCGTCCTCCCACTTGCCCAGCAGGTGGACCTTGCCGCGCGCGAACGGATCGACCGATTCGACGGCCTTGATCTGGTCGCGCTCGCTCACGAGAATCAGGTCGGCGTCGCGCACGATCCGGCGCGACAGCCGCCGGGACCGGTGCGTCGTCGCATCGACACCGCGCTCGGCGAGCAGCTGCCGCATCACCGGATCGATGCCGTCGCCGTCGTTCGCGCGCACGCCGGCGGAGTGGAACGTCACGCGCGGGCCGCCGCGCTTCGCGGCGTGCGACTTGAACAGCATCTCCGCCGCCGGACTGCGGCAGACGTTCGCGTGACAGACGATCAGGATGTTCCGGAACATGGCGACTCGAATCGGTAACGGGTAACGGCGTGGTAACGGCGACGCGGCGACGCGGGTTACGCGTTCGCGCGCGCGGCGCCCGGCACGCGGGCGGCGACGGCCTGGCGCGAGCCGGGCCGGCCGATCGGGTGGTACTCGATGCCCTGCTCGCTCATCGTCTCCGGCTCGTACAGGTTGCGGCCGTCGAAGATCACCGGCGACTTCCACTGCCGGGCGAGCGCGACGAAATCCGGGCTCTTGAACGCCTTCCATTCGGTGACGATCACGAGCGCGTCGGCATCGCGCGCGGCCTGCGCCTCGTCGTCGACGAACGTGAGGCGCTCGAGCCAGCTCGGGTGATCCGCGAGATCGAGCGCGAGCACGCGGCGCGCTTCCTGCTGCGCGACCGGGTCGTACGCGGCGATGCGCGCGCCGCGCGACAGCAGCTCGGCGATCAGCTCGCGGCTCGGCGCTTCGCGCATGTCGTCCGTGTTCGGCTTGAAGGCGAGACCCCAGATCGCGAACGTGCGGCCGGTCAGGTCCTCGCCGAAGCGCGCGACGATCTTGTCGGCAAGCACGCGCTTTTGCGCCGCGTTCACCGACGACACCGCCTTCAGGATCTGCAGCGACTGGCCGTGCTCGTCGGCCGTGCGGATCAGCGCCTCGACGTCCTTCGGGAAGCACGAGCCGCCGTAGCCGCACCCCGCATACAGGAAGTGATAGCCGATGCGCGGATCCGAGCCGATCCCGCGGCGCACGGCCTCGATGTCGGCGCCGAAGCGGTCGGCGAGGTTCGCGAGCTCGTTCATGAACGAGATGCGCGTGGCCAGCATCGCGTTGGCCGCGTACTTCGTGAATTCGGCCGAGCGCACGTCCATGTAAAGCGTGCGTTCGTGGTTGCGGTTGAACGGCGCGTAGAGCTTCTTCATCAGTTCGCGCGCGCGTTCGCCCGGCACATCGTCGTCGCAGCCGATCACGATGCGGTCCGGCCGCGTGAAATCGTCGACCGCCGCGCCTTCCTTCAGGAATTCCGGATTCGACACGACCGAGAACATCTGGCCGTCGTCGCCGCGCTTCGCGAGCTCCTCGGCGACTGCCGCGCGCACGCGCTCGGCCGTGCCGACCGGCACCGTCGACTTGTCGACGATCACCTTGAAGCCCTTCATGTAGCGGCCGATGTTGCGCGCCGCGGCGAGCACGTACTGCAGGTCGGCCGAGCCGTCCTCGTCCGGCGGCGTGCCGACCGCGATGAACTGCACGTCGCCGTGCGCGACCGCGGCCTCGATGTCGGTCGAAAAGCGCAGGCGGCCCGCCGCACGGTTGCGCGCGATGACTTCCTTCAGGCCCGGCTCGTGGATCGGCACGCCGCCGCCGTTCAGGATGTCGATCTTCGCCTGATCGACGTCGAGACAGAACACGTCGTGCCCGATGTCGGCGAGACAGGCGCCGGTGACAAGCCCTACGTAACCGCTGCCGGTGATAGTCAGATTCATGATGTGTCGGACCTCGTGACCAATGATTCGAAATTCGTGAAACCGGAATGCGCGCGGTGGCGCGTCAGTAAGCGTTGCTGCCGGTGAAGCCTTTCCACAGCGTCAGCACGACGATCTTGATGTCGAGCCAGAACGACCAGTTCTGCATGTAGTACAGATCGAGCTTCACGCGTCCCATCATCTTCTCGATCTGGTCGGTCTCGCCGCGAAAGCCGTTGATCTGCGCCCAGCCGGTGATGCCCGGCTTGATCCGGTAGCGGAACATGTAGCCCTTCACCAGATCCTTGTAGATGTCGTCGTGCGCGAGCGCATGGGGCCGCGGGCCGACGACTGACATCTCGCCCTTCAGCACGTTGATGAACTGCGGCAGCTCGTCGAGGCTCGTGCGGCGCAGGAAGCGGCCGACCGGCGTCACGCGCGTGTCGTTCCTGGTCGCCTGCGTGACCTGTCCGGCGACTTCCTGATGCACCTTCATCGAGCGAAACTTGTAGATCTCGAACTCGTGCCCGTCGATGCCCTTGCGCTTCTGGCGGAAGAACACCGGCCCGCGCGACGTGAGCTTGATCAGGCACGCGATCACCAGCATCAGCGGCGCGAGCATCGTCAGCGCGGCCAGTGCGAACAGCCGGTCGAACACGAACTTCGGCAGGATCCGCACGTCGGTGATCGGCGACGCCGCGAGGTTGATCGCCGGCACGCCGAGCAGCTCGACCACTTCCTGGTTGAAGAACGACAGCGTGCGCACGTCCGGGATGAAGCGGATGTTCACGAAGTCGTGGCGAAACACCGTCACGATCTGGTGAATCCGCCGCTCCTCCGTGATCGGCAGCGTCAGCCACAGCTCGCTGATCGCGCGGCTGCGCACCAGCCACACCAGCGATTCGAACTGCCGCTCGATGCGCACGTCGTCGAGCGCGACCTCGCCCGGCACGTCGCTCTCGTCGTACACGCACACCGGGTTGAAGCCGGCTTCCGGGCGCGAGCGCATCTGCGCGATCAGCCGCCGCGCAGCCGGCGTGCCGCCGACGATCGCGACCGCCTTCAGGTTGTAGCCGCCGCGGCGCAGCTGCCGCAGCACGACGTGCACGCAGGCTTTCGAACCCGCGAGCAGCGCCGCCGTGACGAGCGCCCAGTAGCCGAGCCACAGCCGCGACAGGTCGCCCGACTGGTGAAAGCTGAAGCTCATCAGGATGCCGGCGAGTTCGACGACGAGCCACGCGAACGCAACGCGGACCACCAGCCCGACGAGACGCTTGCCGCGCCACGACTGGTAGATGCCGACGGCCGGAAAGAACACGACGACGAGCAGGCAATCGAACAGCACCGTCGTGCGCTGCAGGTCGCTGAGCCAGATGCTGCCGCCGTGCAGCGCGGCGGCGATCAACGCCCCCAACACGACCATCGCGATATCGATGACTCTCGCCAGCACGCTCAACATGTCTGCTTCCTCTTCTTTGAACAGGCGTTAGCCGAACAGCTCCTCGTGCAGCGCGTACCGCACATTCGATTCAAACGTTGCATGACGCTATTGAACCGACAAGAAAATTCCTCCTCAAGCGCACAAGTATTTCGAAAAATAATCGGAAATTCTTGCCGCGATATTCTTGAATTAATTCGGCACGTTTTCCCGAATCGCGTGCGAACCGGGAATATTTCGGCAACTTTACGGTTCGTGCCAACGCCTTACGGGAAGGCCTGCCAGCCCGGCTCGCCGAATTATTTTTTATTTTTTTGTTTGCCCCCGACACTATCGCGGAAAAGTTTCCCGGATACGTGCGCGACGAGTGCGCGATGAATATCGCGCGAAGAACGCCGGTTTTATTGTCGATTTACTTCATGCTACAAAACGGCACTGACTTCAACCGAGGAGAGTGTCATCATGAATGCTCCGGCCGTGGTAGCCGATACGCGCCCTTCTTCTTCCGCCGCAACCGACGCCGCGTCGCGCGTCGCGGTGCAGCCGGTGATCCTTGCCGGCGGTTCGGGCACGCGTCTGTGGCCGATGTCGCGCGAACACTATCCGAAGCAGTTGATCGGCCTGCTCGGCGATCACTCGCTGCTGCAATCCACCGCGCTGCGCCTCGACGGCCTCACGACGGGGCATCCGCTGAACGACGACGTGCTGATCGTGTGCGGCGAGGATCACCGCTTCACGACCGCCGAACAACTGCGCCTGACCGGCAAGCGCGGCGCGATCATGCTCGAGCCGCTCGGCCGCGACACCGCGCCCGCGCTGACGCTCGCCGCGCTGCGGATCGTCGCCGGCGGCACCGACGCGGTGATGACGGTCATGCCGGCCGACCACGCGGTGGCCGACCAGCCGCGCTTTCACGCGGCCGTCGCGGCCGGCGTGCACTGCGCGGCGCAGGGCAAGATCGCGACGATGGGCATCGTGCCGGGCCGGGCCGAAACGGGCTACGGCTACATCCGCGTCGGCGCGCCGCTCGGGGACGCCGGCACCGGCAATCTCGACGTGCGCCGCCTCGACCGCTTCGTCGAGAAGCCGCACCTCGAACTCGCCCAGCAGTACGTCGCATCCGGCGAATACTGGTGGAACAGCGGCATCTTCATCGTGCGCGCGTCGGTGTGGCTGAACGCGATCCGCCAGTTCGAACCCGAGATCTACGCGGCCTGCGAACAGGCCGTCGCGCGCGGCAAGGAAGACGGCGACTTCTTCCGCGTCGATCGCGACGCATTCGCCGCATCGCCGTCGAACTCGATCGACTATGCGGTGATGGAGCGGCTCGCCAACCATCCGCAGCTGTGCGAAAGCGTCGTCGTGCCGCTCGATGCGGGCTGGTCGGACGTCGGTTCGTGGGACGCGATCTGGCAGATCCTGCCGAAGGACGACGCCGAGAACGTCGGCCGCGGCCACGTGCTGTTCGAAGACGCCGAATCGACGTTCGCGCATTCGGAAAGCCGGCTCGTCGCGTGCGTCGGCACGCAGAACCTGGTCGTCGTCGAAACGCCCGACGCGGTGCTGGTCGCCGACAAATCCCGCGTGCAGGACGTGAAGAAGATCGTCGGCCGCATCAAGGCCGAACGCGGCGCGGAAGCGACCGATCACCGCAAGGTCCATCGTCCGTGGGGCCACTACGACTCCGTCGACAACGGCGAGCGCTTCCAGGTCAAGCGCATCGTCGTGAAGCCGGGCGCGCGGCTGTCGCTGCAGATGCACCACCACCGCGCCGAACACTGGATCGTCGTGCGCGGCACCGCGCGCATCACGCGCGGCGAAGAAACCTTCCTGCTGTCCGAGAACGAATCGACGTACATTCCGCTCGGCGTATCGCACCGTCTCGAGAACCCGGGCAAGATGCCGCTCGAGCTGATCGAAGTGCAGTCGGGCGCGTATCTCGGCGAGGACGACATCGTCCGCTTCGACGATACCTACGGCCGCCAGTGACGCGCTGCATGCCGGGCGCTTCAATCAGGCGCCCGGCATCGCATGCACGCATCGGACACAAAAAAACGCGCGGGCATCGTGATCCACGATGACCCGCGCGTTGTCGTCCGGACGACGCTCAACCTACGCGATACGCATACTCGCGGCGCTCCGATTGCACCGGGTCGTTGCGGCTTTCGCCCAGCACGCCCGCGCGACGCTCGGCGATGAAGCGCTTGATGTCCGACTCCGCACGCGCCAGCGCCGACAGGCCTGCCAGCACCTCGTTCTGCGGTGCGCGCGCCGGTTCGTCGCTCGCGCCGTGGCGGTCGATCCACTGACGCGCCCAGTCGAGCGCGTACTGCTCCGCCTCTTCCGCGTCGGTGAAGCGCGGGCCGATCAGGCCCGAACGCTCGACGCGGCGGTCGTCCTGCATGATCTCGGCCCATGCGCGGTACATCAGGTTCTGCACCGGCTGCGCGGTCCCGTAGATCGTATAGCCGCGATAGTCGTCGACTTGCGGCTCGGCCGACGCGAAGCTCGCGGCGGACGGACGCCCGTGGCGCAGCGCTGCCGGCTGCGCGCCCGGCACCGAGAACGACACGGCCGACGATTGGTCAGCGTCGTCGGCCGGCATCGCGGTGCGCGTCGCGCCTTCGCCGTTCCACGCGTTCGTCTGCGCGACCGGCAGCTGCCACGACTCGGGGTTCTGCCAGAACACCCCGCGCAGACGATCGTTGTCGGGCACGGGTTCAGCGCGGCATGCCGGCGCGGCCGGCACGGGCGGCGGAGGCACATACGCGAACGTGCGCCCGCTGAACTGCGTCAGCACGTCGATCATCTGCAGCAGCGTGCCGTTCGCGAGCCACTCTTCGTAGCGGCGGCGGCACGTCGGCCCGGACGGATAGCGTCCCGGCAGTTTCGACCATGCTTCACCGGTGGTCAGGATCCACAGCACCGCGTTGGCGACCACGCGCGGCTCCGCACGTGGACGGCCCCGGCGGTTCAACCGGATGGGTTCGTCGGCAATCAGCGCTGAAAGACGCAACCACTCTTCATCGTTAAGCTCATCGAAGAACATAGTTGATTTCTCCACGCAGCCAGGCCGGGGCTGCGATTGTCGGCGCCGTCGTCACGCATCGCGTCACGGGGCGACCCGGTTGCACATTATGGTTATCCGATTGTTGTGCATGCCGGCGCGACACCGCACTTTCACGGTGCCGCCATTCCCGGCAATGGCGCACAAATCACGGTCTCACTCCAATGTGGGAATTTTTGTGCACGAAGCATACCATCGTCAGGGTTTATCTCAATATGACAATGACTTAATGTTACGCACTGAAACAACCTGCCAAGGATGCGCGATCCATTTATGCTTGAATTTTTTTACGCGATCGTTATGCACGGCGCTGGGAAGCCCCGTCCGGCGGGGCTCTGCGGGGTGCGTCGCCGTGCCGGCGGGCGGCCGTTGGGCGGTGTTCCGACCCTCGGCGGTAACAATCTGCGCGACTGCCGCCTAAAATCGGTAAATCAGGGGAAATTTCGTAACAAGATATTCACGGATCGGTAAATCGTTCAAATTCGGCGGAACTGAATTATCTCCGTGCACAATCTTTTTATTGTTTCTCTTCGAGTGATGAAAGCGCGCTGACGTGCAATGCACATTGTTTCCCGGCATGCAAGCGCGGACAGGCTTGTTACATCCTCGGCGAGCAGTACGGATGTGCGGCGGTCGTTGCCCCGGCAACGACCGCGTCAGCGCAGATCGCCGGCGAGCGCGGCGGCCACGTCGGCATCCACGCGTTGCGGTGCCACCGTATAGGCCGGATGGTCGCAGCCGATCGACAGCGCCGCGCCGTCCTTGAGTGCCGCGCGCACCGGCCCGCTCAATTCGAAGCGCACGAAATGCACGGCCGACGTCTTCTCCGCGTTGTCGCGGTCGAGATCCTCGTCGGCGATCGCATACACGTCCGGATGGCCGTCGACCTGCAGGTACACGCGATCCTCGACGCCGATCAGCCGCGACAGTGCCGCGCGCCGTTCGGCCTCGTGCTCGTATTCGATCTGCAGCGTCGCCTTCAGGTTGGTGCCGTCGGGCACGAGCGGCAGATACGCTTCCAGTTCGCCTTCGATGCCGGCCTCGTCGAAGATCTTCTCGATGTGCAGCATCTCCTGGATCTGATAGCGGATCGTGGTCTCGTCCTCGAACAGCAGGCGCAGGTGATTGCCGAGCACCACTGCGCGGCGGCGCTTGTACGCGACGAGCCGCGCGTGTTCGGCCTTGCGGATCTTCGCGTACGCTTCGAGCGTCAGCAGCGAGTCGCGGGTCAGCGTCATGGGATGTCCTTGGATGTCCTTGGATGTCGTCGGATGGCGTCGATGGGTTTGCACGGAAGCCGGTTCGAAGGGCTTAGATACCGTACGCGCGGCGCAACAGCGTCAACGGATGCGCGAGCGGCGCGGCCGGCAGACCCTTCTCATCGATGCCCTGCGCGATGTGATGGCCGGCGAGCGCGCAGTCCGACGACACGAAATCCGGCTGCGGCTCGGCCATCGCGTTGAACACCGGCGTGCCGATGCGCATCGCGTCCGCATGGAACGCCTTCTTCACGCCGAACGTGCCCGCGTGCCCGGAACAGCGCTCGACGACGTTCACGCGCGTATCCGGCACGAGCGACAGCGTGTCGGCCGTCTTGCGGCCGATGTTCTGCACGCGCGCGTGGCACGGCACGTGATACGACACGGTGCCGAGACCCTGCTTGAAGTCCGTCTTCAGCAAACCGTCGCGATGCCGCGCGATCACGTATTCGAACGGATCCCAGAACGCATCGGCCACCGCGTGCACGGCTTCGTCGTCGGGGAACATCAGCGGCAGTTCGCTCTTGTACATCAGCACGCAGCTCGGGATCGCGCCGATCAGTGCGTAGCCTTCGCGCGCGTAGCGCTCCAGCACCGGGATGTTCACGGCCTTCTTCGCGGCGACGCCCGCGAGGTTGCCCTGCTCGAGCAGCGGCATCCCGCAGCAGGCTTCGCGGGTGACGAGCTCGTACGGAATCTCGTTGTGCGCGAGGATCGCGAGCAGGTCGTGACCGATGCCCGGCTCGTTGAAGTTCACGTAGCAGGTCGCGTAGATCGCGACCTTGCCGGGCGTGCGTTCGCCGTCGCGTACCGGCGGGCCGTCCGAGCGCTTCGCGGCGCGGCGGAACTTGCGCGGCGCGAACTCCGGCAGCCATGCGTTGCGATCGACGCCGAGCGCCGCTTCGAGCGCGTGGCGCGCGGGCGGCGTGCGATTCACCGCGTTCACCGTCTGCGTGACGATCGGAATGCCGGCGAAATGGCCGAGCGCGTCGGTGTTCGACAGCACCTTGTCGCGCAACGGCGCTTCGCCGCGCCGGTAGCGCGCGGCCTTCGCGCGCAGCATCAGGTGCGGGAAGTCGACGTTCCATGCGTGCGGCGGCACGTACGGGCATTTCGTCATGTAGCAGAGGTCGCACAGATAGCACTGGTCGACGACCTTGCCGAACGCGTCCTTCGACACTTCCTCGATGTCGCCCATCGGCGTGTCGTCGACGAGATCGAACAGCGCGGGAAACGCGCCGCACAGCGACACGCAGCGCCGGCATCCGGCGCAGATGTCGAATACGCGGGTCATTTCCGCATCGATCGCGGCCTGGTCGTAGAACGATTCGGACTGCCAGTCGAGCGGATGCCGGGTCGGGGCTTCGAGGCTGCCTTCCTTGTGGGGCATGGGGGCGCTCCAGCTTGGCGCGCATGTGCGCGGACGCGCCGCCCGCGCAGCGGGCAGCGACCGACGCACGGCCGCCGCGGGACCTTCCGCGCCGGCCGTGCGGCCTTGCGGCGGCTCGCGTCAGTCGACGAGCGCGTCCAGCGCCTTCGTATAGCGGTTCGCGTGGCTGCGTTCGGCCTTCGCCAGCGTTTCGAACCAGTTCGCGATTTCGTCGAAGCCTTCGTCGCGCGCGGTCTTGGCCATGCCCGGATACATGTCGGTGTATTCGTGCGTCTCGCCGGCGATCGCCGATTCGAGATTCAGCCGCGACGAGCCGAACGGCAGCCCCGTCGCCGGATCGCCGACGGCTTCGAGGTATTCGAGGTGGCCGTGCGCATGGCCGGTTTCGCCTTCGGCGGTCGAGCGGAACAGCGCGGCCACGTCGTTCTGGCCTTCGACGTCGGCCTTCGAAGCGAAATACAGATAGCGCCGGTTCGCTTGCGATTCGCCCGCGAATGCGGCCTTCAGATTCTCTTCGGTCTTGCTGCCCTTGAGTTGAGCCATTTGCGCCTCCGTTCGAGTCGGCGCGGCCGCGTGCGAAGCCGGGCCGATGATGGATGTGGGGAACGATACGTGCGCAGAGCGCGCACGTATCGTGCTCTTTAATCTAGGCGCTGGCGTTCGCATCCCCCAATAGGCTTTTTCAATCCGCGCGATAGTGGAAGGTGGGGAATCGGGGACGGAGTTGCGGCTTGCGGCTTGCGGCTTGCGGCTTGCGGCTTGCGGCTTGCGGCTTGCGGCTTGCCGCTTGGGGCTTGCGGCTTGTGGCTTGTGGCTTGTGGCTTGTGGCTTGTGGCTTGGGGCTTGGGGCTTGGGGCTTGCGACGGGCGGCGCAGCGGAAATTCGATCCGTCGCGTCGGAAATCATGCGTCACGCATCCGTCGCACGCTTCAGCAGCAATTCCCTTTCGCGCTCGTTGCGGGTCAATTCGGCCGCGCGGCGGAATTCCGCCTTCGCTTCGTCCGCGCGGCCGAGCTTCGCCAGCAGGTCGCCGCGCACGCTCGGCAACCAGTGATAGCGCGCGAGCGCCGGATCGTCGCGCAGCGCGTCGACGATTTCCAGTGCCGCGGCAGGCCCGAACGCCATGCCCACCGCGACCGCGCGGTTCAGCTCGACGACCGGCGACGGCGCGACTTCGGCCAGCGCGTCGTACAGCGCGACGATCTGCGCCCAGTCCGTTTCCGACGCGTGCCGCGCCCGCGCGTGGCACGCGGCCAGCGCCGCCTGCAGCGCATAGGGGCCGCGCACGCCGCCGAGCTTCGCCGCCCGGTCGAGCGCCGCGAGGCCGCGCCGGATCAGCAGCGGATCCCAGCGGCTGCGGTCCTGGTCGAGCAGCAGCACGGGCCGCCCTTGCGCATCGGTACGCGCGTGCATGCGCGACGCCTGCAGTTCCATCAGCGCGACGAGCCCGAGCACCTCGCTTTCGTCCGGCATCAGCCCGGCCAGCACGCGGCCGAGCCGCAGCGCCTCGTCGCACAGCGCCGGGCGGGTCCAGTCATCGCCGGAAGTCGCCGCATGGCCTTCGTTGAAGACCAGGTAGATCACTTCGAGCACCGACGCGAGCCGCGCGGGCCGAGCGGCGGCGGCCGGCACCTCGAACGGCACGCGCGCCGCCGCGAGCGTGCGCTTCGCGCGCACGATGCGCTGCGCGATCGTCGGCTCCGGCGACAGGAACGCGCGCGCGATCTCGCCCGTGGTCAACCCGCCGAGCAGCCGCAGCGTCAGCGCGACGCGCGCGTCGGTCGACAGCACCGGATGGCACGACGTGAAGATCAGCCGCAGCAGGTCGTCGCCGATATCGTCGTCGCGCGCATCGGCGAGCGCGTCCGCGATGTCGGGGACCACGTGCGCTTCGAGCGCGTCCATTTCATGACCGAGCTGGTCGCGCTTCGCCGCGTGCAGCGACTCCTGCCGGACCCGGTCGAGCGCGCGCCGTTTCACGGCCGTCATCAGCCACGCGGCCGGGTTGTCGGGCACGCCGTCGACGGGCCAGTGCTCGAGCGCCGCAACCAGCGTGTCCTGCGCAAGCTCTTCGGCCACGCCGACGTCGCGCACCACGCGCGCGGCGCGGGCGATGATCTTCGGCGCCTCGATTCGCCAGACGGCCTCGATCGCACGATGGGTCGCCTCGCGCGTCACGACGCCGGCCCCTGGCCGGCCGCGTCCCGCTCCGCGTAGACCAGCCCCCATTCGTGGCCGTCCGGGTCGGCAAAGTCGTGGGTGTACATGCCTGGATAGGCCTGTGGCTGACGCGGCACGGCGCCGCCCGCCGCCCGCGCCTTCGCGACGACCGCGTCGACCTCGGCACGGCTGTCGCACGACAGGCACGGCAGTGCCTGCACGTGCGTCGCCGGTTCGACCAGCGTCTTGCCGGTGAAGGTCTGGAAAAACGGCCGCACGAGCAGCATCACGAAGATCGCGTCGCTGACGCGGATGCAGGCGCCCTGCCCCGTCGTGTAGGCCGGCACGACGCCGAAGCCGAGCGCGACGTAGAACGCCGTCGCACGCGGCAGATCGGCCACCGGCAGGTTGATGAACACCGTCCTGTGCATGAAGATCGCTCCTGGTCGCGACGGGTTCAGACGGCGTGGCCGCGCCCGACGTTGAGGTCGCGGAATCGCTCGACCGCGTCGCTCGGCGTCAGATCGTCGAGTTCGAACAGCGGCCGTACCTCGATCTCGCAGTCCATCTCGGCGCCGAACGGTGCGGGAAACCGGCGCGTCCATTCGAGCGCTTCGTCGCGCGAACGCACCTGGATCAGCGTATAGCCGGCAATCAGCTCCTTGGTTTCCGCGAACGGGCCGTCGACCACCGTGCCCTTGCCGCCGGTGTACCGCACGCGCCAGCCGCGCGCGCTCGGCCGCAGGCCGTTCGCGTCGAGCAGCACGCCGGCCTTGGCCAGTTCCTCGTGATAGGCCGTCATTGCCTCGACCAGCCGGTTGTCCGGCAATGCGTCGGACTCGCTGACGGCGTTCGCCCGGATCATGATCATGAATCGCATCGTTCACTCCTTGTCGTCGGTGGAAGGGGCGTCCGTTCATCGGCGCCTTGTACAGACGACGGGCAGCAGACCGCCGGATCGACGTGCGAAACGACGAATCCGGGTTAACACCGAGAAGCGGCCGTCACAGGAAGCACGGGCCGACCGCACGCACTTCGACCGTGCACCATTGCGCGGCCGGGCACTGGCGCGCGATCTCGATCGCTTCCTCCCGCGTGCCGACGTCGACGATGAAGAAGCCGCCGACCATTTCCTTCGCCTCGGCGAACGGACCGTCGACGAGGCGCGTCTCGCCGTCGCGCACCTGCACGCGCGTCGCGCGTTCGGAACGCTCCAGCGACTCGACGCCGCGCAGCACGCCGCGCGCGTTCAGCGTTTCGGCGAAATCGACCATCCGCGCGTACAGCGCCTGCCCGTCTTCGAGCGTGCGCTCGGCGCGCTGGCCGGTCGGTTCGACAATCAACAGCATGTAGGACATGGAGATCTCCTGTTGGGCCGTGCGTACAAGCGTTCGAAGCGCAGGCCGGAATGACGCGTCAGATGCGAAGCGTAACAGCCCCGGCGGGCTGTGCCGTCATCGTTGGCCGTTCGGCACTGGCCTGATGGCCAATTCGACCGCAGCACGTGATTTTGCCGTCAAGATGCTTTCCCGAACTTTCGAATTTTCTTCCTGGGGAACGCTCCATGTCACGCCTGCTGCCGCCGTTCGCGCTCGCCGCCTCGCTCGCCCTTTGCGCCGCGCCCGCCATCGCCGCGCTGCCGGTCAGCGCCGACTGCGGCGGCGCCGCCATGGCGATCGCCGACATCCGGCATCCCGGCGGCCGCTCGCCGCTGGCCGGCCGCACCACGTCGATCGAAGCAGTCGTCACCGCGGCATTCGGCGGCGCCGGCGGCTTCAGCGGGTTCTTCGTCCAGCAGGCGGACGCGCAGCGGCGGCACCGGCCCGGCGTCCCGGAAGGGATGTTCGTCTACGCGCCGAACGCGCGCGTCCGTCCGGGCGAGCTCGTGCACATCACCGGCCGGATCGAGCACAAATACGGCCGCACGCAGCTGGCGCTGTCGGGCCACGCGGCCGTCTGCGCACGCGGGCAGACCGTCACGCCGGCATCGCTGCTGCTGCCGGTCGACGACGAGGCCGTGTTCGCCGCGCATGAAGGCATGCGCGTGCGGTTTCCGCAAACGCTGACGGTCAGCGACACCCATGAGCTCGGCCGCTACGGCAGCATCGTGCTCAGCCACGGCCGCCTGTACGTGCCCACTCACGTGGTCCCGCCGGCCAAGGCCGCCGCGCAGGCGTCGGTCAATGCGCGCAACCGGATCGTGCTCGACGACGGCTCGAGCCGCGTGGATCCCGCGACCGCCCGCTATCCGCCGCCCGCGCTGAGTGCGGCCAACACGCTGCGCGCGGGCTACACGGTTCGCGGCGTCGACGGCGTGCTCGAGAAGCGTTACGGCACCTGGCGGCTGCAGCCCGTACCGGCGTCGGCGCCGGTATTCGACGCCGCCCCGAATCCGCGGACCGATGCGCCGCCACGGCATCCGCAAGCCGACGTGCGCGTCGTGTCGTTCAACGTGTTCAACTACTTCAACGGCGACGGCGCGGGCGGCGGCTTCGACGACCGGGCCAACCGCGGTGCGAAGACGCCCGCCGCGTTCGCGCGACAGGAAGCGAAAATCGTCGCCGCGCTGCAAGCGCTGCGCGCGGACGTGATCGGTTTGATGGAGATCGCGAACAACGGCTACGGCCACGCAAGCGCCGTGCAGCAGCTCGCGGCCCGGCTCGGCGCCGGCTGGCGCGCGGTCGACCCCGGCATCGCGCGGCTCGGTGGCGACGCGATCGCGGTCGCGCTGCTGTACGACAGCCGGACGATCGAACCGGTCGGCCGCGCGTCGACCGTCGCGCTCGACGGCCGGAACCGGCCGCCGCTCGCGCAGACGTTTCGACGTCTTGACGGCACCCGCGCATTCACGGTCGCGGTCAATCACCTGAAGTCGAAGAACTGCCCGCGCGCCGCCGGCCCCGATCTCGACCAGTCGGACGGCCAGGGCTGCTGGAACGCGACGCGCACGCGCGCGGCCGAACGCATCGCCGCGTGGCTCGCGACGTCGCCGACCGGTGCCGCGGCCGATGGGGTGCTGCTGATCGGCGACCTGAACAGCTACGCGCACGAAGATCCGCTGCGCGCGCTCGCGTCGCGCGGCTACACGAATCTCGTCGCGCGCTTCGCCGGCCACGCCGGCTACAGCTATGTGTTCCGCGGCGAAGCGGGCAACCTCGATCACGCGCTCGCGACGTCGCCGCTTGCCGCCCGCGTGAAAGCCGTGCAGACATGGCACATCAATGCCGACGAGCCCGTTGCACTGCAATCCGTGCCCGATTACAAAACGCCGGCGCATCAGGCGGCCTATTACGCATCGGGTCCATACCGTTCGTCGGACCACGATCCCGTCGTCATCGACGTTGCGCTGGACGAAGGCGCGCGCTGAACCGCTGCGGGCACGGAGCGTGCTCGACGACTACATGGCGATTAGTGCAATTGCATCAACAGAACGCGTGCAACGGCACTATTTACCTGATTCATCGGGCGACGCCATATTTACCGGACTTTCGCTTCGTGCAACGAGCCCGCTACGCCGCCTCGGCCGATCGCGAAATTTTTTCAACCGCCGCCCCGCCCCATGGAGCGGGGCTTCCCGGGAAGCTTGCCGGCGAATTGAAAATTTATCTCGAAACTCAATTGGCTGATGTGAATCACACTAGTCGCTGGGATTCGTCTTATCTTCAAATTGGCCTGCAAATCAAACGAAGGAGGATAAACACCATGGCGCTCACCGACTCGATCGAACACAAGCTGGACCGCGGCCTGTCCGACATCCGTCGCACGGGCCGGCGCGTGGGACGTACGACGCGCGCGGCTGCCCGCGACCTGCATGCGGACGTGTCCGACGATCTGCGCGGGCTGGTCGATGAACTGGAAGACCTGCTGAAGAACGATGGCGACGGCGATATCGCCGCGCTGCGCAAGCGCGTGCAGTCGCGGCTCGACGAGGCACGCAGCACGCTCGACTACGCGTCGGGCACCGCAGCCGCGCGGCTGCGCGACTCGGCCGAACGCGTATCGCAGGTCGTGCACGACAACCCGTGGCAGACCGCGGGCGTCGTCGCGGGTCTCGCATTCGTCGCGGGCCTGCTCCTTTCCCGCCGTTGAGCGGGGTCATCCCGTCCGTCCTCAACCCGACAACGAAGGAGAAACGCCATGCAGAAGTCCCTCGCACTGAAAGCCGCCGCAGCCGTGATGCTCGGCAGTCTCGCCCTCGCCGGTTGCACCACCACGCGAGACAGACCCGACAACGCAGCGACCAGCGCATCGAAACGCGAGTCGATCGACTCGAGCGTGAACGCGACGCTGTCGCGCCTCTATTCGACGGTGCCCGGTTCGCGTGACCTGGTATCGAAGGCGCGCGGCGTGCTGGTGTTCCCGAACGTGCTGCAGGCCGGCTTCATCGTCGGCGCGCAGTCCGGCAACGGCGCACTGCGCGTCGGCGGCAGCACCGTCGGGTACTACAACACGTCGTCGCTGTCGGTCGGCCTGCAGGCCGGCGCGCAGTCGAAGGCGGTCGTGTTCCTGTTCATGACGCAGGATGCGCTCGACCAGTTCCGCAAGTCCGACGGCTGGTCGGCCGGCGCCGACGCGTCGGTCGCGGTCGTGAAGGTCGGCGCGAACGGTGCCGTCGACACCAACACGGCCACCGCGCCGGTCGAAGTGCTGGTACTCACCAACGCAGGCCTGATGGGCGACCTGTCGGTGAGCGGCACCAAGGTCACCAAGCTCCACATCTGACGATCCGGCGCGGCCGCGCCTGCCTCCCGGCAACGCCGCGGCTCCGGCCGCGGCGTTTTCGCATGCGCCGCGCGCAGCGGCTATGATGGCGGCACCTTTGCGGGCATACTGCCGTTCGGGCCGCCGTGCGGCGCGCTTCGCCGCGAATCCATGACGTTCGCGAGCCGATCGCGCCCGTGGCAACGAGATTCCATCAAACCAGACAACAATCTGCGCGAACCTTCCATGGACAGCGGACACGATCACCAAAAATTCTTCTATTTCCTGTTGTTCGCGGTCACCGTCGGACTGTGCTGGATCCTCGCGCCGTTCTCCGGCGCCGTCTTCTGGGGCACCATTCTGGCGATCCTGTTCCAGCCGGTGCAGCGCTGGCTCGCCGCACGCTTCGGCAAGCGGCGCAACGTAGCCGCGCTCGTGACGATGTCGCTGATCATCCTGATCGTGATCCTGCCGCTCGTGTTCGTCGCGGCGACGCTCGTGCAGGAAATCGCATACGTGTACCAGGAGCTCAAGGACGCCCCGCCGAATTATTCGCAGTACGTCCATGACATCATTCACGGGCTGCCGACCTCGATCCAGCACCTGCTGCAGAAGTACGGGCTGACCAACATCCCCGGCATCCAGAAGAAGCTGACCGACGGCGCCGCGCAGATCAGCCAGTTCGCGGCCGCGCAGGCGCTCAGCATCGGGCAGAACACGTTCCAGTTCGTCGTCAGCTTCGGCGTGATGCTGTACATGGTGTTCTTCCTGCTGCGCGACGGCGGCGAGATCGGCCGCCGCGTGCGCCGTGCGATCCCGCTCGACGAAGAGCACAAGAACCTGCTGCTCGCAAAGTTCACGACGGTTGTGCGCGCAACCGTCAAGGGCAACATCGCGGTCGCGCTCGTGCAAGGCATACTCGGCGGGCTGATCTTCTGGATCCTCGGGATCGAGGGCGTCGTGCTGTGGGGCGCGCTGATGGCGTTCCTGTCGCTGCTGCCGGCGATCGGCGCGAGCCTCGTGTGGGTGCCCGCCGCGCTCTACTTCCTGGCAACCGGCGCGATCTGGAAATGCGTGATCCTCGTCGCGTTCTGCGTCGGCGTGATCGGCCTCGTCGACAACCTGCTGCGCCCGATCCTCGTCGGCAAGGACACGAAGATGCCCGACTGGGTCGTGCTGATCTCGACGCTCGGCGGAATGGCGCTGTTCGGCATCAACGGCTTCGTGATCGGCCCGCTCGTCGCCGCGCTGTTCATGGCGAGCTGGGACATCTACGCGCGCGCCGAACAGGGCGAGTGACGCGGCACGCGGCCGCGCTGCCGCCGGTTCACGAACGGGCACGGCCCGTTACGGGTGACGAATCCTGATCACGACGGGCGCTGCGGCGCCCGTCTCGCTTTCCGGCGCCGGCCCGGCCACCGTCATCACGCCGCCATACGGACCGACACGATGCGCGCGGTCCAGTGCCAGCCGCACGTGCGGGCCATCGTGCGCATCGCGCCACGTCGCGCGGATCGCCGCGGCGGCATCGCGCGACAGCGGCCGGCCGTCCAGCCCCACGAGCGCGACCAGCGCGCCCGGCAGGCGCCGGCCGTGCGCATCGAACCGGAGCGTCGCCGCCGGGCTTTCGACTGCGCCGCTCGACGGCGCGTCGAACGTCACGTCGTACAGATCGACGAGCGCGCCGGTGAATCGCACGATGCCATCCGCATTCGCGCGCTCGGCCGCACCGGCGGCCGACATCGCGAACGCCGCGCCCATTCCGATCGCGACCGCCCGCAAGCTGCGGTCGACGCGCCGCATCGTCCGGTCGCGCACCGCCGCCGATGCTGCCTGCCCTGCCTTCGTTCGCATGTGGAGCCTCCCTTTCGCCGCGCAAAAAAAACGGCGGCATGACGCGCAGGTCACGCCGCCGCTTGCCGGCAATTACTTTAAGGAGCGCGCCCTCAACAATATATGGGACAAGTCCTAAATCGATGCCCGCCTATTCGAACTCAAGATGCGGAAGCGCGGCCCGTCACGCGTTCGGATCGACGCGCAGCACGAGCTTGCCGCGATGGTCGCCGTCGAACAGGCGATTGAGCACGTCCGGTGCGTTCTCGAGCCCGTCGGCGACCGTTTCCTCGGCCTTGAGCCGGCCGTCGCGCAGCCAGCCGGCGAGCGTCTGCACCGCTTCGCGGCTCTTGCGATAATCGAGGATCAGGAAGCCGCGCATCGTGATGCGTTTCGAGATCAGCACGCCGACGTCGTCCGCCGCGCGGCCGCTGTTGTAGTTCGAGATCACGCCGCACAGCGCGACGCGCCCGCCGATCACCATCCGCGACAGCACCGCGCGCATCACCTCGCCGCCGACGTTCTCGAAGTTCACGTGCACGCCGTCCGGTGTCGCCGCCTTCAGCTGCTGACGGAAATCGTCGGCCTTGTAGTCGACCGCCGCGTCGAAGCCGAGCGTCTCGGTCAGGTAGCGGCATTTGTCCGCGCCGCCCGCGATGCCCACCACGCGCGCGCCGTGGATCTTGCCGATCTGGCCGGCGATCGAGCCGACCGATCCGGCCGCTGCCGACACGACGAGCGTCTCGCCAGGCTGCACGGGTGCGATGTCGGTCAGCCCGTAGTACGCGGTCAGGCCGCTCATCCCGCATGCGCCGAGCAGCGTCGGCAGCGGCAGGCCCGACTGCGCGGGCAGCTTCACGAGCTGAGCGGCCTGGTCGGCCGGCACCACCGCATAGTCCTGCCAGCCGACGAGCCCCTGCACGAGTTCGCCTTCGGCGAAACCCGCGTGGCGCGACGCGACCACGCGCCCGATACCGAGCGCGCGCATCACCTCGCCGATCGCGACGGGCGGCAGGTATTGCGGCACGTCGCTCATCCACACGCGGTTGGTCGGATCCATCGACAGATACAGCACGCGCACGAGCACTTCGCCATCGGCGAGCGCCGGCACCGGCGTTTCGACCAACGAAAAGTGTTCGCGGCCGACGCGCCCTTCGGGACGCGTCTTCAGCAGCAGCTGGCGGTTCACGGGTGTCGCCACGAGGTTCTCCTCCGGTTGTTGTGTTCGATGCGCGTCAGACCGCGCACATGCCGCCGTCGATCACGAGTTCGGCGGCCGTCACGAAGCGGCTCTCGTCGGACGCCAGATAGACGGCCGCATGCGCGACGTCGTCCGGATCGCCGAGCCGGCGCAGCGGAATGCCGCGCGCGAGCTTGCGCGTCGCATCGCGTTCGCCGAGCGACTGGAACAGCGGCTCGACGATCCCCGTGCGGATGAACGCCGGGTGGATCGAGTTGCAGCGCACGTCGATCTCGCGGCGCGCGCAGTCGATCGCGACCGACTTCGTCAGCGACGCGACTGCCGCCTTCGATGCGTTGTACGCGGTGAAATCCGGCTCGACCTTGAACGCGGCCACCGACGAGATGTTGATGATCGATGCCGGATGGCTCTCGGCCAGATACGACAGCGCATGCTTGCAGCCGAGCACGATGCTCTCGACGTTGATCGCCATCACGCGCCGCCATTCGTCCAGCTCGATCTGCGCGGGCGAGCCGATCGACCCGACACCCGCGTTGTTGACGAGCACCGACAGCCCGCCCATTGCATCGACCGCTTGCGCGAGCAGCGCCTGCCAGCGCGCTTCGTCGCGCACGTCCTGCGCGGCCGCGAACGCAACCGGCACCGCGTGCCCCGCATTGAGTTCGTCCGCGAACGCGTCGAGCACCGCCGCATCGGCGATATCGGTCAGGAACACGCGCGCGCCCTGCTCGACCATCCGGCGCGCGATCGCGCGGCCGAGGCCGCCGGCGGCGCCCGTGATGTACGCGCACTTGCCTGCGAGGCGCGGGGAAACGACTGTCATGGAAGCTGCTCCTATCGTGAATCGTCGTGGCGGGCGGGTGCCGCGACGGCCGTTGCCGTGTGCGCACCGACGGCCGCCGATTGCTCGAGTATAGCGAGCCGGCCTTGCCGCATCGGGCAAACCGCATCGCCCGCCGCTGCCAGCGCCGAACGAACGAACGAACGCCAGCGTACGCGAATGCCGCCTATCGATGAAATGAATATTCGTAATGCCCGGTCATAGGCACGACTGATGACTGTCGGCCCCGGATACCGGACCGGGGGACGCGGTAATGGAAGCACCGGGACGGCGCAGCGCGCCCGCTCAACCAGGATACCGGTTCGGCGAAGGCGGGATGCCGGCTGGTGCCGACGCCGGGAAGCGGACGAAATGAGCCAGGCGCGAGACTCTGGGCGACGATTGCATCCGGCGCTTGCGCGCCGACGTCCGGAAGTCTCCGGGCAAGCGCGTCAGAATCCGTCGCCGGACGCGCGCACGAACGCGCAGAACTGTGGGGAATGCGTGTCGATCATCTGCTGGAACGGCGCGCGATGTCCGTATGCGATGCCGGACACGAGCAGCAGGCAGACCGCGGCGATGCGCGGCGAGAACGAGCGCCGCGGCACCCGGTCGTACGCGTGCAGGAACGCCAGTGCGACCAGCGCGCCGAGCAGCCAGCCGACGACGACTTCGGGCGTCGTGTGCGAATGGTCGAACACGCGCGCGACGGCCGTCACCGCGCCGATCGCGAGGCCGGCGGCCATGCCCGGCACCTTGCCGGGGCGAAACGCCTGCCACAGCATCGACAGCGCGACCGTCCACACGGACGTCGACAGCATCGTGTGGCCGCTGATCACGCGGAAATCGAACTGCGGGAGCTCGACCCCGCAGCCCGCATAGAGAATCTTGGTGGCGCCGACGATGCTCATCCCGGCCGCGAGCAGCACGATCCAGCGCACCGCCAGCCGCCAGTTGGACAGCGCGAGCCAGACCGCGCAGGTCAGCGCGACCGGCAGGGTCAGCGCGGCGTCACCGATGTTGCTGATTTCACTCCACATAACGGACTTCGAACAGCTGGAAAGGCCGCAGTTTAACGCAAGCGGGCGATGGGCCTGTTTCAGCCTGTGACAGGCTGTATCAGCCCGCGACACCTGTAATCAGCAGCAGGTTCGTGCCGGTGATGACGACGAACAGCGCCCACGCGGCGGCCTGCATCCTGCGGCCGATCGCATGCTCGCCCATCGTGTTGCGATCGCTGACGGACTTGATCAGCGGCCACATCGCGAACGGCAGCTGCAGGCTCAGCAGCACCTGGCTCCATACGAGCAGTTGCCCGACCGAGTTTTCGCCGAGCCACAGCACGCCGATCAGCGCGGGCACCAGCGCGAGCCCGCGCGTGATCAGCCGGCGCTGGTAGCACGGAATCTTCGTATGCAGGAAGCCGTCCATGATGACCTGGCCGGCGATCGTGCCGGTCAGCGTCGAACTCTGCCCGGACGCGAGCAGCGCGATCCCGAACAGCAGCGCGGCTGCGCCGCCGGCGATCGGCGTGATCAGCCGGTACGCCTGCTCGATGTCCGTCACGTTGTGCTGGCCGGTCGCATGGAACGCCGCGCCTGCGACGATGAGGATCGCCGCATTGACCAGCATCGCGACGAACAGCGACACGCAGGTATCGATGCGCACCAGCGCGAGCGTGTCGCGGATCAGACCGCGCGCGCCGCCGACCACATGGCGCGTCTGCACGACCGACGAATGCAGATACAGGTTGTGCGGCATGATCGTCGCGCCGACGATGCCGAGCGCGAGCACGATCGCGTCCTTGCGGTCGTGGCCGGGGGCGCCCGGCACGAGCCCCTTCGCGACCGCATGCCAGTCGGGCGGCGTGATCGCGACCTGGGCGACGAAGCAGAACGCCATCGTCGCGATCAGGCCGAGCACGATCGCCTCGATCTGCCGGACGCCCTTGCCCTGCAGTCCGAGCACGATCACGGTGTCGAGCGCGGTCAGCACGATCCCCCATGTGAGCGGCACGCCGAGCAACAGCTTGAACGCGAGCGCGCAGCCGAGCACTTCGGCGATGTCGCACGCGATGATCGACACTTCGGCGGTCAGCCACTGCACGACGCGCCCGAAAGGACCGTAGCGGTCATAGCTGGCCTGCGCGAGGTCCTTGCCCGCGACGAGGCCGAGCCGGGCGGCAAGCATCTGCAGGAAGATCGCGGCGAGGCTCGAGAACGCGACGACCCACAGCAGCGAATAGCCGAACTGCGAGCCGGCCTGGATGTCGGTTGCCCAGTTGCCGGGATCCATGTAGCCGATCGCGACCAGCAGGGCCGGGCCGAAGAAGCGCTTGAGCTTCATCCAGCGCGACGCGCCGGCGTCGATCGTGATGCTGCCCTTTACTTCCGACGGGCAGAAGGGGGCGGTGGCGGTGGTGGGGAGCAGGGGCATGGGTCGGGCGCCGTCGATAATGCCCTGATTGTACGAAAAGGCAGCGGCTCCGTGCCGCGATCTTGGGCGGCCCCGGACAACTCAATGCCCGGTGCGCCCTGTCGGCATGCGGCGCGGTCGTGCCGCGAAACGCGCGCGCAACAGCATCCATGCGAATCGGCTGTTCGTCGTCCAGTAACGCCTCCACATGCGTCTCGGTTCCTGAAGCACGCGAAACAACCATTCGAGACCCGCCTTCTGCATCCAGGCCGGCGCACGCCGGACCTTGCCGGCAACGACATCGAACGTGCCTCCTACGCCCATCACGAAATCGACGCCGAGTTCGGCCTTCCATCGGTTGATGAAATTTTCCTTCCGCGGGGATGTGATCGCGACGAAAAGCAACCGTGCGCCGGACGCGCGAATCATGGACACCACGGCTTCCTCGTCATCCCAGAAATAGCCGTGATGAATGCCGGCGATCTTCACGTGCGGATATTTTCTTTCGACTGAACACGCCGCCGCGGTTACGACGGCATCCGTTCCGCCGAGCATGAAGATCGGCAGCGCCTCCTCCTGCGCCATTCTCAACAACCGGTCGAACAGGTCGATGCCGGCGACGCGCTCGGCGACCGGATGGCCGAGCGTACGCGCGCCCCACACCACGCCCATTCCGTCGATATTGATGATGTCGCACGCCCGCACCGACCCTGCCAGTTCCCTGTCGGCCTGCATATTGACCAGCTTGGCAACGTTGACGACCACGTGCTGGGTAAATTGCCGATGAGCAATACGATTGCGGATCAGTTCGACAGTCTCGGACATCGTCGCGACATCCATCGGACAACCAAACAACTCGATGCGATTCATAGGATCTCCGGTTCGGGGAGGCAAGCGTTGTCGGTATCGGCAGCGCGAACCCGGTTCGCGAGCAACGCGATGGCGTAGAACGCCCATGCCTGAGTCCATCGCAGATAATCGACCCGGTTCGTGAAGCGGGCGCCGCGCTGATAGACGAAGCGCCCCTTCTCCGACATGTAGAGCGTCTCTACCGCTCGCTCGAATACACGCACGGCCAACGCGTAATCCGCTTTCGACGTCGATACGGTCAGCAACGTGATCAGCGCTTGTGCAACAGAATGCATATCGAGCGGCCAGACCTTGTCGTCGTAATATTTGACGGTTCCGTCGGGCAGAAAAAACGTGCGTCGATAGTAATCGAGGCCGTGATCGATCGACTCGGCGAACACTCGGGTTCGACACACGTTCTGCAGCCGGTGCAGCGCCTCGAGGTTATATCCGGTATGGAACCCATCGACGAAACCGTGATGGCCGCGTAGCCCGTACGCCCATGCACCATCCGCTCGTTGCATGGAAGCCGTCAACCGCGCGGCAGCGATCGCGCGTTCGCACATCGACGCGTCTCCGATCCGCACCGCCGTTTCGGCCACGAACGCCGCACTCCACAGGTTGGCGTTGTGAACGAAAGCGCGCTCCCCCGGGATGTAGGCGAAATAGCCGGATTCCTGATGCGGCAGGTAAAGCGAATCGAGAAAATGGCCTGCATCGACGGCCACATCGGTGAACCGCGCTTCACCGGTGACTTCGCCCAGCGCGTACAGCGCCCGCGCGACGTAGCAGGTGCTGATCGCATTCGGTGTGCCGACCGGTACGAAGAATGCCCTGGCAGCCCAGTCGAAGTGATAGCCCCACGCGCTGTGGTGCCAGCGTTTGCGGTCTACGCGCTGCTCCAGCAACCAGTTGCCGAGTGTGCGCGCTTCGTCGAGGCTCGCCCCGTCGCCGGTGCGCCGGTCGCGCTCGAGCAGGCCGAGCACGATCAGGGCAACGCCCTTCGGATTGCGCAGGCGAGGAACACCGAGGATCTGCCTGAAATTGAACGGGCTGCGCTTGTGCATCTGCAACCACGCAATGCGGGCAAACGGCAGTCTCGACAATCCGGTGCATCTGAACACGCGGCTGTTCAAACCGTCGAACGGGTCATGCCCGGCATACGCATGTCGGCGGCAATGCGCCAGCACGGCATCCGAAACCTGTGCGGGATCGGTCCGGGTGCTCACCGCTTGGCCCTCCGCTCGCCGATCGTGACCTTGCCGAAGTACAGGGTGATGATGTCGACGTCCGACGCGACTTTCTGCCAATCGGGTTTATATACGCCGAATTTCAGATAGGCCCTCACGTCGCCGGGATATGCGTTCGGCTTCCGGCTTCCTTCGAAAACGCTCATGCCGTCTTTCCACAGATGCGTGATCGCGCGCTCGCCGCTCGCATCGGGCGTGTACTGCAGGACCCAGTCGACCCATTTCCCTCGATCATCGGATGCGCAGCAAAGACGCCCGCCGAATCCATGGGCGGTATTGGTGCCGCCGCGCACGGAGAACGTGTACTCGTTGCCGAGCAGCGTCAGCATGAACGGCGGCGATCCCACCAGGCCGCTCTGATGGATCTGCGTGATGATCTCCATCTGCTGATGATCGAACGCAAAGTCGCGCGGCAGGTAAGTACGCCACCAGATCAGATAATCGTGTCCGGGCGAGAAGACGACATCGCGGGGCAACGTAAACTCCGCGCGCGGCGAGCCATTGATCAGGTACGTGAAATTCTCGCTTCTTTGAACCTGAACGCGAATCGACCGACGTGCGGAATTCGCCGGGTCCGCCGCCGACATGACGTCCGAGCGCCGGACCGCCTGGATTTCGATGTCGTCGATTCCGCTTTGCCAGTCGTTCGTGTAGATCGGCCGATACGATTCGACGTGCACCGATTTCGTGAAATCGGATGCAGCGGCCGTCGCATCGGCCGCAACCGTCAAGCCGATGCACGCTGCTGCCAGTGCACGTCGCAAATCTCGCTTTGCATTCATATCAGCTCCATCCGACTATTTGTCGATAACAATCCACATACCGAGCGACGATCGCCTCGGCCGTGTACAAACGCCGTGCACGCTCGCGGGCAGCGAGACCCATCCGTTCCCGAAGCGCGGGATCGCGGGCAATCGCGTGTATGACGCCTGCAAGTGCCGCCGCATCGTCCGGCTCGACGAGGTATCCCGTGACGCCGTCGTCGATCAGTTCAGCAAGGCCGCCCACGCGCGTCGCCACCACCGGCACCCCGTAAAACATCGCCTCCAGCGCGGCAATGCCGAACGATTCGAATCGGCTTGGCAGACAGAACAGTGTTGCGTCTCGATAAAAGCTCGATTTTCGTGAACCGCCGAGCCAGCCAGCGAATCGAACGCGATCGGCCACGCCCCGGTTCTGCGCGTAGTCCCGCCATCGTCGTGTATCGCCCTCCCCCGCGAGAACGAGATCGATTGCGTCCCCCTGGCGGCTCAACTGCGCCAGTGCTTCGATCAGCATCGGAAGCCCCTTCTGCTCGGTCAGTCGGCCGGCAAACGCGATGTACGGGCGAACGGGTACGGGCGCGCTCGACACAGGTGCCGCTGCGTTCTGCGCGTCGACTGCCATGTTCCCGATCACGCGCGCATCACCGGAGCCATTCCGGAACCGGTTAAGCACTTGCGCGCTCGCCTGCGAGACGCCGACAGCAACATCGGCGTTGCTGACGAACCAGCGGATGGCCATACGCGTCAACAGTCCGGCTCGATCTGCGAAACGATCGAAATTTCCGGAGTGAAGATGGAAGATGGCCCGGCGCCGGCAGAGTTTCGCAATTCGATACAAGAGCAGCTTGCGGTAAAACGAGCCGCGCACCGACACGTGAAAATGGACGATGTCCGCCGACCAGACGGCACGCAGGAAGCGCACAATGTCCTGCAACGCAAACTTCGCGGCATCCCGCATTCTGCTGAAGCCGTGCGTTTCGAAGAAAACCAGGTCGACCGCCGCGGTCGCAAACGCTTCCCGCTGCGCCGCCAGTTCGCCGAGAACCGAGGCGACGCCGCCGCGCTGGCCGTATCCGGGACCGACGTGCAGTACACGAATGCGGCGCGAACCGCCCGGCTGTCGTTCGCCCATTGCGAGATCGTTCATAGCTTCATCGTCTCCCGAGCCGCCCGCTTCATGTCGCGCCGGATCATGACCGCGATCAATGCGAGGAACGGGCCGATGACGGCCGAGCCCAACACATGCCCCGCCGTCGAAGCCATCGCAAGCAGCACGACAAAGAACAGCCGGCCGAATCTGCGCGACATGGTCCGTTGCCCACCGCGCACGAATGCGCGCAACAGCGCGATGAAATACACGCCGAAGAGGGGCAATCCCAGCATCAGCACCAAATCCGGAATGTCGATCTCGACCATATAGCGCACGACCGGATATCCGCCCGTCAGCAATGCGACGAAATTGCGTTGCTGCAAATCGTCCCAGACGTTCGCGAATTTCAGGTTGCGCCCAGAGAGCAGCAGTGTGAGGACCTTGTCGTTGCCGACGCGTCCGCTCTGATGCGAGAAATAGCGCAGGCTCAGCTCCACCGCATCGTTCACCGCGGGAATGAACAGATAGGCGAGGATCGCCGACAACATCAGCACCGCGATAGCCATGCCGACATAGCGGGTCGCCTTGATGATGTCGAATCGCGCGTAACAGTAGGCGCAGGTCATTCCCAACGCGCCGACCATCGCGCCTTTCGTCCCGGACAACATTGCGGCGACCAGCATGCACGCCGCGAGCGCCACGCTGCGCGGGCTCCAGCCACGTATCAGCGCATGCAGGTACGCGAAGCCGAGCGCAACGACGATCAACGCGGCCGCTTCATTCTGCGCATAGACGATGCCCTTGTATCCCGATCGAATGTGTGTCTCTGCCTGATAGCTGCGGAACATCTCGATCGACATCGCCGCGCCCATCACGATCGATGCGCCGTAGATCAACAACACGACGAATGCCACCGATTCGATCTGCGCGAGCCGCCGATCGCTGAGCAGCGCCATGGCGGCCGGATAGACGAAGAATGAGAACACCTTCAGCACGAACACGCTCTGCTCGATCACCTCGCGATCGGTCAGCACGCCGAACACATAGGCGCCGAGCGTCACGCAGACCGCCAGCGTCGCCGTGATCGTCACGCGGACGCCCGACATCCTCGCGCGAAACCCCGACAGCGTGACCGCCAGCAGGCCGGCGATCATCATGCCGCGGACGAGCAAAGAGATCCGCGCGTCGCCGCCGTGCGATGCCGCACTTCGGGTCATGTAGACGGACAGGAAATCTCCGAGTGGCGACACGAGTAGGCCGATCCCCAGGATGGCCCATGCGAGCGTGGCAGCGATTCGCGTGGCAGGATCGACGATGAATCGCGGCGAGTGCGGCCCGTACGAGAAGCGAAGACTGTCATCCATGGCGAACGAATAGCTTGTCGCGCGACGCGGTAATCGTCAGCATCGCCACCATGAGCCAGCGAAAGACGGTCCGTACGACGCGCAGCGGTTTGAACAACAGTTCGAGCGCGCCATGACGCCGCGACGACAGCGCGGCACGCCCTGCCTCGATGGCGCTCGGCATCGTCTCGAATGCCTCCCATACGGCATATGGACGCAACTCGGCGATGCGCAACCCGCCGTGATCCCGGTGCCACGGCCAGTCGTCCAGCAGCGCTCCGACCGGACCGCGCGCATGTTCGAGCGCCTTGCGCGCGCCGTCGACACTGATCCAGTAGCCGACCGCTCCGCTCGTCCATTGCTTGAACGGCACGCCGATCTGAAGCCCAGCGATCCGCCGGGCGCGCTTCAGCGGCTCGTACAGGTAGGCCAGCGCCGCGCGATCGCGTGACAGCTTTGAGCGTCCCAGCAGCACGATATCCGCGTGGTAAGACAGCGAGTCGCCAGGCATCGACAACACCCGTTCGAACAGCGCACCGTCGAGCATTGCATCATCCTCGAGGACGATCGCCGCGTGCCCCGAGCGGACGATTTTTTCCCATACGCGGACGTGACTGATGAAGCAGGCGATTTCGCCGCGGCTCAGCGGTCGTCCGTAGCGCGCGATCGCGTGCGCGGTATCCGTCATGGCCGAACAGGCGTCTGCGTCGAGCATACGTGCATCGAATGCGTCCTCGAAGTCGAAGGCGACGCCGACACGGCCAACGGTCTGCCGAATCGTCGCCCGTCTCGGCGAATCGGTCAGGGAAATCACGCGAATATCGAATGTCATGGAGTGCCCCTCACACGTTAGTCCGCTGCGCGATGTGTTCGCGCAGCGCGGACGACCGGAGGATCCGGAATGCGAAAGCCACGAGCAACACGATTTCGGCAATCAGATAAGCGGTAGCCGCGCCGACGGCTCCCGATCGCGGAACCAGCAGCAGCGCCAACAGTACGTTGAGCAATCCCGCCGCGAGCATCGCACGGGCTCGTCCTCGAGCGCCGCCAAACGGCACCAGCACCTGGAGGCCGATGAAATAGGCCAGATTGCCGAACAACGTCGATAGGCAGAGGACGTTCACGACGGACGAGGCGCCAGCGAATTTCTCTCCGAGCACGATCCGGGTCAGTACATCCGATACGGATAGACAGATTGCGATGCCGATACCTGTCACGAATGCAATCGCAATGCCGCCGGATATCGTGAGGCGAGCAGCCGCTCGCGCGCCTTCCGGTTGCCGCTGTGCCAACAGCGCGGAAATCCGGGGATAGAGAACCGTGTTGATTTGCGCGGGCACCATGTTTCCAGCCGTCTTCAACTTGTCCGCCGCAGCGTACAGCCCCGCCTGATACGGTCCGCCGAGGGCACCGACGATCACCGTGTTGGCGGCGCTGAACAGGCTGATCGATGCGGTCGACACGAACATGTCGGCCCCCGCGACCAATTGAGCACGAATCGCACGCCAGGAAAAATGCCGATGGCCAAGCAACCCGAGGCGACGCGCCATCAGCACCGACCCGCCGGCCGCGAGCACCGACGTCAGCGACTGGATCGCGATCGCCATGTCGACGTCCAGCGGCGAGCGGACCAGCCAGAAAGTCAGCGGCAGCGCGGCGAAACGGCTAGCCAGCGCGACGGCGGTGAACGACGAAAACCGCTCGAGGCCCTGCAACAGCCAATTGAGCGTCCACACATTCGCCACCACACCCAGCCAGCCGATCCAGATCGCAGTGGACATGGCGGCGAGCGTGCGGTCGGCCATCAGCACGACGGCCAGAATCACGCAGGATGCCAGGCACAGGCACGCCTTCGCGCCGACGACCGACCAGACCAGCTCGCTCAATCGCTGCCGATCGTCGCGAAATTGCGCGACCGCTCGCGGGCCGCTCAGGTTGAACCCCCATTCGGTCAGTATCGTTCCATACACCGTCAGCGCCGTTACATAACCGACCACGCCGAATTGTGCCGGCCCGAGCACCCGGGTCAGATATGGAAACGTGGCGAGCGGAACGACATACATGCCGATCTGCCACAGCAGCATCGCGGCGAAATTACGGCCGAGCCCCGCCGCGCCCGACGGCGAGCCGGATGAATTCATCGCACGGGGTACGTTGGACATGCGCGCCGTCATCGGATCACGCCGCCTGCCGCTGGCGGGCCAGCAACCCGCGCGTATCGATCACGATCTTCGTGTGCAGCTTCATCGGATCGATCTGCTTGAATTGCCGGTGATCGACGAGGATGACCACGATATCCGCGCGCGCGAGCGCATCGGCGACTTCGCCGAGCGTCACGCGCCCTTCCAGCGAGGCGGGAAGCTGGCGGATGTTCGGCTCGACGGCGATGACCTGTCCGATCTCGCGACTCGCCAGTTCTCGCACGATGCCGACGGCGGGACTTTCGCGCAGGTCGTCGATGTCGGCCTTGAACGCGAGGCCGAAGCACGCGATTACCGGCTCGCGAAAGCGTTTCGCGACGTGCTCGATGCGGTCCAGTACATGGTTCGGCTTGTCGTCGTTGACGGTACGCGCCGTTCGGATCAGCCGTGCGTGCTCCGGCGCGGAATCGACGATGAACCACGGGTCCACGGCGATGCAGTGTCCGCCTACGCCGGGCCCCGGCTGCAGGATGTCGACGCGCGGATGCCTGTTCGACAGTCGAATCAGCTCCCACACGTTGATATCGAGCGACTCGCAGATAACCGACAGTTCATTGGCGAATGCGATATTGACGTCGCGGAACGAGTTTTCGGTGAGTTTGCACATCTCGGCTGTCCGCGCATCGGTCAAGACGCACTCGCCGCGCACGAAGACCCGATACAGTTCGGCAGCCTGCTCGCTGCAGCGCCGCGTCATGCCGCCGATCACGCGATCGTTTTCCACCAGTTCGCGAATCACATGCCCAGGCAGCACGCGCTCCGGACAGTGCGCAATCCGGATATCCGATTGCTCGCCGGCCTGTTGCGGGAACGTGAGATCGGGCCGCATCGCCGCCAGCCACGCGGCAATCTTCTCCGTCGTGCCGACCGGCGACGTCGATTCGAGCACGACGAGATCGCCCTTCTTCAGCACGGGCCCTATCGCGCGGCTCGCCGCTTCGACGTGGGTCAGGTCCGGTTTGTGTCCTGCGCCGAACGGCGTCGGAACCGCGATCAGGAACGCATCGGCCGGCTCGATCGTGTCGGTCGCCCGCAGATGTCCCTGCGTCACGGCCGCGCGCACGAGCATGTCGAGCTCCGGCTCGACGATATGCACGTCGCCGCGATTGATCGTATCGACCGTCGCGCGATTGACATCGACACCGACCACCGACTTGCGTCGCGCCGCGAATGCCGCGGCGGTCGGCAAACCGATATAGCCGAGCCCGATTACGGAAATGACATCGAAAGACATGAATGGATCTCGCTGTATTGTGATTGGGTTCACGCAAACCGGGCGGCTACCGCTGCCGCCGCGCGTGAATCGGGCGGAGCAGCCGTCAGCAGGTCGACGATGCGCTCGCTCGCGCGGCCGTCGCCATACGGGTTGTGCGCTCGGCTCATCGAGTGGTACACGTCCGGACACTCCCACAGCTGCGTGACCTCGCCGACCAGTCGATGCACGTCGGTGCCGACCAGGCGGACCGTGCCGGCCGCAACGGCTTCAGGACGCTCCGTCGTATCCCGCATCACGAGGACCGGCTTGCCGAGCGACGGCGCTTCCTCCTGAATGCCGCCCGAATCGGTCAGGATCAGCCATGCGCGACTCATCAGATAGACGAACTGCAGATATTCCTGAGGTTCGATCAGGACGATGTTTTCCATGTCGCCGAGCAGGCGCGTCACCGGCTCGCGGACGTTCGGATTCAGATGCATCGGATAGACGATCCGGCAGTCGGGAAAGCGCGTCGCAATCGTCGCCAGTGCGGTGCAGATCTGTTCGAAACCCTGGCCGAAATTCTCGCGCCGGTGCCCCGTGACGAGAATCATTCGGCGCTCGTCGCCGAGGAACGGAAATGCGGCACGCATGCGCGAGCCCAGTTCCGGCTCATATGACAAACGTTCAGTCACCGTCAGCAGCGCGTCGATGACCGTGTTGCCCGTCACGTGGATCCGCTCGGCGGCCACGCCCTCGGACAGCAGGTTTGCCTTCGACGTCTCCGTCGGCGCGAAATGATGCAGCGCGAGCGTCCCGGTCATTTTTCGGTTGGCCTCCTCGGGCCATGGCGCATACAGGTTTCCCGTACGCAGGCCAGCCTCCACGTGTCCAACCGGAATGCGGCGGTAATAGGCCGCCAGCGAAGCACCGAGCGTCGTCGTGGTATCGCCATGTACGAGCACCAGATCCGGTCTGAACGACTCGAGGACCGGATCGAGCGTCGTCAGGATCTGACCGGTGAGGTTCCCGAGCGTCTGCCCGTTGCGCATCAGGTCGAGATCGAAATCGGGCACGATGCCGAACAGGTCGAGCACCTGATCGAGCATTTGCCGATGCTGCGCGGTCACGCATACCGCGCATCGCACGCCGGCGCGCGACTTCAGACGCCGCACGACGGGCGCCATCTTGATGGCTTCCGGGCGCGTGCCGAAAGTGACGAGAATGTTTTCGTGACGGACAGTCATCGGCTTCTCCCTGAACGGCTCAAATCTGTTCGACGCGCGCTTCCGCCTCGGCGCCTTCGTACGCATACGCGCCGTAGTTGCCGTACTGCGCCGAGCGCAGCCCCGGCCGGAAGCCGTTGAACACCACACCCGTTACCGTCGCGCCCACACGCTCGATCCTCTTCACCGACTCCAGGATCTCGCCCTGGGTCGTCATGCCGGAGCGGGCGGCCAGCAGGATCGTGCCCGCATGCCGCGCGAACACCGTCGCGTCGGTAACCGGCAACAACGGCGGCGCATCGAGCAGAACGATGTCGTAACGATGCGAAGCGTCGGCGAGCACCACGGCGAGGTCGTTGGACGCGAAGAGTTCGACCGGCTGCCCCACGCGCGGGCCGGTGGGCAGGAAATCGACGTGCGCCGACACGGCCCGCACAATCGCCTGATCGAGGGTGGCTTCGCCGCGCAGCACGCCTGACAATCCGGGGGCCGACTGAGTCCCGAAGTCCTTGGCGAGGCGCCCACGCCGCAGGTCGCCGTCGATCAGCAACACACGCTTGTTCGACAGACCGAGCAACGCCGCGACGTTTGCCGAGATGAACGATTTCCCGATGCCGGCAGCCGGCCCCGTGACGAGAACCACGTTGTTCTTGGGCCGCTCGAGCAGCAGGAACTGCAACGCCGTGCACAGGCTTCGCAATGCCTCGACCGCCGGCTCGTGCGGCCGGGCCAGCGCAAGAATCGTCGCGTCCTGGTTCGCGCCTGTTCCGACCCGCGTCAGTTGGCGCTGGACCGGGCTGAGCGGTATCGTCGCGATGACGTTCAGATCGGCATCGCGCTCGATCTCCGATGGATCCGTCACGCCGCCGAACAGCACCGCTCGCGCGATCGCGACACACGTTCCGACCACGAGGCCGATCACGGCGGACAACGCGACGACGAGCATCGGCTTCGGCCAGACCGGCTGATCCGGAACAATCGCGTGGTCGATCACGCGCACGTTGCCGATCTTGCTGGCCGTCGCGAGTCGCAATTGCTGGATGCTGTTCAGCAGTCCGACATAGATCTCCGTCTGAACGGTCACGTCGCGCCGCAGCCGGACGATGTTCTGTTGCGCATCAGGCAGGCGCTGGATTGCGTCATTGAACGTACCTACGTTCGCCTTGGCCGCTGCGATCTGCTGGTCGAGCGATGCGAGTTGCGGATGCTCGGGTGTGTAAATCGACTGCAATGCCTTGCGCTTTTGCTCGAGCTCGAACAACGACGTCTGCGCCGTGACCGATTGATTCAGCATGGCCTTCGCTTGCTCGGTGAGATCGATCACTTCGTGCTTCGTCTGATAGGCGTTCAAGCGATCCTCGACCACGCGCAACTGCTTTTCGACGTCCGGAAGCTGCGCATTCAGAAACCGCAACGATTTCTCGGCGGTTGCCGCTTTTCGGTCGGCGTTCTGGCGGATGTAGTTGTCCGCAATTTCGTTCAGCACGCTGGCCCCCAGGACCGGGTCATCGCTTTCGTAGGTGACCCCGATGACGCCGGACTGATCCTTGCCTTTTTCCGTGATCGTCAGCGCCTTCTGGAGTTTCGTCAGCATCTTCTGCTTCGAGAAGGCCTTCAGGACGAACTGGGCGCCCGGCCGCCCTTCGATTGCCGCGACCGTCAGCAGCACGTCGCCCGCCGGCGTACCGACACGCAGCGGAGTCCCGACGCGGCCGATCGCATCGCCATCGAGATCGCCGCCGGAGAGCCGATAGCGGCCGTCGCCGAGCGATGTCACGACGAAGCGGTCCTCGAGGAAATCGCGGGGCACGTCGAACGCCGGAACCGAAATGCGTTCGGCGCCCCACACGAACCCGCCGAAGCCCATCAGGCCCGGCGTCGAAAGCTTCTTGTTGAAGCGGGCGACCACCGCGCCGACGATCGGAAACCGGTTCGGCATCGCCTCGATGGCCAGGTGCTGGTCGGCAACGACCGGCTCCGTGACGAGTCTGGATCGCAGGATTTCCATTTCGCCGTCGTCCGTCGATTTCACGTCGAACAGCGAACTGAGACCGCCGACGAGGCCGCCGGCCGCTCCGCCCATCATGTCCGCGCCGTTGCTCTCGACCTGCACGACGATGTCGACGCTGTAAACCGGCTTCGCGACGAGCGCGTAGAGGCCGCCGAACAGCACGAACGCGCATGCCATGAGGCCGATGACCCCGGCGTTCTTGATCATCATGTCCGCGATACCGCGAATGTCGACTTCGTCCGAGTCTCGCGGGAAATGAGGTGTTGCTTTCATAGAGTTCATGGTGACTGCCGATATCCTTGGGCTGGCGAGCCGGACGGCTCAACGTGCACGTTCGATCAGGTTGCCGATGCGCTCGACCCAGTCGTTGACGCCGTGTTCGATCAGCGTCATCGCATAGTCGTAGCTGCGCTGCGACCGGCGGTAAGGATCGGCCACATCGGATGGAAAGGCTTCGGCGATGCGATAGATGCGTCCTCGCGATGCAGGGTGGAAGCGCTCGATCGCCTTGCGTTGCTCGAGCTCCATCACGAGAATCAGGTCCGCGGCGCTGCACATCCGCTCTTCGAGGCGCCTCGCACGGTGCCCGGACATATCGATTCCTCGCGACTTCAGCAGCACTGCGGCAACCGGATCGATCGCCATCCCGTTCCTGGCCGACAGGCCGGCCGACGAAACCGACACCCCGGGCAGCAAGCGCTGGAACAAGCCCTGGGCCATCGGGCTGCGACATACGTTGCCGTGACAGACGACGAGCAGATGCTTGATCATTTCGACACGATCGCCGCGGTGAGGCCTGCATTGATGGCCGGCAGCAGCAGGCTCAAAACCCGGCTGAACCGCACGAGCCCGTTCCCGTCGACATAGACCACGTCTTTGGGTCGCAACTCGAACTGGTTCGCCAGCACCATCGACACCGGCGACCGCGCGTCCAGGTGATAGACCTGCGGCGCTTCGCCCTGCGCGCCGCGGATCACATAGAGCTGCGCGGCGTCGGCGCTCGTGTTGTTGAGGCTGCCGGCCTGCGACAGCGCATCGCTCAGGGTCAGCTTGCCGGTGCGCAGCGGCAATGCCGTCACCGGCTTGGCCACCTCGCCCATTACATAAGCGCCGTTTTCTTCGCGCGGCACCACGCGCAGTAAATCGCCGTCACGCAACGGAATCGACGCTGGATTCACGTTGCGTGCAAGCATGTCCGGAAGGTTGAGGGGATACGACACGCCGTCGCGCACCAGAACCAGATGGCTCTGATCCGCCGCAGGGGCAAATCCGCCTGCCCGATTGACCGCCTCGAACAGGGTCATCGGAATATCGTTGATCGGCACATTGCCCGGCGTGCGAACCTCGCCGTCGACATAGATCTGCTTCGCCCTGAACGATGCGACCCTGACCATGACCTTCGGCATCACGAAGTAGCGCGCCATCGCCGTCGTGATCGCCTTGCGTGCGTCGTCGACCGTGAGTCCGGCCACATGCACGTTCCCCGCATACGGCACCTGCACGTTGCCAACGTTGTCGACGACGAAACCCTGGGGCGGATCGAACGGGCGTCCGTTGGTTTGCTGCGGCGCGCCCTGAGCCTGTGTCAATTCCGGGTGATCCCAGACCGTGATCTGAAGGACGTCGCCAACGCCTAGCGTATAGGGTTGCGCCTTTCCGACGAGCGATCTGAAACGCTGGCCGTCGTCAGCGCCGGCCGCCTCGCCCAGCTGGCGGATCAGCGTGGCGTTGATTTCTTCGATCGGAATCTGCATCGACTCTGCAGGCGTCTTGCCGTCCCCGCCGGATACCGCGAGCGTGGCAGGTCCGGTCATACGCATCCCCGGCGCAACGGCACACGCTGATAAAGCCAGACACGCGCCGGCGATGAGCATTGTCGTCCAGCGACCGTGCAGGCCTGGCGAGCCGGATCGGACAGATTTTTTCACTCGCTTGTTCATGGTTCTGATTTCATCGACACTCTTGTACAAACCCGCCTTTCCTCGTCAATCCAGCGGTCCTCTCCCCTGCACGACACCGTCGCCGCCACCGCGCAATCAATACGCGTTACTTCCGGCAAACCCTTTCAAAATCGTCGCGCCCACAATCCGCATATCCAACCCGAACGACCAGTTCTGCAGGTAGTAAAGATCGTGCTCGACCCGCCCCTGCATCTTTTCGATGCGATCGGTTTCGCCGCGATATCCGTTGACCTGCGCCCAGCCCGTAATGCCCGGCTTGATCCGGTAGCGCTGGATGTAGCGGTCGACGACCTTGCGGTACAACTCGTCGTGTTCCAGCGCGTGCGGGCGCGGGCCGACGACCGACATATCGCCTTGCAGCACGTTGATGAATTGCGGCAGTTCGTCGAGACTCGTGCGACGCAGGAACCGCCCCAGCGGCGTGATGCGCGCATCGTGACGGGTCGCCTGCCTGACGACCCCCGGCTGCTCCGCATGCAGCCGCATCGTGCGGAATTTGTAGATGCGGAACACGCGGCCGTCCGCACCCTTGCGGCGCTGCCTGAAAAATACGGGCCCGCGCGAGGTCGCCTTGACAGCCACTGCGATGACCAGCATCACCGGCATCAACGCCGCGAGCGCGAATGCCGCGAAACATCGGTCGAAAATTTCCTTGCTCAGCAGCGCGTGCGGCGGCAGCGGCGAGGCGGCGAGATTGATCGCCGGTACGCCAAGCACGTCCGTCAGCGCACTGTCGAACAGCGACAGCGCAGTAACGTCAGGCATGAAGCGGATGTTCACGAGCTCGTCGCGGAATTCCGACACGAAGCGGAGAATCGTGCGTTCCTCCGATAAAGGCAGCGCAAGCCAGAGTTCGCGCATGCCTTGCTGGCGCACATGGGCAATGAACGCCGCTTCGCTCTCGAACGCCGGAATGCCCGCTACCGGCCCGCACGCCGCGGAATCGACATCCAGTACCGCAGCGGCGCGAAAGCCGCTCGCGGGCGACTGCACGATCGTGCGCAGTACACGGCGGCAATAGTCGCCGCGCCCGACGACCGCGACCGATCGCAGGTTCATGCCCGCATGCCGGAGCCGGCGCAGCATCGCGTGGACGGCCAGCCTGACCAGGACCAGAGCCGTGCCCGTCATGCCCGTCCAGTATGCGAACCACAACCGCGACACGGCCTCCGACCTGTGAAGCGTGAACGTGACCACCAGCGCACCCGCCTGCGCGATCAGCCAGGCGAGCGCCAGTTGCCCCGCCAGCCGGAACAGCGAACGCCCTCGCCACGACTGATACACGCCGAACATCGGGAACAACATCAACGAAAAGGCACTCGAGAACGCCACGACCGAAGCGTCGAGTCGCGCATTCACGACCGCGTCGAAACGGAAATGCGCGGCCAGCACGGCACCGAACACGATCAGCATCAGATCGACCGTACGCGCTGCGGCCCCCTGGACACTCGGTGCCACCGACCTGTATTCGAAATGTGACGTCTCGCTCATCTTGCCCCCGCACTCACGACGCGATCGGCAGCTCCGGAATACCGGAACTCCCTCCATCGCGCGAACAGCCCCGCCACTACGCGCGACGGCTTTCGCATAGCCGGTCGACAGCCGTTCGCCATATAGGATTCCTATTTATCGCTCACCGTTGGACCGGGAACGAAGAATTCACGTTATTGATTCAGACCGGCGACACGGAATGACGCACGCATTGCGACGAGCGAATACATCGCCGCGCATGCTCGCAAAAGCGATTCATGCGGTGACGCGGTGACGCGGTGACGCGGTGACGCGGTCGAGGATTAAATCAGGGACGCGGGCCCCGGTACTGCTGCATGCACGGGACGACCCGCTTGCTACCAGCAGGGCAAATGAATGGCATCGACGGCATTTCCCCGGCGCCGATACCGAAAGTCGGAATCGAATTCATGATTGGTCTGATGTTATTGATGTTAAATACTGCGGCACGCACGACAATAAGCAGAAAGCGTGCCATCCATACAAGCCAGGACAGGCGCCCGTTCTTTATGGAACCGAAACTCGCATGAAATCCGTGGATTACGCGAAATCGTTCAGGAATCGGATTCCGCCTGGACGGGTGCGCGCGATACGTCGCAACGCCGCTGTTACGTTACGCGCCGCGTAACATGTGGCGTAACGCACGCAGTTTCGGGTGCCGACGCGTCGTCGCGTTTCGATCGAATCGCGGCGCTCCGGCAATACCGGACGTTACCGTTCGAGCGTCCGCTCGCCGGCTCGAACGATCGTGCGTCGTGCCCGCGACCCGGTGTCGGCGAGCAAGCCAGCTCGATTCCGGCCTTCGCGATTCGCTCGCGCTCGACGACACGAAATTCCGTGGGCGACAGCGCCAGGTGCTGCCGGAACAACTTCGCGAGGCGCTCGCCGTTGCCGAGACCGGTGCGCCGCGCGACCTTGTCGGCAGGCAGCGTGGTGTGGACGAGCATGTGCCGTGCGCACTCGAGGCGAACGCTCAATACGAATTCCGTTGGCGTGACACCGATTTCCTTCTTGAAGCGCCGCAGGAAGTTGCGCTCGCTCATCGCGACGGCCTGTGCGACCTGGACGATCGAGATCCGCTCGACACTGCGCGCGCGCAGGAGCTGCATGGCCATGCGAATCGGCTGACTCGCGGCGAGTTCGCGCATCGACCACTGTGCCGAATGCGCGAGAAGTTCGCCGGCATCGCGGCAAACGTGTCGTTCGATTTGCTCGGCCGCGCCGGAGCCGAGTTCATGTCTGAACAATTCCAGCAGAACCGGAAGCACGTCCGCTGCTCCGGTCGGCTCGTCCGCACGGTCCGCCGCCGACACGAAACTGACTATCGACGCCGCAGGCTGCCGCACGCCAGCACGCTTCGACACGATCGTCGCGGGCATTTTCACGTCGTCCACGATCCACCGCGCTTGCGCGTGCACGGCGCGAAACCGGCGAAGCAGCGCTTCGGTCCATGCGAACAGCAGATGGTCGCCATGCAGATGAAAAAACGCATGCACGGATCGTACGTGGGTATCGTCGAGCATGTCGGTCGTCACCTGCACACCGGACGAGGACGGCAGCAGCCCGCCGCTGGCCGACACGAACTCCACCCGATAGCCCGGCGCCACCGGCAGCAGCCGATTGGCGAGGTTGAACGCCTCGATCATGTACGCGGCCTGGGCCAGCGAGAAACCCGCACTCAGAAAGACGACAACCACCCGTTGTTCACCAGCATCCACTTGCCCAGCCCCCGTTTTTTCCTGCCTACTTCTCTCAAATGCGCTTTTTATTTGATCGATGCGCTTCTCTATGCTTGAAAAAGCGTCCGCATCATATCTTTAAATCGGAATGCGCCTCGGAACTGGCCGACGCCGACAGGGTTGTGGCGGATTGATACAAGCCTGCCCGGGTAATACGCGTGAATCCTTCAATAACGGGTTCATTATCGTCACGACGAAATCCGTCCGATCACACGCGACAATCACGGCTTTCTCTGTAAGATTAAAAACAAACCGCACATCCCGGTCTCGTATTTTTATAGATTGTTAAACAGCTTTCACCGATACTGCGGGTTTGCGCTGAATGGAGACAAGTCGCCCGTAAAGCGCCGAATCGATTCAGGCAAACGTTGTCGCAATCCGGAACCGGAGAGATCGGCACGCATCAAGCGCACGGCACGTGTTCGATCGTCCGCGTACCCGCGTGCTCGGCCAACCCGGCGCGATCGTTCTAGAATCGGCGACGTTGCCACTTCCGCTCGCGCCCGTGCCCGCCGATCACCGTCTCGACCTGAACCTGTTCCGCGTGCTCGACGCCGTCTACGTGCACGGCGGCATCGGTGCGGCTGCCCGCGCGCTGCACCTGACGCAGCCGGCCGTCACGCATGCGCTCAACCGGTTGCGCGCGCATTTCGACGACCCGCTGTTCGTGCGCCAGGGCAACCGGATCGTGCCGACCGAACGCACGCGCGCGATCATCGCGGACGTGCAGCTTCATCTCGCCGGCCTGCAGCGCACCGCGCGCGAGCCGGCGGCATTCGATCCGGCGACGCTCGATCTGAGCATCGCGGTCGGCATCCGCGACGTGCTCGAATCGATCGCGCTGCCGCAGATCGTCGCCGCATTCGCCGGCGAAGCGCCGGGCCTGCGATTCGTGAGCCGTCGCATCGCGGTGCACGACATCGAGCGCGAACTCGCGTCGGGCAATCTCGATCTCGCCGTCGATCGGCGCGTGCAGACCGGCCCGCGCATCGCGACCGAACACCTGCTCGACGATTCGCTGGTCGTCGCGATGCGGCACGACCATCCGCTGATGCACGGGCCACTGCGGCGCGCCGACTATTTCGCCGCCCGGCACATCGCGGTGTCGTCGCTCGGCGAACCGCAATCGCTGGACGTGCTGCTCGGCAACGATGGGCGCTTCCGTCATATCCAGCTCGCCTGCCAGCACTATTTCGCCGCGTGCCAGATCGCCGCCGCGGGCGACCTGCTGTTGACGCTGCCGCACACGTATGCGCTGCGCATGGCGGCGCTGCTGCCGATCGCCGTGCAGCCGCTGCCGCTGCGGCTCAAGCCGTTTCCGCTGCTCGCGTACTGGCACGAATCGCGCGAAGTCGACCGGGCGCACCAGTGGGTGCGCGAACGCGTGGCCGCACTCGTGCGCCGGAGTGCCGGCGTCAGTGCCGACTGATCGCGTCGAGCACGCGTCGCGCCCGCGATTTCCGGCAAGACGGTATGCTGACGGCTGACATGCCGCGCAGCGACGCGGCCCCTCTTCCCCTCTTCCCCGCTTACCGGAGACTTGCCATGCCGCTCATCCACGCTGCCGCCACCCTCGCCGCCGACGCGCCGAACTACGTCGTCCAGTTGCAGGCCGGCACGCACGCGCTGACCGGGGACGAAGCGCCGCGCGAAGGCGGACAGGGCCTCGGGCCGGCACCGTTCGAGCTGGTGCTGGCCGGCCTCGCGCAATGCACGGCCGCGACGCTGCGCATGTACATGCAGCGCAAGACGTGGCCGGCGGTGCGCATCGACGTGCGCACCGAGCTGCATGCCGATCGCGAAGGGCAGCAATACGTGCGCCGCGTCGTGACGCTCGACGGTCCGCTCGACGACGCCCAGCGCCAGCGCCTCGCGGAGATCTGCGAGAAGACGCCGGTGACGCTGTTCATCAAGCGCGGCACACGCATCGAAACGACGCTCGCGTGACGCACTGCGTGCCGTTCGTGCCGTTCGTGCCGTTCGTGCCGTTCGTGCCGAGCCGCACGCGGCGGCACGCAACAAGCAAAACGGGCGGGCCGCGCACGATGCGCGGGCCGCCCGTTTCCGGATGGCGTGACGCGTTTACAGTCCGAGCGCGGACAGGTCCAGCTTGCCGTCCTTCACCGGCGGGCACCAGAAATACGCGCCGGTCAGCGGCCGCGTGAAGCGGAACAGGCCATCGACGATGCCGTCGTCGGCGCCGCTCATCCGGCGCATCTGCACGTCGAACGCGCGGAACGACGCGCCGAACGCGACGAAGTAGAGCCCCGCGCGGCGCGCATCGGACCACGGCGACGAACGGCGCAGCATGAACGCCTCCGGCTCGAAGCTCTCCTGCGCGGTGCGCTTCACGTGCGCGAACTCGGGCGCATCGTCGAGTTCCTCGTTGTCCGAGCGGCGGCGGCCGATGATGTGATCCATGTCGCCGGACGCGATGCGCTCCATCTCGTCGAAGTCGTGCAGCCACTGCTGAACCGCGACGAAGCTCGAACCGTCGAGCCCGGCGCCCTGCCCGGCGACGATCGCCGCGGCGAGCGCGTCGTCGCCGGTCGGGTTCTCGGTGCCGTCCTCGTAACCGGACAGGTCGCGATCGTTCGAATAGCGGAACCCGTCGACCACGTCCTGCAACGCGAACGCCGGCGCGAGCGCGCGCTCGATCGCCCGCGAACGCAGCACGAGATCGCCGCGATCGTCGCCGCGCAGCCAGACCCAGACGTCGGCCGGCGTGATCGGCAGCGTGCGATCGTTCACCGCGAACGCAGGGTATTCGGTGAGGCCCGGCACCGGACGCCCGAGGTGCGCGGCCAGCGCGTGCCCGAAACCGGCGACCGCGCCGCGCCCGTCGACGAGCTCGCGCAACGCCATCAGTGCCGCGGCGACACGGGTGTTGTTCGAAATCGTGAAAGTCAGGTATCGGGCCGCCGTGTCGATCGGAGCCAGGATGCCTTGCTGAACGTCGCTCATCGTTTCCTCGGGAATGTATCGTGGTGAACCTGCGCGGCCGCAGCGGCCGGCGCGCAACCGCAAAGTGTAATCGATGCGGGCCGCCGGCCCGTGCGGCACCGCACCGCGGAACGCACACGAAATAGGGCCGAAACCTCGAATACTAACCGTATCGACGCTGCAACGCCGTATTCGTCAGACATTGCGGCGCATCGTCCCCTGCTGATAAAATCCCTGCACGTCTTTTCGGCGTCCTTTCAACCGTTCACTTCAGGGAGGTGCAGATGTTCCGAATGCCAGCAGCCTTCCCGAACGTGGTCCCACGACGCGGCTGATTCCGCCCGTCGTCCGCGCCGGCTCCCGAGTGCTCCGCTAACCGGCCAGCCCGCGCAATTTCCCGACAGCCCGTTTCGTTTCGTCCGCGTCGTCCGTGCGGGCCGGCTGTTGCGTTTTCGACGTTCTCCGAACCGGAAAGTCCCGTCGCGCGATGCGCCGGGCAACGATACATGACCAGCAAAACCACCCATCTGGGCGGCCAGGCATTCCAGGCCGTCTTCGGCTTCACGTTCCGCTACTGGCGCAAGCAGCCGGTGCGCATCGCGGCGATCGCGGCACTGGCGCTGCTCGGCGCGCTCGCCGACGTACTCACGCCGCTGTTCGCCGGGCGTCTCGTCGATGCGCTGTCGACGGGCCTGAGCGACCGCGCCGCCGCGTGGCACGCGGCCGTCACCGCGTTCGGCACGCTGGCCGCGCTCGGCATCGGCGCGACACTGCTGCGGCAAGGCGTCTACCTGAACATCATCACGCTGACGCTGAAGATGATGAGCGAGATCGCGGCCGCGTCGTTCCATCGCGTGCAGCGCTTCTCGACCGACTGGCACGCGAACAGCTTCGCGGGCTCGACCGTGCGCAAGATCACGCGCGGCATCTGGGCGCTCGACCTGCTGAACGACACCGTGCTGATCGCACTGCTGCCGTCGGTCACGATGCTCGTCGGCGCGACCGTGCTGCTCGGCACGCACTGGCCGGTGATGGGACTCGTCGTCGGCGCGGGATCGCTGCTGTACATCTCGGTGACGGTCGCCGTGTCGCTCGGCATCGTCGCGCCGGCCGCGCGGCTCGGCAACATGTGGGATACGCGCATGGGCGGCGCGCTCGCCGACGCGGTCAGCTGCAACGCGGTCGTCAAGGCGTTCGGCGCGGAAACACGCGAGGAAGCGCGGCTCTCGCGCGTGATCGGCAAGTGGCGTCAGCGCACGCGCCGCACGTGGGTGCGCGGCACGTTCAACGGTGGGCTGCAGGGCGCGATGCTCGTCGCGATGCAGGCGGCGATGATCGGCGTCGCGCTGCGGCTGTGGGCGAACGATGAAGCGAGCGTCGGCGACATCGCGTTCTCGCTGACGATGTTCTTCATGCTGCAGGGCTACCTGCGCGACGTCGGCATGCACATCCGCAACCTGCAGCGTTCGGTCAACGACATGGAAGAGCTCGTCGCGCTCGAGCGCCAGCCGCTCGGCATCGACGATCGCCCCGGCGCGCCGGCGATCCGGATCGACCGGGGCGAGATCCGTTTCGAGCACGTGACGTTCCGCTACGGCAACCATCCGGTGCCGCTGTACGACGACTTCTCGATGCGCATCGCGCCCGGCGAGCGCGTCGGTCTCGTCGGCCATTCGGGGTCCGGCAAGACGACGTTCATCAAGCTGATCCAGCGCCTGTACGACGTGTCGGGCGGCCGCATCACGATCGACGGCCAGGACATCGCGCAGGTGCGGCAGGATTCGCTGCGCAGCCAGATCGCGATCGTCCAGCAGGAACCGGTGCTGTTCCACCGTACGCTCGCGGAGAACATCGCGTATGCGCGTCCCGACGCGAGCCGTGCGGAGATCGAGCGCGCCGCGCGGCTGGCGAGCGCGCACGACTTCATCGCCGCGCTGCCGGACGGTTATGACACGCTCGTCGGCGAGCGCGGGATCAAGCTGTCGGGCGGCGAACGCCAGCGCGTCGCGATCGCGCGCGCGTTCCTCGCGGATGCGCCGATCCTGATCCTCGACGAAGCGACGTCGAGCCTCGACAGCGAAAGCGAGGTGCTGATCCAGCAGGCGATGGAGCGGCTGATGGTCGGCCGCACGACGCTCGTGGTCGCGCACCGGCTGTCGACGGTGCGCTCGCTCGATCGCCTGCTCGTGCTGGATCGCGGCAAGGTGATCGAGGAAGGCAATCACGATGCGCTGATCCGGATCAACGGCGGGATCTATCGCCGGCTGTTCGAGCGGCAGGCGCTGGAGCTGGCGAAGGGCTTGATCGATTCGCGGCAGGCTGTCGGCAGCGATGCGGGCGGCCCGCTCGGCGAGCGCGCCGAAGCGTGACCGGATGCCGATCGAGGGCACGCCGACGAACCAAAAAAAAGCCCGCTTTCGCGGGCTTCGCAGGACGTCCTGGCGTTTCAGCGGTGACCATTGCGACAGCGCAAAACTTACAAATGCATTCGACATGCAAATGCAAGCAATGCCGCTTGCCATATCTCTCTATTTCACAACGTTACGTCACCCACTATACTTCGCGTTGCATCTTCCTCGTGCCAGAGCAGATGCCTTCCTGCCCCTCACCACACTGCAATGTGGGTGGGGCTTTTTTTTCGGGACGCCGAAACACTATATACGCCCACGCTCCCGGAATTTTAGAATGGCGCCTCCAGCAAACGTTTGGCTGAACGCGCAAGCGCGAGACGTGCGTATCGTAACGCATCGCAAAATCGTCTGACAACACTTCCCCGGTGCGATTGACATTGATTTACGTTTCAACCGTGACTTCCTGCGGCGGGCGCCGTCGGACTGCGTTACGCCGTTTCGTCGATGAATTCAACGGAGCAAAAAAATGCCCGCTCGTGGCGGGCCAAAGCTCTTAACAGTACGCCGCAATGGGCGCACGACCAGAGTAGTCAGCCGGCAACCGAGCCGATACACGAGTTAACCCGGCTGCAAACGTTTCTCATGGCGACTTTTTTGAAAGCGCGCGAACGAAACGTTTTCAGAGGGCTACCGGCCGATGTCGCGCCCCGGATCACTTATCATACCGGCCAGGCAATTCGCGACAAAAGGCAGATCATGTTTACAGGCATCGTTCAGGGTGTTGGCGTCATCAAGGCCATCGAGGATCACGGCGAACTGAGGACGTTCAGCATCGAATTTCCCGCAGGGTTCACCAGCGACATCGAGATCGGTGCGAGCGTGTCGGTCGACGGCGTCTGCCTGACGGTGACGACGATCCATTCGCCGGTGCTGATCGACTTCGACGTGATGTTGCCGAGCCTGCGCATCACCACGCTCGCCAACCTGACGACCGGCGCCCGCGTCAACGTCGAACGCGCCGCGAAGGACGGCGCGGAAATCGGCGGACATCCGCTGTCCGGCCACGTCGACTTCATGGGGACCATCCTGCACATCGCATCGTCCGAACACAACCGGATGATCCGCATCGGCGTGCCGGCCGAATTCAGGCGATACGTGTTCGCGAAGGGCTATATCGCGATCAACGGCTGCAGCCTCACGGTATCGGACGTCGATCGCGAAGAAGGCTGGTTCGACGTGTGGCTGATTCCGGAAACGCGACGCGCGACGACCTTCGACGCGAAGGGCGTCGACGACAACGTGAACATCGAGATCGAGCGCAGCACGCAAGTGGTCGTCGATACGATCCGCGAATCGGTCCAGGAAACGCTCGGCGAACTGACCGGCGTCGTCACGGCGCTGCTGGCCGACAAGGGCATCGATATCGAGGAACTGCTCGCGCGCAACGTCGCGAAGCTGCCGAAGGCGTAACGAACGTCGCTCGACCCGGCGATCACGCGATCGCCGGATACCGGCTTTCCGTCCGGCACCCCGGCGCGGGACGCTCCGGACGCCGCCCTCACTCCGCCTCCACCCGCGCCCCCTTCCCCACCGCCACCCGCTGCGACCGGTAAATCCCCGCGTGTCCGGAAAACAGATACGCGACCACGCACGCCACGATCGCGTACACGCCGACATCGGCGCCGAACAGTTCGATGGCCATGATCGTCGACGCGATCGGCGTGTTCGCCGCGCCCGCGAACACCGCGACGAAGCCGAGCCCGGCGAGTACCGGCACCGGCAGCGCGAGCACCTGGCCAAGCGCGTTGCCCAGCGTCGCGCCGATGTAGAACAGCGGCGTCACTTCGCCGCCCTTGAATCCCGACGCGAGCGTGACCACCGTAAACGCGAACTTGCCCGCGAAATCGTAGACGGGCAGCGGCCCGTGGAAAGCCGCTTCGATCGTCGGAATCCCGAGCCCCAGATACTGCGGCACGTTCAGCACGGTCGCGGCAACCGCCACCAGCACGCCGCCGAGCACCGGCTGCAGCGGCGCGTAGCGCACGACGCGCCGGAACCATGCGGTCAGCGCATGCGTCGCGAACGCGAACAGCCGCCCGGCGACACCGAACGCGGCACCTGCCACGACCGTCGCGGCCAGCCCCGTCGCCGACACGGCCGGCACGAACGGAATCGCATACACGGTGTGATGCACGCCCCACGCGCGGCACACGACATCCGCGACGATCGCCGACGCGACGCAGGTCAACAGCGCGTCGTACCGCACGCGGCCGATCGCGAGCACCTCGAGCCCGAACACGGCACCCGCGAGCGGCGTGCCGAACACCGACGAGAACCCGGCCGCGATGCCGCCCATCAGCAGCACGCGCCGATGCTCGCGATCGAGGCGGAACACGTGGGTGACGCGATCGGCGAGCGCGCCGCCCATCTGCACGGCCGTGCCCTCCCGGCCGGCCGACCCGCCGAACAGGTGCGTGACGACGGTCGCGACGAGCACGAGCGGCGCCATCCGTTTCGGCACGAGCGCCTTCGGGTCGTGAATCTCGTCGATCAGCAGGTTGTTGCCGCGCGCGACCGACTGGCCGAACCGGTAATAGACCCAGCCGGTCGCGAAGCCGGCGGCCGGCAGCCCCCACAGCAGCCACGGATGCGCGATGCGCGTGCCGGTCGCCCAGTCGAGCGCGATCAGGAACAACGCGGAAGCCGTGCCGGCCAGCGCGCCGAGCAGGGCCGAGAGCGCGAGCCAGCGGCACACGTAGCGCACGGTCGCGAAAATATCGGCAGAAGTCGAGAAAAACATGGTTTCCAGATTCGACGGAACATCGAAACCTGGGCGGCAGAACACCGCATGGACGGCCTGCGACCTCCTGACGACCCAGGAACACGCAGGCATCATCAGCCGGGCAAACCGGCGGTTGAGGGCCGAACCGCGTGCGCAACGCGACGGATTCGACCGCAGGGAGGCATGCCATCTCCGCAGGCGGCAATTGTACGCGACGCCGCGCTGCGCGCGCAATGCGGCCCGCCGTCAGTCGGGCGGCACGCGCGTCACGCGCGCGATCAGCTGCGGCGCGATCCGCTCGAGCGGCAGGATCGCCGACGCCGCACCGATCGCCGCGGCCGCCTTCGGCATCCCGTACACGGCGCTGGTCGCCTGGTCCTGCGCGATCGTGTAGCAGCCCTTCGCGCGCATCGCCTTCAGCCCGAGCGCACCGTCGCGCCCCATCCCGGTCAGCAGCACGCCGAGCGCGTCGCCCTGCCAGCCGTCGGCGACGCTGTTGAAGAACACGTCGATCGACGGCCGGTACGGCGTCTCGGCCGGATGCCGCGTATAGCCGAGCACGCCGCGCGGCGACAGGCACAGGTGATCGTTGGTCGCCGCGAGCAGCACCTCGCCCGCCTGCGGCACGCTGCCCTGCCGCGCGACGCGCACGGGCAGCCGCGTATAGCCGTCGAGCCACTCCGCCATCCCGAGTGCGAACGCCTGGTCGACGTGCTGCACGATCACGAGCGCGGCCGGAAAATCCGCCGGCAGCGCGCGCAGCAGCGCGGTGAGCGCGGTCGGGCCGCCGGCCGACGCGCCGATCGCGATCAGCGTCGGCTGGCCGCGCGCGGGCGCGGGCCCCGGCGGCACGAGCGGCGCGGTCCTGCTTTCGAGCAAGCGGCCGATCTGGTCGATCTTCGCGAGCAGCGGCTGCGGCGCCGCATCCGACGGCAGGCCGAGCGCGAGCGTCGGCGTGTCGACCGCATCGAGCGCGCCGGCGCCCATCGCCTCGTAGACGGACGACGTGTTCGCGCTGACGCTCGCGGTCACGATCAGGATCGCGCACGGCGCACGCGCCATGATCTGCCGCGTCGCGGCCACGCCGTCGAGCTTCGGCATCACGAGATCCATCAGCACGAGATCGGGCGGATGCGCAACGCAGAAGTCCACGGCCTCGTCGCCATCGGTCGCCACCCACAGCACGCGGTGATCGGTACGCAGCGCGATCACGCGGCGCAGCGCCTCGACGGCAAGCGGCAGATCGTTGACGATGCCGATGTTCATCCGCGCGCATCCCCGATCAGGTCGTGCACCGCGTCGAGCAGCGCCTCGTCGTGGAAGCTGCTCTTCGCGAGGTAGTAGTCGGCGCCGGCATCGAGCCCGCGCCGGCGATCCTCGTCGCGATCCTTGTACGACACGATCATCACCGGCACGCGCTTGAGCATCGGGTCGTTCTTGATCAGCGTGACGAGTTCGATGCCATCCATGCGCGGCATGTCGACGTCGGTCACGACGAGATCGAACGCGTCGCTGCGCACCGCATTCCAGCCGTCCATCCCGTCGACGGCGACGGTCACGTCGTAGCCGCGCTTCTCCAGCAGCTTGCGTTCGAGCTCGCGCACCGTCAGCGAATCGTCGACGACCAGCACGCGGCGGCGGCGGTCGCCGAGCGCGAGCTGCGGATCGCGCGTGAGCTTCGCGAGCTGGCCGCCGCGCACGAGCTTGTCGACGGAGCGGATCAGGTCCTCGACGTCGACGATCAGCACCGGGTCGCCGTTCTCGAGCAACGCGCCGGCCGCGATGTTCTGGATCTTGTTCAGGCGGCTGTCGAGCGGCTGCACGACGAGCATCCGCTCGCCGAGGAAGCGGTCGACGGCGATGCCGTACAGTTCGGGCTCGCCGCCGACGACCACGACCGCCGTGCTCGCGCGTGCGACGTCGGGCTCGCCCGCGTCGAGCAGCTGATGCGCGGCGACGAGGCCCGCGCGCCGGCCGTCGAACGGAAAATGCGGCTGGCCTTCGAGCACGTCGATGTCGTCGTGCGCGAGTTCCAGCGTGCGGCGCACGTGCGCGAGCGGGAACGCGTACGGCTCGCCGCCGACCTCGACCAGCAGGCTGCGGATCACCGACAGCGTCAGCGGCAGCTGCAGCACGAAACGCATGCCCGCGCCCGGCTCGTTGAAGATGCGCACCGCGCCGCGCACGCCGCGCACCATCTCCTGCACCGCGTCGAGGCCGACGCCGCGCCCCGACACGTCGGTCACCGCGTCGCGCATCGAGAAGCCCGGCAGCAGCAGGAATTCGAGCAGCTCGGGATCGGACAGGCGCGCGGCCGTTTCGTCGTCGGTCAGCCGCTGGCGCACGACGGCCGCGCGCAATGCGTCCATGTCGACGCCCGGCCCGTCGTCGATCACGCTGACGAGCAGCGAGCCGGCGCTGTGACGCGCCTCGAGCGTCACGCTCGCCTCGGCCGGCTTGCCGCGTGCGCGGCGCGCATCGGGCGACTCGACGCCATGGTCGATCGCGTTGCGCAGCAGATGGCCGAGCGGCGCGTCGAGCAGGTCGAGGATGTCGCGATCGACCTGCGTGCCTTCGCCGACGATCGAAAAGCGCACCTGCTTGCCGAGCGAGCGCGCGAGATCGCGGACGATGCGCGGATACGCGCGCGTCGCGTCGCCGAACGGCCGCATCCGGCACTGCAGCGCCTCGTCGTACAGCTGCTCGGCGATATGCGTGCTGCGCCGCTCGAAGCGGTCGAATTCGTCCATGCGCTCGGCGAGCGAACGCTGCAGGTCGTTCAGCATGTGCCGCACTTCGTTCACCGACGCGAGCACGCCGGCGTCGAGCTCGTCGGCGAACTGTTCGTACAACAGATCGAGTGAGCGGGCCGCATCGCGCTGCGCACGCTTCACGCGCAGCATCGATTCGGCGAACGGCTTCAGCCAGCGCGACTCGACGAGCGATTCGCCGGACAGGCTCAGCAGCCGGTTCAGCGTATCGGCGCGCACGCGGCGCATCGCGCCCGCACCGGCCGCGCGGCCGGCCTGAACCGGATCCGGCACGGCCGCCGACACCGCGAGCGGAGGCACCGCGGCGCCGGTCCCCACGGGTTCGTTCGCGGCGCCATCGAGCTCGCGAAACGGCACGACGGACGGCGGCGCCGGCGGCGGCGCGAACGCCGGCGCCGGCATCGCGTGTGTACCGTCGGCGCCCGTCAGCGCCAGCGCGAACGCGTCGATCTCGGCAGGCGACACGGGCTGGGCCTGCGGATCGGCAACGCGCACCAGCAGGTCGACGCCGGCGAGCAGCACGTCGACGTGCGTGGCCGTCAGCACGACCGTGCCGGCCTGCGCGGCGACGAAGCATTCTTCCATCCGGCCCGCGATGTCGACGCCGAGCGGCACGCCGACGATGCGCGCGGCACCCTTCAACGAGTGAGCGGCGCGCATGCATGCCTCGAGCGCGGCGGAGTCCGGCTCGCCCGCTTCGAGCGCGAGCAGGCGCTCGGACAGCGCCTGGGTCTGCGTGCGCGTCTCCTCGCGATACAACTCGAGCAGCGACAGGTGACTGAGATCGTCGTCGCTCATCGCATGCTCCGTGTGACGGCGTCGAACAGCCGGTCGTCGTCGAGCAGGCCGACCGACTTGCCGCGCCACGACAGCACGCCGCGCGACAGCCCGGCGCTCGCGCGCCCGACCGTCGCCGGCACGGGCACCCATTCGGACGCGCCGAAGTGCAGCACGCCCTCGACTTCGTCGACCGGGAACACGACCGGCTCGCCCTGGTGCGCGGCGACCAGCAGCCGCGTGAAACGGCCGTCGGCGGTGCGTCCGCTGCCGTTGCCCGCGCCGAGGCCGAGCAACGCGCCGATCGAGATCGCGATGCGCAGCGTGCCGCGAATGTTGACCACGCCACGCACGGCCGAATGACGGCGATGCGGCAGCGAATGGATCGGGCGCGTGCCGGCGATCTCGCGCAGCACGCCGATCGGCAGCGCGAGCCATTCGTCGGCGACGCGAAACGCCAGCGCCGCCTGGCGCGTATCGTCGTCGGCGTGCGCGCGCGGCGCGTCGACCGCGCCGATCCGCTGCGTGGCGTCGGCCATCTCGGCCGCGTCGAGCGGACGCTCGAGCAGCTTCGCCGCGTGATACGCGTAGACCGGGCAGTTCAGGCAGCGCAGGCAGTCGGCCAGCCGCTCGCACGAACGGTCGCCACGCGTGCCGATCCGGTTCCAGCAGTCGTCGACGCCGATCGTCGTGTCGTCAGTGGCGACGGCGTCGCGGTTCATTCTTTCCTCGGTCATCCCGATCTCGGCTCCCAACCCGTATTCTCATCATCCGGCCGAGCGCCGCGCACGCTCGAGCAGCCATTGCGCACCGGCGCCGTCGCCGCCGACGTCCAGCAACGTCGCGAGATGCGTCAGCGCTTCGTGATGCGTCGGCCGCAGATACAGCGCCTTCCGGTAGAAATCGCCCGCTTCCGCGGCGCGCCCGCGCGCGTCCGCGATCAGCCCGTTCAGGTAGAACGCGTCCGCGTGCGGCCCAGCATGCGCGGAGAACCGGGCGAGCACGCGCTCGGCCTCGTCGAACGCGCCCGCGTTCGCGAGCGCCTGCGCTTCCTCGAGCGTCGGTGCGGCGCTGTCGGCAACGGGCGCCGCAGGCGCGTCGGCCGCATGCGCCGCGTTGCCGGCATCGAGCGCATCGAGCGGCGCGTCGCCGCGCAAGTCGGCCGGCGGCTCGGGCGCCGTCGCACGCTCGGCCGGCGCGAGCGCGCCGAGCGACGGTGCGGCGCCGGTCCACGCCGGCGGCACGGCCAGCGGCGGCCGTGTCTGAACCGGCGGCGCGACCGCGAAACGCTCCGCGCGCCGGTATGGCGCGAGCGCAGCCATCGGCGCTGCATGCCGGGCCGCGTAACCGTCCACGGCGCCGCCGTGCGCACGATGGAACGCGAAGGCGAGCGGCACGCGCGCCGAGCGCATCCCGTGACGCATCGCGACGCCCGTTTCGGCGGGACCGACGAACAGCACACCGTCGTCGACGAGTCGGCTTTCCAGCGAACCGATCACGCGGTCCTGCGCGTCGCGGTCGAAATAGATCAGCACGTTGCGGCAGAACACGAAGTCGTAGCGGACGCCCGTGTCGGCCGCCGGTTCGACCAGGTTCGCCTGGCGAAACTGCACGCATGCGCGCACGCGTTCGTCGAGCAGCCAGCCGTCCGCGACGGGCGTGAAGTAGCGGCTGCGGAATTCGGTCGCGGTGCCGCGAAATGCATTGCGCCCATAGCAGCCGAGCCGCGCGTGTTCGACCGCACGCGCGCTCAGGTCCATCGCGTCGATCGTGAAGCTGGCCGGATCGAGCCCGGCGTCGAGCAGCGCCATCGCCGCCGAATACGGTTCCTCGCCGGTCGAGCAAGGCGCGCTCAGCACGCGGATCACGCGCGCGGGCGCCGCCGCAAGCCGCTCGGCCGCGAGCCGCGCGAGCGTCGCGAACGCCTCGCGATCGCGGAAGAACCACGTTTCCGGCACGACGAACAGCTCGATCAGCGCGCGCCGCTCGTCCGCCGACGCGTTGAGCTGCTGCCAGTACGCATCGAGCGCTTCCGGCGTGACGGGCGCGCGCGCGGCCGACGGCAGCCGCTCGCCGTCGCCCTGCAGCGCGTGCACGCGCTCCGTCAGCGCACGCAGCAGGAAATCGTTGCCGAGCGAATCGGGATCGATGCCGGTTTCGCGCAGCAGCCAGCCTCGAAATCGCGAATCGGACGCTCTCATGCGAACTCCCCTCCGTGGCCCGGCAAGCCGTCGAACAGATACAGGCGCGCCACGTCGCCGATCAGGTCGGACACGGACACCTGCTGCACGATCCCGTCCGGCGTGTTCGCGACGCGCCCGAGCCAGCGCGTGCGCGCGGTCGAGATGCCGCTCGCGCGGAACGCCGTGCGGTCGATCCGCAGCGTCTGCGTCGCGCGCTCGACGATCAGGCCGATCACGCGTTCGCGCTCGAACTGCTCGACGCGGTAGCGAACCATCACCAGCCGCGTGGAACGCAGCGCATGCGCGCGCCGCCCGAGCGCCAGCATCGGCACGTCGATCACGGGCACCGGCTGACCGCCGCGCATCAGCAGCCCGGCGATCCATTCGGGCGCGCCGGGCACGGCCTTGGCGGCCGCGAGCGGCAGCACCTCGTCGATGTCGGCCGCGTCGAGCGCATAGCGCTCGCCGTCGAGCTCGAACATCAGGAACAGCGCGTGCGCGCCGCCGTGCGACTCGGCGCGCGTCACGCGTCGACCTTGAAGCGCGACACGCTGGTGCGCAACTGGTTCGCGACGAGCGTCAGGTCGTCGATCGCCTGCGACGACTGCCGCAGCGATTCGGCCGTCTGCTGCGCGGCCTCCGACAACTGCGACAGCGCCTGCGTGATCTGCTCGGCGCCGTTCGCCTGCGTCTGCATCCCTTCGTTGACCATCTGGAAGCGCGGCGCGAGCGTCTGCACCTCGGCGATGATCTGCGACAGCTGGCCGCCGACCTGCTGCACGTCGAGCATCCCGCGGCGCACTTCCTCGGAGAACTTGTCCATTCCCATCACGCCCGCCGACACGGCCGACTGGATCTCCTTCACCGTCTGCTCGATGTCGTAGGTCGCTACCGCCGTCTGGTCGGCCAGGCGGCGGATCTCGGTCGCGACGACCGCGAAGCCGCGGCCGTATTCGCCGGCTTTCTCGGCCTCGATCGCCGCGTTCAGCGACAGCAGGTTGGTCTGGTCGGCCACCTTGGTGATCGTCGCGACGACCTGGTTGATGTTCAGCGCCTTCTCGTTGAGGATCGCGAGCTTCGCGTTCACCGAACCGGCCGCGTCCATCACGCTGCGCATCGTCTCGCCCATTCGCGTGAGGCCGCTCTGGCTCACGCCCGCGAGCGTCGCCGACTGTTCAGCCACGCCGGCCACCTCGTTCATCGTGCGCAGCAGGTCGCGCGACGTCGCGAAGATCTCGCGGGACGTCGCGCCGATCTCGGTCGTCGTCGCCGCGGTCTCGTTGGCGGTCGCCTGCTGCTCGCGCGACGTCGCGGCGATCTCGGCGACCGACGTCGTCACCTGCAGCGACGACTGCTGCGCACGCGCGACCAGTTCGGTCAGTTCGTCGGCCATCCGGTTGAAGCCCGTCTCCAGCGTGCCGAACTCGTCGCGGCGGCGCAAGTCGAGGCGGCGCGTCAGGTTGCCGGTGCGCATCACGTCGTGCACCTCGACGAGCCGCGCCATCGGCACGGTGACCGCGCGGAACAGCCCGTAGCCGAGCGCGAGCGCGGACAGCAGCACGATGCCGAGCGCGGCGGCGAGCACGATCTCGGTGTCCTGCACCGACTCGCGGATCAGCTTCGCGGACTGGTCGGCGAACTTGCGGTTTTCCTGCACCAGCGTATTCGCGTTGCGCACGACCTCGACCCACGCCAGCTGCACCTTCGCGTACGCGGAGACGGCCTCTTCGTGCGACACGCGATGTTTCTGCACGGCGTCGTTCAGCAGCGGCAGGTAGCGATCGAACGACGCGCGAAACGTCGCGAAGCGCTGACGGTCGTCGTCGCGGAACGTCGTGTTCTGGTAATCGACCGACAGCGACTCGACGTCCTTCACCGCGTCGCCGATCTTCGCGAGATCGCGCTGCACGGCCTCGGGATCGCTGTCGACGAAGGTCGCCTGCTGCAGCATCGTGAACGATTCGTTGACCGCGCCGCGCAGCGACGCCGCGAGATAGACGCCGGGCAGCGAATCGCGCTCGATGCTGACGGCTTCGGCGTTGATCGCGCGCAGGCGCTCGTAGGACACGCCGGCGGTCACCAGCATCAGCACGAACAGCACGCCGAAGCTGAGCAGAATGCGGTTGCCGAGCGTCAGCCGGGCGGCGCCGCCGATCGTCGGATGCAGGCTTTCATTGGTCGCGCGAGGCGTCACGGTGGCCATGTTCGTTATGGGCTTTCTAAATTCAGCGTTGAAAAAATCCGCGCCCGCCTGCGCGCCGCACGGCACGCCACGAGCGCATCGGGGTCTGTCGGGCAGCGCGGCACCGGCAGGCCGCGCCGCGCAATCACCGCTCCGCCTGCGCCGGCAACCGCAGCGCGACCATGAAGCCGCGCGCCGTATTGCGCATCAGGATCTGGCCGCGATGCCGCGCGGCCGTCGCACGGACGAACGCCAGCCCGAGGCCGAAGCCGCTGCGCGCCGCGCCATGCGCGGATTCCAGCCGCACGAACGACTCGGTCGCGGCCGTGCGCTGCTCGGGCGCGATGCCCGAGCCGGCATCCTCGACGCCGATCAGCCACGCGCCGTCATCGTCGCTCAGCGTGCAGTGCACGTCCGTGCCGGCCGGCCCGTACTTCAGCGCGTTGTCGATCAGGTTCGCGACCGCGCGCGTGAGCATCATGCGGTCGCCCATCGTCACGCATTCGGTGTCGGGCACGTGGGCCACGACGCGGCTGCCGAAGCCGGCCGCCTTCTCCCACAGCTGGTCGACGGCGTCGAGCACGATCTTGCTCAGGCTCAGGACCTCGTGCGCGCGGCGCTCCGACTGCGCGCGCGTCAGGTGGATGAAGCCGTCGGCGAGCGCGAGCGCGCGCCGCGCGTGGCCGGCGATACGCTCCATGATCGCCGGCATGTCGCCGTGTTCGGTGCGGTAGACCTCGAGCAGCGCGAGGATCGACGTCTGCGGCGAGCGCATGTCGTGCGACAGGAAATCCAGCGCTTCGTCGCGCTGGCGCGACATCAGGTACGAATTCGAGTGATAGCGGATGCGCGCGGTCAGCTCCATCGCGTCGGGGAGCTTCACGAGATAGTCGTTCGCGCCGGCGATGAACGCCTCGCGCTTGACGATCGGCTCCTCCTTCGCCGACAGCACGATGATCGGCACGCGCGCAGTGTCGGGGTCGGCGCGCCATGCGCGAACGAGGTCGAGACCGTCGATGTCCGGCATCACGAGATCCTGCAGGATGACCGTCGGCTTCACGTCGCGCGCGACCGCCATCGCCCGGTGCGCGTCGGTGCACACATGCAGGTCGATATCGTGCTCGCCGCGCAGCGCGCGGCGAATCACCTCGCCGACGAACGGCTGATCGTCGACGAGCAGAACCGATAGCCCCGATTCAAGACAATCCGGCGCATTTTCACCGCTCGATTCTTTCATAAATACCGTTTCAAACGCCAAATCTCCAATTGATTCTTTCATAGGAGTTGTTTATCCGACTTGGACGCCATCTTAATTTGGCGGTTGAGAAATCCGCCCGTGATTGCCGATCTGGCCTGTCGGCGTTGCCTCGCGGGGATCCGAACGCCGATTTTCCCCCGACGACGGTCGCATTACCTCCGCGCGCTTTCTCTCAATAAAGATAACCGGCTGATTCTAAATGAAATTAGAACACAGCATCTATCTCGTTCCGGTTTAGTTTTGCCAAATATGGTGAAAGAGCGGGATTCAGATAAATCAGATCATTTCCGGACGCGAAACACGATAACGTTTGCGAAGCCGGCAGCATGAGGCTTGCATGCGCTGCAAGGCTCGTGCGTCGAACGGGTCGGGGCCGGATTCCGCTACGGCGGAATCGGAAAGATGAAACGGAGAAAGGGGACGCCGCGCCCGGGCGTCGGTCGCAGCGCGGAGGCCGCGGCGGACAGCCGGAATCGCGGCGAGGCAACGTAGCCGGGACGATCGCCGCACCGGCCCGCGCCCGGTGCGCGCGCGGGTGCGGCTTACCCGCGCGCGTGCTGCGCGGACACTTCCTGCAGGTCGAGATCGCGCTCGACCATGTGCAGCATCTCGTCGTGAATGCGGCCCGAACGATGCAGGCGCAACAATTCCGCGCGGCCGGCCTTGATCGCGGCCAGCACGACGTCGTAGTGCGCGACGCGGATCTCCGCCGGATATTCGGGCTCGTCCTTCGCACGCTCGGTCAGCTCCGCGCGATACGTGTATTGCTCGAGCAGCCGCGGGTGAATCACGTTGCCGCGCTCGTCGCGCACCAGCGGCTGGATCGCCGCGAGCTGCGCCGCCTCGATATGCGCCCACGTCTGCGGCTCGGTCAGGTGATGCGCGGCGCGCGCTTCGCTCGGCGGCAGGCGCAGCAGCCGGATCAGCGGCCCGATGGTCGTGCCCTGCAGCAGCACGGTGACGAGGATCACGGCGAACGACGCGACCAGGATCACGTCGCGGCCCGGCATCGCCTCCGGCAGCGACAGCGCGATCGCGAGCGTCACGACGCCGCGCATCCCGGCCCAGCTCATGATCGTCGCGGCCTTCCAGTCGGGCGCGCCGCCGCGCCGCACGAGCCCGCGCACCGGCCACTTCAGCCCCTCGACGGCATAGACCCACACGAAGCGCGACACGATCACGGCGGCGAGCACCGCCAGCACCGCCGGCATCATCGTGCCGAGCACCTGCTCGAAGCCGCCGAGCCGATGAATCGCGCCGCGCAGCGACAGCCCGATCAGCACGAACACCATCGCCTCGAGCAGGAACACAATGACCTGCCAGAATGCGGTGCCGCGCGTGCGCACCGCCGCCGAAAACACTTCGTGCTGGTGCCAGCCGACGATCATGCCGGTCGTCACCGTCGCGATCACGCCCGACACTTCGACCATTTCGCCGGCGATGTACGCGATCCAGCCGGCGATCACCGCGACGGTGATCACCAGATAGTCGTCGTCGAGCAGCTTCAGGAACCATACGACGAGTTTGCCGACCACGAAGCCGACCACGACACCGCCGAGCCCGAGTTCAGCGAAGCGCACGACCGCGTGCTCGAGGCTGAATGCGCCCGTCAGCGCGGCAGCCACCGCGAAGCGGAACAGCACGAGGCCGGCCGCATCGTTCAACAGGCTTTCCCCTTCGAGCAGCACCATCAGCCGGCGCGGCAGCGCGACGCGTTCGAGCACCGCCTTCGCGGCCACCGCGTCGGGCGGCGACACGATCGCGCCGAGCGCGAAGCACGCGGCCCACGGCAGCGCCGGCACGACCCAGTGGACGGCGAAGCCGACCGCAAACGTCGTGAACACCACCGCACCGATCGCAAGCAGCAGGATGCCGCCCACGTTGCGCTTGAATTCCTCCCACACGGTGAAATACGCACCGTCCATCAAGAGCGGCGGCAGGAACACGAGCAGCACGAGTTCCGGGTCGAGGTTGACCGGCGGCAGGCCGGGAATGAACGCGATACCGATGCCGCCGATCAGCAGCGCGGCCGCGGGCGGCAAGCGCAGCCGCTTGGCGATGCATTCGAGCGCGACGATCGCGAGGAATGACAGCAGAATCAGCTTGAATGCCGAGACGGGGGACATGAATCGACCTCGTGAAGAATGAATGCGCATGCCAGCCGGTGTCGTACCCCGGGTGGCCGGTTCGCGCGATTACATCACGAGGCGAGGCTTGCAGTCGAGCGCGTGCGGCACGTTCGCCACGTGCGACGCGAGGCGCCATCACGCCCGGGCACGCAGCGCCGCCCCCGCGCTGCCCGCGTGCGTACGCCGAAACGAAAACGGCACGCAGGCGCCGGTCGCCGCCTGCGTGCCGCCGTCGCAGCGCGCCGCCCGCGGTCGCGCTAGCGGCGCCGCACGACCATCAGCCGCGGCTCGGTCATGTCCTCGATCGCGTAGCGGATCCCTTCGCGGCCGAGCCCCGAGTCCTTCACGCCGCCGTACGGCATGTTGTCGACGCGGAACGACGGCACGTCGTTGATCACGACGCCGCCGACCTCCAGCTCGTCCCACGCGCGCTGCGCATGCGCGAGCGAATCGGTGAACACACCGGCCTGCAGCCCGAAGTCGCTGTCGTTCACGCGCGCGAGCGCATCGTCGAAGCGGTCGAACTTCTCGAGGATCGCGACCGGGCCGAACGCCTCCTTGCGGTACAGGTCCTGTTCGCGGCCGACGTTTTCGAGCAGCGTCGCCTCGAACATCGCGCCGTCGACGTGGCCGCCCGCGACGATCTTCGCGCCCGCCGCGACCGCCGCATCCATCCAGCCCGACAGCCGGCGCGATTCGGATTCGGAGATCATCGGGCCGACGAACGTCGACGGATCCTTCGGATCGCCCATCTTCAGCGAACGCGTCTTCGCGATCAGCTTGTCGCGCAGCGCGTCGTACAGGTCCGCATGCACGAGGATCCGCTGCACGCCGATGCAGCTCTGGCCCGACTGGTAGTACGCGCCGAACGCGAGACGGTCGACCACGTAGTCGAGCTGATCGCGCTGGTCCGCGTCGACGATCGCCGCCGCGTTGCCGCCGAGCTCCAGCACGACTTTCTTCTTGCCCGCCTTCTCCTTCAGCGCCCAGCCGACGGCCGGCGAGCCCGTGAACGACAGCAGCCGGAAGCGTTCGTCGGTCGTGAAGAGATCGGCGCCGTCGCGATGCGCGGGGAGCACCGAGAACGCGCCTTTCGGCAGGTCGGTTTCCGCGAGCACCTCGCCGATGATCAGCGCACCGATCGGCGTGCGGCTCGCGGGCTTCAGCACGAACGGACAGCCGGCGGCCAGCGCGGGCGCGACCTTGTGCGCGGCGAGGTTCAGCGGGAAATTGAACGGCGAGATGAACGAGCACGGGCCGATCGGCACGCGCCGCGTATAGCCGGTGTAGCCCTGCGCGCGTGCGGAGATCTCGAGATTGATCACTTCGCCGTCGATGCGCACCGCCTCTTCGGACGCGACGCGGAACGTATCGATCAGCCGCGTCACTTCGCCCTTCGAATCGTTGATCGGCTTGCCGGCCTCGATGCACAGCGCCTCGGCCAGCTCGTCGAAACGCTCACGAAAGCGCGCGACACAGTGATCGAGCACCGCCTGCCGCTTGTAGGCCGGCAGTTCGCGCATCGGCTTCGTCGCGTCGACCGCCGCGCCGATGGCCGCATCGATCGCCTTCGCGTCGGCCAGCGCGACCCGCGTCGCGATCTTGCCGCTGAACTTGTCGGTCACGTCGAGATCGGTGTTCGCGTAGACGGCCTCGTTGGCCAGGTAGTACGGATAGGTATCCTTCAGCATGGAACGCTCCTTCCGGTGAACTGCGGATTCAGAGTTGCGCCGACAGGCGCTTGATCTCGCGGTTGAGCACGCGCTCGTTGTCCGAATAGTCGATCGGCACGTCGATCACGTGCACGCCCGGCGTCGCGAAGCAGTCGCGCAGCAGCGGCTCGAGATCGTCCGCCGCGTCGACGCGATGCCCGTGCGCGCCGTAGCTCTGCGCATACGACACGAAATCGGGGTTCTTCAGCGTCATCGCGAAATCGGGGAAGTTCATGTTTTCCTGCTTCCAGCGGATCATCCCGAACGCATCGTCGCGCAGGATCATCACGACGATGTCGAGCTTCAGCCGCACGGCCGTTTCGAGCTCCTGCGAATTCATCATGAAACCGCCGTCGCCGCACACGGCGATCACCTTGCGCTGCGGATGCACGATCTTCGTCGCGATCGCCGACGGCAGCCCGGCGCCCATCGATGCGAGCGCGTTGTCGAGCAGCAGCGAATTCGGTTCGTGCGCACGCCAGTAGCGCGCGAACCAGATCTTGTACATCCCGTTGTCGAGGCAGACGATCCCGTCGACCGGCAGCGCGTTGTACAGGTCGTTCACGATCCGCACCGGATACATCGGGAAGCGCGGGTCGTGCTGGCCCTTCTGCAGATGCGCGTCGAAATGCTCCTTGATCATCCTGAAGCGCTCGAAATCCCAGTGCGATTGCGGCGTCACCGCTTCCTTCATCTGCCACACCGCGTTCGCGATGTCGCCGACCACCTCGATCTGCGGGAAATAGACGGGATCGACCTGCGCGCCGAGGAAGTTCACGTGGATCACGGTCTTGTCGTCCGCGCGCATGAAGAACGGCGGCTTCTCGATCACGTCGTGGCCGACGTTGATGATGCAATCGGCATGCTCGATCGCGCGGTGCACGAAGTCGCCGTCGGACAGCGTCGCGTTGCCGAGCCACAGCGGATGCGTTTCGTCGATCACGCCCTTGCCCATCTGCGTGGTGAAGAACGGGATGCCCGTCCGGTCGACGAATTCGAGCAGCATCTTGCAGGTCGTCTTGCGGTTGCCGCCCGCGCCGATCATCAGCAGCGGATGGCGCGCGGCCTGGATCGCGTCGACCGCGTGCGCGACCGCCTTCTCCTCGGCCACCGGCCGCCGGCTGTAGCTGCGCGGAATCGGCTTGCCGTCGCCCTCCTCGTGCGCGATGTCTTCCGGCAGTTCGAGGTGCGCGGCGCCCGGACGCTCCTCCTCCGCGCGCCGGAATGCCTCGCGCACGGCCGCCGGGATGTTGCCGATCGACACGATCTGCCGCGTGAACTTCGTGAGCGGCTGCATCATGTCGACGACGTCGACGATCTGGAAGTGGCCCTGTTTGCTCGACTTGATCGGCTTCTGGCCGGTGATCATCAGCATCGGCATGCCGCCGAGCTGCGCGTACGCGGCGGCCGTCACGAAGTTCGTCGCACCGGGCCCGAGCGTCGCGAGGCACACGCCGGTGCGGCCCGTCAGACGGCCGTAGGTGGCGGCCATGAAACCGGCGGCCTGCTCGTGCCGGGTCAGCACGAGCTTGATCTTCGATCGTCGCAGCGATTCGAGCAGATCGAGGTTTTCCTCGCCGGGAATGCCGAACACGTACTCGACGCCTTCGGCTTCCAGCGCCTTCACGAACAGATCCGATGCTTTCATGGGTGGGGACTCTCGGTTGATGCCGCGTGCCCGGCTTACGGGCGCGCGACGTTCAGAACGCGCGCCGGCCTACGGCACGCGGACGCTTTACCTACTGGACACAGCCACTGCACTGCCCGCCGCGCATCGCGCGGCGGCGCCTCCCTGTGCAGGAGGACAAACGGATCCGCCCGCGCGCGGCAAACGAGCACGCGCGGGCGGCAAGGACGTTTTTGATTGTAGACGGATTCGCGGAATTCCGACTTCGGCCGAATGGCCGATCCGGCCGCGGCAGGATCGGCCTGACGGCCAATTCGGCCCCAAACGGCGCGCACCGCCCTACTGTAGGGGCAACCGAATTCTCTTCACCGAACATGTGAACTATGGTTGACATCCTGCGATCCATGCCCTACAGTGCGCCTGCATTCAGCATCCGGACCACCGACGTCTTCGACGCGTGGTTTGCCGGCCTGCCGGATCGCGTCGCCCGGCGGCGCATCCAGGCGCGCATCGATCGCCTGTCGATGGGCAATCCGGGCGACTGGAAATCCGTCGGCTCCCCCGTCGTCGAAATGCGTATCGACCACGGCGCCGGCTATCGCGTCTATTACGTCAGGCGCGCAACGATATGGGTGATCCTCCTCTGCGGCGGCGACAAGTCGACGCAACAGGCGGACATCCGCGCCGCGCACGCGATGCTCGCGCGGCTCGACCTGGAGTGATCGATGGACAAGATCAAGACCCGGCCGTGGGATTCGGCCGAACACCTGAAAACCGACGACGACATGGCCGAGTACTTCGAAGCCTGTCTGCAGGAAGCCGGCGACGACCCGGCCTTCATCGCGCATGCGCTCGGCGTGATCGCCCGAGCGCGCGGCATGTCGCAGGTCGCGCGCGACGCGGGCCTGTCGCGCGAAGGGCTGTACAAGGCACTGTCGTACGACGGCAATCCGAGCTTCGGCACGATCCTGAAAGTCATCAAGGCGCTCGGCCTGCAACTGCACGGCGCGAAGGCGCACGCGTGATTCCACGCCGCGCGACCGCGTGCGACGTGTGTGATGCGCACGATGGCTGCGGCCGCGTCAATGCAGCCAGCCGCCCGCCCAGCGCGGCACCAGCGACACCAGATACAGCCCGAGCCCGATCAGCCCGCCGACCAGCGTGCCGTTGATGCGGATGTATTGCAGGTCCTTGCCGATGTTCAGCTCGATCTGCCGCGACATCTCGCGCGCATCCCAGTTGCGCACCGTATCGCGGATGTGACGCATCAGGAAATCCGCGAAATCCGGCGCCATCTCGTGCACGGCCCGCTCGATGTGCTCGTTCAGCGACGCGCGCAGCGCCGGGCTCTGAGCGAGCCGCTCGCCGAGCCAGCCGCCGAGCGTCGCGGCCTGCCGGTGCAGCGCCGAATCAGGGCGCGCGAGATCAGCCTTCAGCCACGCGCGCAACTGGTCCCACAGATCGCGCACATACTCGTTGAACGCGTCACCATCGCGGATGTAGCGCTTGATCTCGTCGCCCTTCGCGATGAATGCCGGGTCATGCTTGAGCCGTTCGGTCAGCCGCACGACCGTGCGGTCGAAGCGCTGCCGCAGTTCGTGTTCGGGATCGGCCGCGACGCCCTCGAGCACGCGGCTCACCGCGTTCGCGAGCATCCGCGCGCCGTTCTCGCCGAACCACTGCGTCGGCATGATCTTCTCGACTTTCGGGTATTGCGTCTTCAGCCATTCGACGATGAAGCCGGCGATCACCTCGCGGTTCTCCTCCTTGGCGAGCACGTCGACCACCTGTTCGATCGCATCGTCGAGCAGCGCCTGATGGCGGCCGTCCTTCGTCAGCGTGTCGAGAATCGCGCCGGCCGATTGCGACAGGTCGATCCGGTCGATCGCCGCGCGGAATGCGTCGTGGACGAACGACTGGATCCGCGCGTCGTCGGTCATGTCGAGCGCGAAGCTCATCAGCTTCGTCACGTAGCCGCCGAGCGCGTCGGTGTTCGCCGGCTCGCCGAGCCACGTGCCGAGCTTCTGCGCGGGATCGTGCTGGCGGATCTGCGCGGCGAGCGCGTCGGGGCCGAGGAATTTCTCGCGCACGAACACCGCGAGGTTGTCCGCGATCTTGTCCTTGTTCTTCGGGATGATTTCGGTGTGGCGCGACACGAACGGGATCGGCACGCGGCGAAACAGCGCGACGACCGCGAACCAGTCGGCGAGCGCGCCGACCATCGCGGCCTCGGCCACCGCCTTGAAGCCGTCGACCCACGGGCCGCGCGGCAGCAGGATCGTCGTGACGAATACCGCGACGGCGGCCAGCAGCAGCCATAGCGCGCGGCGCTTGCTGCGTTTCAGTTCGAGGGCTTTGTCTGGCGTCATGGGCGACCGGTGAAACGGCAATGCCGCTAATATGCACCGATCGCCGACCGACGACAAACCCGCACGCCGCGCAGGTTGCCCGGAGCGGGCTTCCGCCCGCGTTCCCGCGACGCGACGTGAACGCGGCCATGCCGGCCGCGTTCACGCACTACGTCACAAAAACGTCTTCAGGTTCACCGCCGGATCGGCAAGTTTCATCGGATCGGGTACCGCCCCCGCCGCGATCAAACGCCGCGACGCGCCGATGTCGCGCCCCAGGTTCGCCGCGGCCACCGCCACGATCTTCCCGTCGTCGCCGAGCCCGAACACCGTGAACGGCCCGCTTGCCGGATCGCCGCGCACGACGGCGGTCCGCTCGCTGCCGAACACGCCGAGCATCTGCAGGTTGCAGTCGTATTGATCGGACCACAGCCACGGCAGCTCGGCATACGTTTCGTCCGCACCGAGCAGGTTTGCGGCCGCGACGGCCGGCTGGTTCTCCGCGACCTGCCACGACTCGATCCGCACGTGACGCCCGAGCAGCGGATTGAAGTGCATCGTCACCTCGCCGGCCGCGAAGATCGCGCGATCGGCCGTGCGGCAGCCCGCATCGACGCGGATGCCGTTGTCGACGTCGAGGCCCGCTGCCTGCGCGAGTTCGACATTCGGCACGACGCCGATGCCGACCACGACGATGTCGGCCTGCACGTCGCCGCGATCGGTCTCGACGATCGCGCCGCCCGCCGGTGCACGGCGAATCGCGCGCGGCAGCGTCGCCATCTGGAAGATCACGCCGCGTGCGTGATGCAGTTGTCGCGCATACGCGCCGACGACTTCCGGCAACGCACGCTGCAGCAAGCGAGGCGCCGGGTCGATCACCGTTACGTCGCAACCGAGCTGGCGCGCGGCGGCCGCCACTTCGAGGCCGATGAAGCCGCCGCCGAGCACCGCCACGCGACGCCCCGGCGCGAGTCGCGCACGCAACGCGCGCGCATCGGCAACGGTACGCACGTAATGCGGGACGACGCCGTCGTCGACCGGGCCGCCGAATGCACGCACGCGCGAACCGGTCGCCAGCACGAGCTTCGCGTACGGCAGCGTTGCGCCGTCGTCGAGCCGCACGCGCTGCGCGTCGCGCTCGATCGCGTCGACGCGTGTGCCGAGCCGCAGCTCGATGCGCTGCGCGTCGTACCATCCCGCATCGCGGATGAACGCGCGCTGCTCGCCGCCGTCGCTCAGCAGCGCATCCTTCGACAGCGCGGGGCGATCGTACGGCAGCTCGCGTTCCGCGCCGATCATCACGATGCGCGCACCGGCGTCGCGCTCGCGCAGCGCCTCGGCCGTGCGCCGGGCCGCGTGGCCGGCGCCGACGATCACGAACGGGTCAGTCGACATTGACTTCCACCTGCCCGTCGACGACCCGGATCGGATAGACCCGCACCGGCTCGGTGATCGGCGCGCATTTCGGCGCGCCCGTGCGAATGTCGATCAGCCCCTGGTGCAGCGGGCATTCGACGCAGCCGTCTTCCACATAGCCTTCGGACAGCCGCGCGTGACCATGCGAACACAGGTCGTGCATCGCGAACAGTTCGTCGCCGATCCGGAACACCGCGATCGGCTTCTGGCCGGCGACGCGCGCCGCCGGTTCGTCTTCGGAGAATTCGTCGAATGCGCCCAGCGGATGCCATTGCGCGAGCGTTGCTTCAGTCATGTCGATTCCTTGCTTCGTCAGATCGGTCAGATCGGGGTCGCGAGCAGCGTCTGCACGCGCGACGTGTCGTAGATCACGCGCTTGGTCTTGTAGCGCAGCCCGTCGGGCGTGCGCACGACCGTGTCGTAATACTTGCCGGCCTGGTACACGTTCGATTCGCCGTTGCTGCGCGTCTGCACGACCACGTAGTTGCTCTCGGTGTCGATCTCGCCGTCGCGCGCCGCGACGATCGTGAGCCCCGACGTCATGTGCCGGTACGTGTGCTCTTCATAGATGTTCGCGTGCCGCAGCGACACCACGCGGTCGCGCAGCATCCGCCGGTTCGTGCAGTGGACGATCCCGACCGGCAGGCCGAGATCGGCGTTTTCCTTCGGCACGATCTCGTACGTGCAGTCCTCGGTGAACATCTCCGGCCAGTGTTCGAGCCGGTCGTTGTCGAGATGGCCGATGTAGCGGTTCTGGAGCATGTAAATCTCGAACCACGTCTTCATGTCTTCCGTCAGGTTTTCCATCGTTCCGCGCTCCCGCTTCAATAGCCCATCAGCTTCTGATAACCGACCCAGAACTTGCGGATCAGGCTTTCGGTGATCACCGTGTCCTGCTGGTCCGGATTGCCGCGCGACATCTCGATCACCGATGTCGCATCGGCGTCGCGCACGGTGCCGCGCTGCACGAGTTCGGTCGCCTCGGTGTCTTCCATCGAGATGTAGCCGGCCGGCCCGACGAGATTCGCCTGCTTGATGCGCAGTGCGCGCAGTTCGGGCGTGTCGTCCGCGTAGCCGAAGAAATGGAAGATCAGCTCGAAGTTGTCCGGCCCCTTCGGCAGGATCTGGCGCGCGACCAGCGTGTTGTGGATCTGCTGGATCACGAGCTGCGGGAAGATCGGCTGGATGTGGTTCGTGCAGTCCTCGTCGTATTCGGACACGAGATCGAGGATCGATTCGTCCTCGAGGTGGAAGCCCTCGTCGAACGAGCGGATGTTCTGCTGTTTGTACGCGGCCGACGTGTCGTCGCCCGTCTTCGTCACCGTAATGATGCTGTGCAGCCCGTGGTTCGCATCCGGAATCGAGCGCGCCTTCATCCCGACGCGGAAGATGTTGAAGGTCGTATGGAACAGGTGCAGCATGCTCGCGTGATACGGATCCTTCACGTTCTCCATGTACAGCTTCCAGTTCGACTTCGAATACTGGCGCGTGCAGCCGAGATACTCGATCGGCTTGTGGAAGATCCGGTCGATCCACGGGCGCATCTGCTCGCCGAGATACTCGGGCAGCGGCGCGACGTCATCGCTGAAGGTCGCGAACACGAGCCCGCGATAGCTGTCGACGCGCAGTTTGCGCAACCCGTGCTGCTTCGGGTCGAAGTCGGCCGGCATCCCGGTCATCCCCTTCTGGCCGCGCCGGAACGGCACGCCGAGCAGGTTGCCCTGGTTGTCGAAGCTCCACTGGTGATACACGCACGTGTGCGAGCTCGCGTTGCCGCGCGACTTGCGGCACACCTGCGCGCCGCGGTGCGCGCAGCGGTTCACCCATGCGGACAGCGAGCCGTCCTCGGTGCGCGTGACGACGACCGGCGTGTCGCCGACGAACGTGCTCTTGAAGTCGCCGGCGTTCGGGATTTCCGCTTCCAGCGCGACGAAGTTCCACGTCGGCCCGCGGAAGATGCGTTCCTGCTCGCGATCGTAGACGGCCCGCGAGCTGAACACCTTGTACGGCACGCGCGAACCGTCGTCATGCGGAAAGTGCACGTCGGACGCGTCGTCGCGCGCGGCGAATACGACGGGCGATTCTGTCTGCTCCATGTCGGACTCCTTGTGGTTCCGTTTCGTTGATTGCATGGAGCCGATTTTTGAAAAGCTAATATTCGGCGTCTATCCGGAAAGTGCGATTGCGGCGGCGCAATATCCACTTTCGGCGGATTTCTGCGCTAGCATGGCGACACACGCGACCCGCGCACGACCGCGACCCATTCGTCGGATCGAAGCGCGCGCGTCCATTCCAAGGCCGATGCCCATGTCCCCAACGTCGTTCGAGCCGCTTGCGCTGCGCGCGCACCGGCTGTTCGAATCCCGCGATCTCGACGAGACGCGCGAGCGGATCTCGCGCGTGATGCAGCCGCACGCGCTGCTGCCGAGCGGCCGCGTGCAAGGCGCGTCGCATATGGATTTCGTGCGGCTCGGCGGCCTCGGGATCGGCACGATCGCGTTCGGCGACGCGATGCGCGTGCAGGTCGACGCCGTCGACGGCTATTACCTGCTGATGTTCTGCCTGTCCGGGCAGGCGGAAGTCCACGCGATGGGGCGCCGGCTCGGCGTCGACGGGCAGACGGGCGTGCTGTGCGCGCCCGGCGAGCGCTTCGACGCGGTGCTGTCGGCCGACTGCGAGCAGTTCGTGCTGCGCATCGATGCGGCGACCGTCGGGTCGCTGACCGGCGATCCGCGCGCGACGCTCGACCCGGTGCTGCACATCAGCGACGCCGCGCTCGCCGCGTGGCGCCAGCAGCTGATGCTCGTCGCGCGTTCGCCCGAACTGCTCGAACGCGCGAACGCGAACCCGCGTGTCGCGTCGCAGCTCGAGCATCTGCTGATCGACCTGCTGATCGAAGGCCATCCGCCGTCGCTGCTGCAGCGCTCGCGCCACGATCCGGCGCCGGGCTTCGTGCGGCGCGCGCAGGAGTTCATCGCCGCGCACTATGCGCAGCCGTTGCAGCTCGCCGATATCGTGCAGGCCGCCAACGTGCCGGAACGGACGCTGCGCGACGCTTTCCTGCAGTTCCGCGGGATGAGCCCGATGCAATACCTGCGTGCGACGCGGCTCGACCATGCGAGGGAGCTGCTGCGCGGGGCGGCGCCGGAGCGGCGGATCGCCGATATCGCGCTCGATTGCGGATTCACGCACCTCGGGCGGTTCGCGATCGCGTATCGGGAGAAGTTCGGGGAATCGCCGTCGGAGACGCTCGACGGGAAGCGGTAGGTGGCGCGCCGGCTGACTCGGCGCGTCGCAGGCGGGGGCAATAGCCGGGCGGCCGGCGGAAGACCGGCTTCCGGCTTCCGGCTTCCGGCTTCCGGCTTCCGGCTTCCGGCTTCCGGCTTCCGGCTTCCGGCTTCCGGCTTCCGGCTTCCGGCTTCCGGCTTCCGGCTTCCGGCTTCCGGCTTCCGGCTTCTGGCTTCTGGCTTCTGGCTTCTGGCTTCTGGCTTCTGGCTTCTGGCTTCTGGCTTCTGGCTTCTGGCTTCTGGCTTGCAGACATGATCGCCCCGCAGTGGAAACCGCGCCTCTGCGTCAATAGCGACCGACATCGCGCCGCGACGCCTGTTCCGCATTTGACGCGATACACCGAACTCGACCGTTAGTTGCAGTTGACGCGCATTCAGCCTGCGTCCTTATGGAGTCGGCACGATCATTTCCCGCGCAATCGCACAGAACGCCGTCGTCGCCGCGCTTTCGCCGTGCAGCCGGCGGCTCATGATGATCGGCGACGTCGCCGTGGGCTCCGGCAGCCGCCGGTACACGACACCCTTCACCCGCACGCCCTCCACGCTCTCCGGCACCAGCGACACGCCCACCTGCGCGGCGACGAGCCCGAGCGCCGTCTGCAGCTCGCGCACCTCGTGAACGGCCGCCGGCACGAGCGCGCCGTCGCGCAACGCGGACAATTGCTGGTCGGCGAAACTCGGCCGCGGCGTGCTCGGATAGACGATCAGCGTCTCGTTCGCGATGTCCGCGAGCGTCAGCGGGCGGTCCGGATCCGCAAGCGGGTGCCCGACCGGCAGCGCCGCGATCAGCTTTTCCTCGATCAGCGCCTCACGCACGAGCTGGTCGTCATCGAAGCGCAGACGGCCGAACCCGACGTCGATCCGCCCGCCCTTCAACGCGCCGAGCTGCTCGAGCGTGAACATTTCGATCAGCGACAGCTCGACGTCCGGCTGCGCCTCGCGAAACGCGCGGATCACGTCCGGCAGCGCGCCATAGAGCGTCGACGGCACGAAACCGATCACGATGCGCTCCGACAACTGCGCGAGCCGCCGCGTCAGCGGGCCGAGCTCGTCGGCCTGCTCGACCACGCGCTTGGCCTGCGCATAGAACACGCGGCCCGCGTCGGTCAGTTTCAGCGGCCGCGCGCCGCGCTCGAACAGCGGCAACCCGACCTCGTCCTCGATCGCCTGAAGCTGGCGGCTGAGCGGCGGCTGCGTCATGTGCAGCCGCTCAGCCGCGCGCGTGATGTTCATTTCCTCCGCGACGGCGATGAAGTACCGGAGCTGGCGCAATTCCATTTCATGCCTCAAAGGTATGGAAGTAGTCGGAAAGAGTGTTGGACGACGCGGGGCGGGAATTCCTACCATGTGCACCAACAGGAGGAATCGCATGATAGCAACTGCCGCCACCATCGAACGCATCGAGACATTGCTCGTCGACGTGCCGACGATCAGGCCCCACAAACTATCGGTCGCCACGATGCATTGCCAGGCCCTCGTGCTCGTCCGCGTTCGATGCACGGACGGTATCGAAGGCGTCGGCGAGGCGACCACGATCGGCGGTCTCGCGTACGGCGAAGAGAGCCCCGAGAGCATCAAGGTCAACATCGACACCTACTTCGCGCCGCTGCTGCAAGGCATGGACGCAACGCGCCCGGGCGCCGCGATGGCACGCGCGCGCAAGCTGTTCCAGGGCAACCGGTTCGCGAAGTGCGCGATCGAGACCGCGCTGTTCGACGCGCAGGCGCGCCGCCTCGGCGTGCCGCTGTCCGAGCTGTTCGGCGGTCGCACGACCGATGCGGTCGACGTCGCCTGGACGCTGGCGAGCGGCGACACGCAGCGCGACATCGCGGAAGCCGAGGCGATGCTGGAAGCGCGCCGCCATCGCGCATTCAAGCTGAAGATCGGCTCGAACGCGGTCGACGACGACGTCGCGCACGTGATCGCGATCAAGCGCGCGCTCGGCGAGCGCGGCGACGTCCGCGTCGACGTGAACCAGGCATGGAGCGAAACCGATGCGATCCGCGCCGGCGCGCGACTGGCCGATGCCGGCGTGAGCCTCGTCGAACAGCCGATCGCCGCGACCAATCGCGCAGGGCTGAAGCGCCTCACGCAGCTCGCCCACATCCCGATCATGGCCGACGAAGCGCTGCACGGCCCCGTCGACGCATTCGCGCTCGCGCAGGACCGCGCGGCCGACGTGTTCGCGGTGAAGATCGCGCAATCGGGCGGCCTGCTCGGCGCGGCGAGCGTCGCATCGATCGCGACCGCGGCCGGCATCGACCTGTACGGCGGCACGATGCTCGAAGGCGCGGCCGGCACGATGGCGTCCGCGCAACTGTTCAGCACGTTCGGCTCGCTGAAATGGGGCACCGAACTGTTCGGGCCGCTGCTGCTCACCGAGGAAATCCTCGTCGAGCCGCTGCGCTACGAGGATTTCAAGCTGCACCTGCCGGCGACGCCCGGCCTCGGCATCACCTTCGACTGGGCCCGCATCGAACGGATGCGACGCGGCGCCCGCTGATCCCACACGACACGACAACCGAAACCGGAGACACAGATGAACAAGCAAGCCATCGACGCCCTGCTGAAGACCTTCGACGATGCCGCGGAAAAGCCCGGCAATCCGCGCGTGCGCGCGATCGTCAACCGGATCGTGAAGGACATCTGCTACACGATCGAGGACTTCGACGTGCAGCCCAGCGAGTTCTGGACCGCGCTGAACTACCTGAACGAAGCCGGCCGCGAATTCGGGCTGATCGCGGCAGGCCTCGGCCTCGAGCGCTTCCTCGACGTGCGGATGGACGAGGCCGAGGAGAAGGCCGGCTTCCACGGCGGCACGCCGCGCACGATCGAAGGGCCGCTGTATGTCGCGGGCGCGCCGGAATCGGTCGGCCATGCGCGTCTCGACGACGGCAACGATCCGGGCCAGACGCTGATCATGCGCGGCCAGGTGCTCGGCCAGGACGGCGCGCCGATCGCGAACGCGCTCGTCGAGGTGTGGCACGCGAACCATCTGGGCAACTATTCGTACTTCGACCAGTCGCAGCCGGCGTTCAACCTGCGCCGCTCGATCCGCACCGACGCCGAGGGCCGCTACAGTTTCCGCAGCGTGCTGCCGGTCGGCTACAGCGTGCCGCCGGGCAGCAAGACCGAGCAATTGCTCGACCTGCTCGGCCGTCACGGCCATCGTCCGGCGCACATCCACTTCTTCGTTTCGGCGGACGGATATCGTAAGCTGACGACGCAGATCAACATCGAAGGCGATCCGCACATCTGGGACGACTTCGCATTCGCGACGCGCGAAGGACTGATCCCGAAGATCAAGCAGGCCGAGGGCGCGGAAGGCAAGCCGTACGGCGTCGACGGGCAGTTCGCGCTGATCGACTTCGATTTCACGCTGCTCAAGGACAAGCAGGACGTGCCGGCAAGCGAGGTCGAGCGGCCGCGCGCGCAGGCCTGAGCGGCCGTCCCGTTCGACGACTCGACAACGCAAGGAGAGCAGGATGCTGTTTCATGTGGAAATGACCGTCCGTCTGCCGGCGGACATGGATCCGGTCAAGGCGGCCACGCTGAAGGCCGAAGAGAAGGCGATGTGCCAGCGGCTGATGAACGAAGGCGTCTGGCGGCATCTGTGGCGAATCGCGGGGCAGTACGCGAACGTCAGCATCTTCGACGTCGACAGCGTGCAGCAGCTGCACGACGTGTTGAGCCAGCTGCCGCTGTTTCCGTATATGGAGATGGAAGTGCAGGCGTTGTGCCGGCATCCGTCTTCGGTGCGGGACGACGATCGGTAAGCGGCGCTGAAGCGCGCGGCCCGCGCACGGCCGCGACACGCATGACACGGGCGGCCGGCGATGTTCTCGCCGGTCGCCCGTATCGTTTTGCAGTCCGGGCTTGCGGCGCCGCCCCGCATCACGCCGATGCAGCGGCGCTCACTGCTGCGCGGCCAGATGCGCGGCAAACCCGACCGTGCCCGGCGCGATTTCCGGCTTCAGCGTCAGCGCCGGAATCTCGTAGTCGCCCGCGTTCTGCCGCCGGAACGGAATCGGCTGCGCGGTCCACAGCGTGTCGAGACGCTTCGCGAGCGCCGCGCGCGTTTCGCCGAAGCGCGCGTCGTCCATCCGTCCGGTGCGATAGATCACGAACGGCGGCAGCACGTCGAACCCCGGGTAATACAGGATCCCGTGCTGGATCGGAAACAGCACGTCGTCGATCGGCCCGTTGATGCCGCGCGCGCTGTAGTGCGACTCCCATCCGCCCGTCGTGACGATCACCATCGCACGCTTGCCCGCGAGCGAACCTTCGCCGTAACGATCGCCCCAATGCCGGTCGGAATGCTCGCCGACGCCGTACGCGAAACCGTACGCATACACACGCTCGACCCAGCCCTTCATGATCGCCGGCATCGAGAACCACCACAGCGGAAACTGCAGGATCACCGCGTCGGCCCACTTCAATTTTTGCTGTTCGCGCGCGATGTCGTCGCGCTGCGTGCCCGTCTCGAACGCGCGCTTCGAATCGAGCGCGGGATCGAAGCGTGCGTCGGGCGCGCGGTCGGTCACGTCATCCGCATCGAATGCGGCCTTCCAGTTCATCGCATACAGATCGGTCACCTGCACCGCATGGCCGGCCGCTTCGAGATGCGCGACGGCGAAGTCCCGCAACGCGCCGTTCAGCGATCGCGGTTCGGGATGGGCATAGACGATCAGCACATTCATGTTCACTGCTCCGTGGATTCAACGACTGCAGGATGCCGTCATCACCGGTATATTGGAAATGAATTCCTGATATCCCAGGTATAGCCATGAACAATCTCAGACGACTGGATCTGAACCTGCTGGTCACGCTGGACGTGCTGCTCGCCGAGCACAACGTCACGCGCGCAGCCGAGAAACTGAACATGTCGCAGCCGTCGGTCAGCGTGCAGTTGCAGAAACTGCGCGACCTGTTCGGCGACCCGCTGCTGCTGCCGGGCCCGCGCGGGATGCGGCCGACCGCGCGTGCGGAAACGCTGCGCGAACCATTGCGCGACGCGCTGGAAGCGGTCGAGCGCGCGGTGCTGACGGCCACGCCGTTCGATCCGGCGACCGCGACGAACACGTGGCGCGTGACCGCGACCGACTACGGCGAATCGACGATCGTCCTGCCCGCGCTGAACGCGCTGCGCTCGGCCGCGCCCGCGACCCGGCTCGCCGTCGTCGAGCTGGTGCCGCCGCGCATCGAGCAGGATGCCGAGCGAAACGGCATCGATCTGGCGTTCCATACGACCGAGGGCTCGCCGGCAGGGATGCGGCGCCTGCCGCTGTTCGCCGAGCGCTACGTGCTGGTCGGCCGCGCCGGGCATCCGAAGCTGAAGCGGCGGCCGACGCTCGCGCAGTTCGGCGCGCTGGAGCACGTGATCGTGTCGCCCGACGGCGGCGGCTTTTTCGGCGTGACCGACGAAGCGCTCGCGCAAGCGGGCGCCACGCGGCGCGTCGTGCTGTCGGTTCCGCATTTCCTGTTCGTGATGTCGGCCATTGCCGGCACCGACCTGGTCGCGATGCTGCCGGAGCGGCTGGTGCGCGACACGCCCGCGCTGCGCGTCGTGGAAGCGCCGGTCGAGGTCCCCGGCTACGAAATGTCGATGCTGTGGCACGAACGCGTGCATCGCGACCCCGCGCATCGCTGGTTGCGGGAGACGATCGCCGCATCGGTGTGAATCGCCGCGCCGGCACGGACGGCCGCACGCGCGGGCGTGTCCGCAATCGTCAGAAAACCGTCACCGCACACACATATTCATTCGGCACTTGATACGGCGCCGAACACTGTATATATTTACAGTGCTTTTGCACCATTTGACCCGAATTCCGTCACCCATGACGGACGGACTTTTGTGAGGCGACCATGTTCCAGTCATCCGCATTCGATCCCGAGCAACCCGGCTTCAACCCCGTCCACTTCGAGCGCGCCGCGCAGCGCGCGGTGGTCGATCTGCAGCGTGTCGTCGGCGGCCCCGCGCAGCGCGCGCTCGGGCTGCGGCGCCGCACCCATCCGGCCGCCGTCCGCACGATGAGCTGGCAGGCGCTGCTGAACGTCGAGGAACTCGCGTTCTCGAATGCCGGCTTCCTGAGCCGCAACGATCCGACGGTCGTCGATGCGTTCATCCGCCTGCGCGACAGCCGGCTCGTCGCCGCGGACGTCGAGGAGCCGGTCGACTGGCGCCGCGACGACGACGACCTGCCGGCCGTCTACCTGATCGTCAAGGCAATGCTGGAAGCGGAAGAAGAAGAGCGCGCCGAAGCGGCGTGATGCGCACCGGCAAGTAGCGAGCGCCGTCTGCCGCGATCGCGTCGCCACGTTGCATGGCGACGCTGTCCGCATCCGTTCGTCGCTGTCGGCATGGAACGGATCCGGAATCGTCGGCGCGAGCATCACGTGCCATCGTGCGACGCACTGCGCCGCGCGACGCGAAGCAGCTGCCCGTTACAACCGCGCGGCCAGCCGCGAACCCTGGTCGATCGCCCGCTTCGCATCGAGTTCCGCGGCCAGCTCCGCGCCGCCGATCAGATGCACCGGGCGGCCGGCCGCCTGCAACGGCGCGAGCAGTGCACGCTGCGGCTCCTGCCCCGTGCACAGCACGATCGTGTCGGCCTCGATCAGCTCGTGATCGGTACGCTGCTCGCCGTACGACACGTGCAGCCCGCGCGCGTCGATCAATTCGTAATTCACGCCGCCGATCATCTTCACCTGCTTCATCTTCAGCGTCGCGCGGTGAATCCAGCCGGTCGTCTTGCCGAGCCCCTTGCCGAGCGGCGCGGCCTTGCGCTGCAGCAGCGTCACCTCGCGAGCGGGCGCCGCGACCTGCGCGCGCGTCACGCCGCCGCGCATCGCGGCCGGATCGGTCACGCCCCACTCCGCTTTCCATTCTTCGAGATCGAGCGTCGGCGACTCGCCGTCCTGCACCAGATATTCGGCGACATCGAAGCCGATCCCGCCCGCGCCGACCACCGCGACGCGCCGGCCGACCGGCCGCCGGCCGGCGAGCACGTCGATATAGCTGAGCACGTTCGGCCCGTCCTGACCGGGAATCTTCGGGTCGCGCGGCGCGACGCCGGTCGCGAGCACGATCTCGTCGTAGCCGCCCGCGATCAGGTCGCTCGCGTCGACGCGACGATTCAGGTGCAGGTTCACGCCTGTGAGCTCGACCTGCCGGCCGAAGTAACGCAGCGCTTCGTCGAACTCCTCCTTGCCCGGAATCCGCTTCGCCATGTTGAACTGGCCGCCGATCTCCGCTGCCGCGTCGAACAGGTCGACGTGGTGGCCGCGCTGCGCGAGCACGGTCGAGCACGCGAGCCCGGCCGGCCCCGCGCCGACCACCGCGATGCGTTTCGGCTGCTGCGCAGGGGCGTAGATCAGCTCGGTCTCGTGGCACGCGCGCGGGTTCAGCAGGCACGACGCGATCCGGTTCCTGAACGCGTGATCGAGGCACGCCTGGTTGCAGCCGATGCACGTGTTGATCTCGTCCGCACGGCCCTGCGCGGCCTTGACGACGAACTCGGCATCCGCGAGCAGCGGGCGCGCCATCGACACCATGTCCGCGCAGCCGTCCGCGAGAATCTGCTCGGCCACTTCGGGCCGGTTGATCCGGTTGGTCGTCACGAGCGGGATGCCGACCTCGCCCTTCATCTTCTTCGTGACCCATGCGAACGCGCCGCGCGGCACCGACGTCGCGATCGTCGGCACGCGCGCCTCGTGCCAGCCGATCCCCGTGTTGATGATGGTCGCGCCCGCGCGCTCGACGGCCTTCGCGAGCTGCACGGTCTCGCGCCAGTCGCTGCCGTCCGGAATCAGGTCGAGCATCGACAGCCGGTAGATCAGGATGAAGTCGCGGCCGACCGCCTCGCGCGTGCGCTCGACGATCTCGATCGGCAGCCGGATCCGGTTCTCGTACGAACCGCCCCACTGGTCGCTGCGCTTGTTCGTATGCATCGAGATGAACTGGTTGATCAGGTAGCCCTCGGAGCCCATGATCTCGACGCCGTCGTAACCGGCGTCGCGCGCGAGCTGCGCGCAGCGGACGAATGCGCGGATCTGCCGCTCGACACCGCGGGCGCTCAGTTCATGCGGCGCGAACGGCGAGATCGGCGACTTGATCTTCGACGGCGCGACCGCGAACGGGTGGTAGCCGTAGCGGCCGGTATGCAGGATCTGCAGCGCGATCTTGCCGTCGTCCGCGTGCACCGCGTCGGTGATCACGCGGTGCCGCCGCGCGCTGGCCGACGTCATCAGCGTGCCGCCGAACGGCTTGGTCCAGCCGGCCACGTTCGGCGCGAAGCCGCCGGTCACGATCAGGCCGACACCGCCACGCGCGCGTTCGGCGAAATAGTCGGCGAGCCGCGGCAGCGTCTTGCGGCTGTCCTCGAGGCCGGTGTGCATCGATCCCATCAGCACACGGTTCCTCAGCGTGGTGAAACCGAGGTCGAGCGGTGCGAGCAGGTGCGGAAAGGCGGTCGTCATGATCGTTCTGCGGTTAAGCGGTGGATGTGATCGTAGGCCGCGCGCCGCCTTGAACGTGAGGGGGCAAACAGCCATAATGCTTGTCATTTCCGGCCAAAAAGACATGACCTCCGCACCACGCAAGGACCACCTCGGGCTGCGCCGGCCGACGATTCCGGTCGCCTATACGCGCCTGCTGCTGCAGGCACTGGCCGCGCGCGGCGTCGATCCGTCCGCGGTGCGTGCGGGCACCGGCCTGCGGGACGCGGTGCTGGCCGAACCGGACGCGCGGGTCGCGCCGTCGCAATGGGGGCGGCTCGTGCTCAACGCGATCGAGATCGGCGGCGACCCGGGCATCGGGCTCGCGTTCGGCTTGCTGCTGAAGCCGACCGTGCACGGCTTCCTCGGTTATGCAACGCTGACCGCGCCGGACATCCGCGCCGCGCTCGTCGTCACGCAGCGCTACTTCCGGATGCGCAATCGCCAATATCGTCTGACCTATGCGGAAGACGAACATGGCGCGACGCTCGAACTGCACGGCGTGCAGGCGAGCCCCGTGCTGCAGCATCACGTGATGTTCGAGTTCGTGCTGACGGGGCTCGCGCAGAACATCGCGCAGTGGTCGGGGCGCGCGTCGCCGCCGATCGCGTTGCGCTTCGCGTGGCCGGAACCCGACTATTTCGCGCGGTATCGCGATCAGCTTCCGCCGGTCGAATTCGGCTGCGCGGCGAATGCGCTGTGGATCGCCCGCGACGTGCTCGACTGGCCGCTGCCGTTTGCCGACGAGGTCGCGCACCGGCAGGCGCTCGTGCAGGTCGAGCGCGAATATGCGCAGGTGCGCCAGGAGGAAGGCGATCTGGTCGAACGCGTGCGGGCGGAACTGGCGCGCACCACCGGCGGCTATCCGAACCCCGACGCGCTTGCCGACGCGCTGCTGGTATCGACGCGCACGTTGCGGCGCCGGCTCGAGGAAGCCGGTTCGAGCTATCGGCAACTGCTCGACGAAGCGCGGTTTCGCGACGCGAAGCAGTTGCTCGCCGCGTCGGATCTCGACCTGAAAACGATTGCCGAGCGGCTGCAATTCACCGACCCGGCGAATTTCACGCGCGCGTTCCGGCGCTGGGCCGGACAGACACCGAGCGCGTACCGGGAAACGGCCGGCGCGCCGGCTCGCGAGTAAGCCGGACGATCAGGTGCAGACGTAGATCCGCGCGCCGCCGTCGCCCTCGCCCGCGTCGATCCGCACGTCGCCTTTCGCGGCGACGATCGCGTCGTACACGTCGTCCGTCACGCACACGACCGGCACCGCGATCGCATACAGCTCGGCGGCGACGATCGCGCCGATCGAGATGATCAGGTCGCGCTCCTTCAGCACGATCCCGACCGGCCCCGTGCCGTTGCGCACCGCTTCCGCGAGCACGCTGCTGCTCGAGCTCGATCCCTTCGCGTGCGGCATCGCCATGATGCGGCCGGCGAGGCTCGCGCCGGCCTGCGGATGCCCGCGATCGACGATCCGCCCCGCGCCCGAATCGTAGCCGCCCCAGAAGCTGAGCGGCTTGTCGAGCACGATCGTGGGCGCGCATGCGCTGCCCGGCACGAGCGTGTCGCCGGTCAATGTCCGAACCGTCGCGTCAGTCATCGAATCGCACCTTTCCTTCGAACGCGGAACGCACGCACTCGCGCATGCTGCCGTATGCGACCGTGACGCCGATGTTCGCAGGCGCATACGATGCCCATTTCCCCGAATTCGTCATCACGAGGCCCGACAGCTGTTTCATCACCGGCGTGATGTACGTGCAGGTGTCGACGACGATCTGCACGCCGCGCGCGGCGAATTTCTCCGCGAGCCCCGACTCACCGAGCTCCCACAGGATGAAGCGGCTCGTATTCACGTAGAAGTCGCACTTCGGCTTGCCGTCGAACGCGTCGAGCAGCGCATCGAGCGTGCGGAATTCGGCCAGCGAGAAATGCGGCGTGCCGAGCGCGACCGCGACGAGCGCATCGCCGGCCGCGCCGTGGTTCAGCGTGCGGCGGATGTCGTCGAGATCGGCCATCGCGACGTCGACGATGCGTTCGGCCGCGCGGCCGTGCAACGCGGCGTCGAGCGTCGGCGCCTCGGGCGTGACGCCGACCGCGTGGAACAGCGCGACCGCGCCGCTCGACGCGGCGGCGGCGCCGAGCGCCTTCAGTTCGTCCTCGGTGGTGTCCGGCGGCAGCCCGACGATCGCCGGCACGACCGCGCCGGCGATCCGGCCGATCAGCAGCCCGAGCGCCGCGAAGTAAATGTCGCGCGACGGCCGGTTGCCGAAGTCCGGTGCGTTGAACACGATCCGCGCCGCGCGATTCGCTTCGACGTGCAGCCCCGCGTACGGCGCACGTCCGGTGATCGCGGCGGCCAGATCGAGAAAGTCGCCGTAGCGGCTGGTGCGCGCACCGAGCACCGAATTGGCGAACACGATCGCATTGGATTCGGCCCACGCGATCTGCTCGCCGAGACGCGGACGATTCTTCAGCTGATACGGCGCGCACGTGAAGCTCGATTCGCAGCCGAGCTGCAGGTGCGCGTCCATCAGCCGCTGCGCGTCGCGCTGAATCGTGCGGTCGCCGTGATAAAGCTCGGGATGGATCAGGTCGAGCGACCCGACGTTCAGCGTGGTCGGCACCGCGACCTGCGCGCCGGTGTCGACGAAATACTCGACGAAGTCGAGGCTCGTCCGGCCGTGGTAAAGACAGCCGTCGATATGCGCGGACGTGATGTCGATCAGGTGCGGCGCCGACATCACGTCGGCCGTGCGCGCGACGATCCGCATCGCGCGCGCGACGCCGTCGCCGAATGCGCCGCGCAACATCGCGCCGTCGCGCTCGCTCAACTGCAGCATGGAGGCTCCTCGTGTCTCGTCCGGTGGATCCGGATCGCTTTTGTCATACTACCGCGCGGCGCGCCTAACGCATCGCCGTCAGGCTGAACAGCTCGTCGCGCAGCGCCTTGGCGCGGCTGCGGCCGAACTGCGTCTCGAATTCGTCCTGCGCGGCCTGCCATGCGACTTTTGCCTGCGCGTAGGTCCGCTCGCCGAGCTTCGTCAGGCTCAGCGCATGCGCCCGCGCGTCATGCTCCGCCGCGGCCGCGGCCACGAGCCCGTCGCGCTGCAGCGGCTTGAGCGCGCGCAGCAGCGTCGTGCGGTCCATCACCAGCGCATCGGCGAGCTCGCTCATCACGAGGCCGGGCCGCCGCGACAGGTTCGCCATGATCGAGAACTGCGCGGGCGTGACCCCGACCGGGGCCAGATGCCGCTCGTACAGCTGCGTGACGAAGCGCGCCGCCTGACGCAGCGCGAGGCAATTGCAGACCTGGGCTATCCGGGTATCGTTCATGTCCGGCAATTTATATGTGCATATGCATAAAGTCAATGTACACTCCGCCGTAACGGCCGGCCGCGGGCATCCGGCGACCGCCATTGCCCGATCGCACCATCGGCCCGAGGAGACGGACATGGACTACATCGACAAGCTGCGGATCTTCCGTTCGGTGGTGGAAACGCGCAGCTTCACGCGCGCCGCCGACATGCACGGCCTCGCGCGGCCGGTCGTGTCGCGGGCGGTCGCGGATCTGGAAGCGCGCTTCGGCAGCCGCCTGCTGCACCGGACCACGCGCCAGGTCTCGCTGACCGAAACGGCCGAGCGCATCTACGAACGCTGCGCGGCCGTGCTCGACGAACTCGATTCGCTGGAAGCGCAGGCGCAGTCGCACACGCGCGAACCGGAAGGGCTGCTGCGTCTCGTCGCGCACACGACGGCCGCGCTGAACCGGCTCGTGCCGCTGATCGCCGGCTTCAAGGCCGCGCATCCGAAGGTGCGCCTCGACGTCACGCTCACCGAGCGGCCGGTCGATCTGGTCGGCGAAGGCTACGACGTCGGCATCGTCGTGCCGTACATGCTGACGAGCGAGACCACCGTCGTGCGGCTGATCGAACGCATTCCGGTCGTGATCGTCGCGACGCCCGCTTATCTGCGCGCGCATCCGCGCCCCGACACGCCGGCCGCGCTCGCCGGCCACGCGTTCGTGCCGATGTCGCCGTCGCTGCGCCGGCCCGCGCTGTCGTTCCGCGTCGACGGCGACACGCTGACCGTGCCGCTCGATTTCGACATCTCGTCGAACAGCCCCGTCTTCAATCGCGAAATGGTGATGCACGACTTCGGGATCGGCGTCGTGCCGAAGACGCTCGTCGAGGCCGAACTGGCGTCCGGCGCGCTCGTGCAGCTGCTCGAAGGCGCCGATCTCGTCGACGCCTTCGTCGACATCAAGCTCGCTTACGCGAACCGCGCGCTGCTGCCCGCGAAGGTCAAGGCCTTCATCGACTACACGGCCGCGTACGCCGACCGCGAAGGCGGGATTGTTCCGGCCGCGGCCTGATCCCGCGCAGCAGCGCGCGCTCCCTCCGTCGATTGGTACAGCCACGACACCAATCTGATCCCGCCGCACCGCTCGCTTCGCATCGTCGCGCCGCCTAGCATGTGCACATGCACAACACCACGCTCGCCGATGACGATTGCTTCGCGGTCCGCCAGGCCGCGCGGCGCATCTCGCAGTTCTACGAGCGCTACCTGTCGCGGGCCGGCGTCACGCCGTCGCAGTACAGCATTCTCGCGCTGCTGCGCGAGCGCCCGGGCCTGACGATGGCGACGCTGTCGGCGGTGCTGGTGATCGAGCGCACCGCGCTCTTGCGGGCCCTCAAGCCGCTGATCGGCGCGGCGCTGGTGACCGGCCGGCTCGAGCCGCGCTGCCGCCGCCAGACGTTCGCGCTGACCGCGCACGGCGAAACGAAGATCGCCGACGCGCATGTGCACTGGCTCGCCGCGCAGCAAGCGTTCGAGCAGCGGTTCGGGTCGGCCCGCGCGGCCCGCCTCAGAGACGAACTGTTCCGGATCACGCACCACCTGCCGGAACGCGATTAACGACTTCCCCGATCGGCGACGCGTCGTCGGTCGCCTCAATAAGTGCATATACATAGGTGATTCGATGGAAACGACCCAAGCCGCTGCCTCCCGCGAGGCAGCCACAATCGAGCGGCCCGCGAAGCAGCGCCGCGTGCCGTGGATGCGGATCGCGCTGGGCGCCGTCGTCGTCGCGGTCGCGGCCGCCGCGCTCGACTGGTTCTTCGTGCTGCGCTTCCAGGAAAGCACCGACGACGCGTATGTCGGCGGCGACGTGACCGTGCTCGCGCCGAAAGTCAACGGCTTCGTCGACAGGATTCTCGTGACCGACAACCAGCGCGTGAAGGCCGGCGACGTACTCGTGCAGCTCGATGCGCGCGACTACGACGCGAAGCTCGCACAGGCCGGCGCGGAAGTCGACAGCGCACGCTCGGCGGTAACCGAACTCGAAGCGAAGCAGCAGCTGCAGTACGCGGTGATCGGCCAGCATGCGGCGGACCGGAACGCGTCGGCGGCCGAACTCACGCGTGCATCGTCCGACCGTGCGCGCTACCGCGAGCTCGTGAAATCCGACGCGGTGTCGAACCAGATCGTCGAGCGCGCGGACGCCGACTACTCGAAGGCGGATGCATCCGTCGCGCGCAGCGATGCCGCGCTGCTCGCCGCGAAGCGCCAGCTCGACGTGCTCGGCGCGCAGCTCGCCGATGCGCGGGCCCGCGTGAACACGGCGCTCGCCGCACAACGCGTCGCGGCGCTGAACGTCGAGTACACGACGATCCGCTCGCCGGTCGACGGCTACGTCGGCAACCGCACCGGCCGCGTCGGGATGCTCGCGAACGTCGGCGTGCCGCTGCTGACCGTCGTGCCGGCTTCCGGCCTGTGGATCGACGCGAACTTCAAGGAAGACCAGCTGCGCAAGATGCGCGCGGGCGACCGCGTCGACGTCGCGCTCGATGCGTCGAGCACGCGGCTGCACGGCCGCGTCGACAGCCTGGCGCCCGCGACCGGCGCAACCTTCAGCGTGCTGCCGCCCGAGAACGCGACCGGCAACTTCACGAAGATCGTGCAGCGCGTGCCGGTGCGCGTGCATCTCGATCCGCAGCCGGGGCTCGACCACGTGCTGCGGCCGGGCCTGTCCGCGGTCGTGACCGTGCATACCGATCGCACGAACTGAACGGGAGCCGGCGATGACCACCGCGTTTTCCGGCGACCCCGCGTCGCAACCGACGAAGCAGCGCGTGCTCGCGTTCGCGCTGATGTGCGTCGGCTTCTTCATGGCGACGCTCGACATCCAGATCGTCGCGTCGTCGCTGCGCGACATCGGCGGCGGGCTGTCCGCGAGCCAGGACGAGCTGTCGTGGGTGCAGACGGCCTACCTGATCGCCGAGATCATCGTGATCCCGATGTCGGGCTGGCTGTCGAAGGTGATGTCGACGCGCTGGCTGTTCGTCGCGTCGGCCGTCGGCTTCACGATCACGAGCATGCTGTGCGGGCTCGCGTGGGACATCGACTCGATGATCCTGTTCCGCGGGCTGCAGGGCGCGCTCGGCGCCGCGATGATCCCGACCGTGTTCACGACCGCGTTCGTGTTGTTCCCCGGCAAGCAGCGGCTGATCGCGTCGACGACGATCGGCGCGCTCGCGTCGCTCGCGCCGGCGATCGGGCCGGTGATCGGCGGCTGGATCACCGATCAATGGTCGTGGCACTGGCTGTTCTACCTGAACCTCGTGCCGGGCATCGCGGTGGCCGCGCTGGTGCCGCGCTACGTGCACATCGACGAACCGGACCTGAGTCTCATCAAGCGCGGCGACTATCTCGGCATCGCGCTGATGTCCGGCTTCCTCGGCTGCCTCGAATACGTGCTGGAGGAAGGCCCGCGCAAGAACTGGTTCGGCGACGACGCGATCCTGATCTGCGCGTGGATCTCCGCCATCTGCGGCTTCCTGTTCATCGTGCACGCACTGACCGCCGACGATCCGATCGTCGACCTGCGCGCGCTCGCCGTGCGCAATTTCGGAATCGGCAGCCTGCTGTCGTTCGTGACGGGCATCGGAATCTTCGTGACGGTGTTTCTCACGCCGCTGTTCCTCGCGCAGGTGCGTGCGTTCAGCTCGCTGCAGATCGGCATCGCGCTGCTGTCGGTCGGCGCGTTCCAGCTGCTCGCGCTGTGCGCGTATGCGTTCGCCGCGCGCCATTTCAGCATGCGCGCGCTGCTCGTGTTCGGGCTCGTCTGCTTCGGCCTCGGCTGCTACCTGTACACGCCGATCACGCATGACTGGGGCTGGCGCGAACTGTTGCTGCCGCAGGCGCTGCGCGGGATCGGCCAGCAGTTCAGCGTGCCGCCGATCGTGACGATGGCGCTCGGCTCGCTGCCGCAGTCGCGGCTGAAATCGGCGAGCGGCCTGTTCAACCTGATGCGCAACCTCGGCGGCGCGATCGGCATCGCGGTGAGCGCGACGATGCTCAATGATCGCGTGAACCTCCACTATCTGCGCCTGAACGAGCATGTGAGCGCCGGCGCGCCGCAGGTCGCATCGCTGCTCGACCGCCAGGCCGCGTACTGGACCTCCGTGGCCGGCAACACGCTGGATACCGCGCAGGCCGGCCTCGCGAACCTGCACCGCCTGATCTATCGCGAAGCGCTGACGCTGACCTACGCCGATGCGTACTACGCGCTGTCGCTGTGCTTCGTCGTCGCGCTGGTCGCCGTCGCGTTTTCGCGCCCCATCACCCTGAACGCGCCGCCGCCGGACGCGCACTGAAGCCGAGACTCCCATCATGAAAAAGCTCCTCGTCGCGCTGGCCGTCAGCGCATTCGCCGCCGGCTGCGCGATGCTGCCCGCGCAGCATCCGGCACTGCACGACGCCGTCGAATCGCTCGCGCCCGCCGCGTGGGACACCGACGCGCCGCGCGCCGACATCGACGCCGCCGCGTGGTGGGCGCAGTTCCACGATCCCGTGCTCGACCGGCTGATCGCGACCGTGCTCGACGGCAACCTCGATCTGCAGGCCGCCGCCGAACGCGTGAAGCAGGCGCAGGCGCTGACCGTGCAGAAGCGCGCGGTACTGCTGCCCGAACTCGACGCGACCGCGCGCGCCGCCGACGTGCGCCAGAACACGCCGCCGCCGCTCGGCTACGTGCGCCAGGCCGGTGCGGGGCTCGCGCTGAGCTGGTCGCCGGACGTGTTCGGCGGCGAACGGCTCGACCTGCTGGCGGCGCAAGCGGAACTCGTCGGGCAACGGCACGCGGAAGACGCGATGCGGCTCGCGCTCGCGGCCGATGCGGCTTCCGCGTATGTGGACCTGCGCTGGGCGCAGCAGGAACTGAAGATCCTGCAGGACAACGCGGCGATTCGCCGGCGTGCGCTCGAACTCACGCGCAAGCGGCAGGCGTTCGGGTTGTCGACGGAACTCGACGTCACGCGTGCGCAGAACCAGCTCGATGCGCTCGAAGCGCGGATTCCGCCGACACAGGCGCAGATCGCGCATCAGCTGAACCTGATCGCCGTGTATTCGGGCCGCACGCCGGAATCGGTCGACCGGCTCGTGCTCGCGCAGGCCGGCGCGATTCCGGCGCCGCCGGCCGGGTCGCCGAGTACGCTGCCGTCACAGGCGCTGCTGCGCCGGCCGGACGTGCTCACCGCGTATGCGCAGGTCGAGCGGCGCGCGGCGCAGGTGGGCGTCGCGAAGGCCGAGCGGTATCCGAAGTTCTCGCTGAACCTGACGGACGGGATTCTGGCCGCGTCGTACCTCGGGTTGCCGACGCTCACCGACAACCTGTTCAGCGCGGCGTTGAGTGCGACGAGCCCGATCTTCAACGCGGGACGCATCACGGCCGACATCGCGCAGAGCGAAAGCCGGATGCGCGAGTCGGAACTCGGGTTGCGGCAGACGATGCTGCAGGCGCTGCGGGAGGTCGAGGATGCGCGCGCGAACCTCGTCAGCAGCGATGAAGCGACGCGGCGGCTCGACAGCGCGCTCGCGGCGTCGGACAAGGCGCTCGGGCTCGCGAACCAGCTGTACAAGGGTGGCGCGACGGATTTTCTGGACGTGCTGTCCGCGCAGGAGGTGTATCTGCGGGATTCGGACGCGCTCAATCAGGTCAGGCGCGAGCATGCGCTGGCGGCGGTCGCGCTGTATCGGTCGCTGGGCGGCGGGTGGAGCACGAACGACGCGGCGGGCGGGATGGAGACGGAGGCCGTGGCGGTCGCCACCATTGCCGGTGCCGTGAAGGAGTGACGGCGGCCGCGCTCCGATACCGGACGCCCGGCTGTACGCGCATGAAGCATACCGAGCGGGCGGTACCAGCTGGCGGCGATGCAGGCCGCCACCCGGGCGGCCGCCCGGCCGTAATGGCCGTAATGGCCGTAATGGCCGTAATGGCCGCAATGGCCGCAATGGCCGCATTGTCGCGACGAACGCGTTCGAGCGCGGATCCCGGGCAACGCAGGCCGCTTTCCCGGCCATCGCCGTGCGGATCGATACGATGCATTCAGCCCGCGTCGGGCCACCGGTAACCAATCACTTCGCTCAGCGGATACGCGAGTTCGCGCACCTCGTCCAGCTGATTGCCGCCGAACAGGTGCACGTGCCGGTCGTCGTGACGCAGATAGAAGCCGACGTGGCCTTTCCAGCTCGCGGGATCGTCGCGCGTCAGGATCGCGATGCAGCCGTACACCGGCCGCTCCAGCGGGCGGCCCCATTCGAGCCACGAGCGCGCGAGCGCGGAGCCGGTGCCGCGGAGCCCGGCGTGCGACATGCACCAGTTGACGAACGACGAGCACCACGAAATCTTGTCGTCGTAGCCGACGAGGTTCGTGTGATTGTTGTATTCGACGATGCGCGGGTTGATGCTGCCGGGCGGGAAACGGCGGATGCCCAGTTCGGCCAGTGCGACGGGCATCCACGGCGGGTGGCCGGATTGCGGGCTGCTGTCGGGGTTCGATCGGGTCACGGCGGTCTCGATGGAATGCGGGACGAAAGTCGCTCAATCTTCGCACGAATATGGCCGGCCGGCATCGGCTGCGCGGACAGGCAATTTCCGGCACGTACGCTCGTATCATGTCGGCAGCCACCTCGATCCTTACACCCGTCATGCGCATCTCGCCCCTGCCGCCCCTCCAGTGCCTCGTCGCGTTCGAAGCCGCCGTGCGGCATGCGAGCTTCACGAAGGCCGCCGCCGAACTGCATCTGACGCAAAGCGCGATCAGCCGCCAGATTCAGCAGCTCGAGGAATTCCTCGGCCGTTCGCTGTTCGTCCGCGAACATCGCTCGCTGCGGCTGACGATCGCCGGCGAACAGTACGCGGCGCAGGTTCATCACCTGCTTACGCAATGCGCGGAAGCCACGCACGACGTGATGAAACCGTACGGCGATCTCGAACTGACGATCGCGTGCTCGTCGGGCGTCGCGGTGCTGTGGCTCACGCCGCGCCTGCCGGCGTTCCGCGCCGCGTATCCGAACATCAAGCTGCGCCTGATCGTGCGCGACGGCCTCGCATCGATGTCGCCCGCGGAATTCGACGTCGGCGTCTACTACGTGCGCCAGCAGGCGCCGGCCGAGTACACCGCGCGCCGGCTGTTCGACGAGGAAGTGTTCCCCGTCTGCGCGCCCGGCTACCTGGCCGGCCGCACGCTGAGCGCGGCCGACCTCGCGAACGAGACGCTGCTGCGCCTCGAGGACGGCCAGCGCCAGTGGATGTCGTGGTCCGAGTGGTTCGACATGAACGACGTGGACCGGCAGAAGGCGCGGCCGCAGGACATCACGATCAATTCGTATCCGCAGATCGTGCAGATGACCATCCTCGGCCAGGGCGTGTCGCTCGGCTGGCGCTACATGATCGACGCATGTATCGAGGCCGGGCTGCTCGTGCGCGTGACGGACGCGTCCGCGAGCCACGGCGGCGGCTATTACGTGATCTCGCCGAACGACCGCGCGCAGAACCAGGCGGCGCGGCTGTTTTCGCGCTGGCTGTTCGAACAGGCGGACCATCAGACGGCGCCATGAATGCGATGCATGCGCTGAGCGCATGCGTGCATGCAAATCTTTCGTTTCAGAAAAAAATCCGGCTGTCCTTAGCATGGGATTCGCGCGGGACACCCGTCCCGGCTTCTGACAAAGGAAGAGACCATGCAAGGAACGCTTTCCCCGCGCGCCGCGCATTCCGTCGATGCGGCCGCGCAGCAGCGCCGCCGCGCCATCGTCGCGACCGTGATCGGCAACGGCCTCGAATGGTTCGACTTCACCGTCTACAGCTTCTTCGCGGTGATCATCGCGAAGCTGTTCTTCCCGACCGGCAATGAACTGACGTCGGTGCTGCTCACCGTCGCGACGTTCGGCGTCGGCTTCTTCATGCGGCCGGTAGGCGGCATCGTGCTCGGCATCTATGCGGACAAGGTCGGGCGCAAGGCCGCGCTGTCGCTGACGATCCTGCTGATGGCATTCGGCACCGCGCTGATCGGGCTCGCGCCGACTTACGAGCAGGCCGGCATCGCCGCGCCGCTCGTGATCGTCGTCGCGCGGCTGCTGCAAGGCTTCTCCGCGGGCGGCGAGATGGGCGGCGCCACCGCGTTCCTCACCGAGTACGCGCCGCCGGAGAAACGCGCGTACTACTCGAGCTGGATCCAGTCGAGCATCGGCTTCGCGGTGCTGCTCGGCGCGGCGACCGGCACGTTCGTGACCACGTCGCTCGACGCGCAGGCACTGCACAGCTGGGGCTGGCGGCTGCCGTTCCTGCTCGGGATCGTCGTCGGCCCGGTCGGCTACTTCATCCGCAGCCATCTCGACGAAACGCCCGCGTTCAGCGCCGTCGAAGCACAGGCGAAGGAAAGCTCGCCGCTGAAGGAAGTGCTGTCCACCTACCCGCGCGAGACGTTCGCCAGCTTCTCGATGGTGATCCTGTGGACGGTCTGCACGTATGTGCTGCTGTTCTACATGCCGACCTATTCGGTCCGCACGCTGCATCTGCCGCAGTCGACCGGCTTCGCGGCCGGCATGGTCGGCGGGCTGATGATCATGTGCGGCTCGCCAATCGTCGGCAGGCTCGCCGACGCGTGGGGCCGGCGCGTGTTCCTGTCCGGCTCGGCGCTCGCGATCCTGGCGCTCGCGTGGCCGATGTTCGCGTGGATCAACCATGCGCCCGGCTTCGGGTCGCTGATCGTATTCCAGGCGGTATTCGGCGTGCTGATCGCCGCGTATACCGGGCCGATTCTCGCCGCATTCGCCGAGCTGTTTCCGACCAAGGTGCTGTCGACCGGGTTGTCGGTCGCGTACAACTTCGCAGTCACGATCTTCGGCGGCTTCGCACCGTTCCTGATGACGTGGCTCATCGCCCGCACGGGCAGCAACATGGCGCCGGCGCTCTACGTGACCGTCGCGGCCGCGATCAGCCTCGTCGGCACGCGCTTCGTCAACGACGTGCGGCGCAACTCGGCCACCACCCGACAAGGATAATTCCCCATGACCATTACCGTGCTCAAGGGCGGCAACGTACTCGATCTCGAACGCGGCGTGCTGCTCGAACACCATCACGTCGTGATCGACGGCGAGCGGATCGTCGAAGTCACCGACCGGCCCGTCGACTTTCCCGATGCACGCGTGATCGACGTGCGCGGCAGGACCGTGATGCCCGGCTTCATCGATTGCCACGTGCACGTGCTCGCGTCGAATGCGAACCTCGGTGCGAACGCGACGCAGCCGAACATTCTCGCGGCGATCCGGTCGCTGCCGATTCTCGATGCGATGCTGGCGCGCGGATTCACCAGCGTGCGCGACGCGGGCGGCGCGGACTGGAGCCTGATGCAGGCAATCGACACGGGGCTCGTCGCCGGGCCGCGCATCTTTCCGTCCGGCAAGGCGTTGTCGCAGACGGGCGGACACGGCGACTTCCGGCCGCGCGGCGATCTGCTCGAACCGTGTTCGTGCTGCTTTCGCACCGGCGCGATCGCCCGCGTCGTCGATGGCGTCGACAGCGTGCGGCTCGCGGTGCGCGAAGAGATCCAGAAAGGCGCGACGCAGATCAAGATCATGGCGTCGGGCGGCGTGGCTTCGCCGACGGACCCGATCGCGAACACCCAGTATTCGGAAGACGAGATCCGGGCGATCGTCGATGAGGCCGACGCCGCGAATACCTACGTGATGGCGCATGCGTACACGGGGCGCGCGATTGCACGCGCGGTGCGTTGCGGCGTGCGGACGATCGAGCACGGCAACCTCGTCGACGAGGCCGCGGCGAAACTCATGCACGAGCGCGGCGCGTTCGTCGTGCCCACGCTCGTCACGTACGACGCGCTGGCGAAGCACGGCGCGCAGTTCGGGATGCCGGCGGATTCGGTGGCGAAGGTCGCGTCCGTGCAGCGCCAGGGGCGCGAGTCGCTCGAAATCTACGCGAACGCCGGCGTGAAGATGGGCTTCGGATCCGACCTGCTCGGCGAAATGCATGCGTTTCAGTGCGGCGAGTTCCGGATCCGCGCCGAAGTGCTCGGCAATCTCGCGGCGCTGCGCTCGGCGACGACGGTTGCGGCCGAAATCGTCAACCTGCCGGGGCAACTGGGCGTGATCGCCGCCGGCGCGATCGCGGACGTCGTCGTGCTCGACGGAAATCCGCTCGACGATATCGGCGTCGTCGCGGGCGAAGGCGAACACGTGGCGTACGTGTTGCAGCGAGGAAAAATCGTGAAGGCGCGCGAGTCGTCGCGCTGACCGCCGGCGCGGGCCGGTCGGCAACCGCCGACCGGCCGAGTTCGCGTCACTCCACCGTCACCGACTTCGCCAGGTTCCGCGGCTTGTCGATATCCGCGCCGCGCAGGCACGCGGCGTGATACGCGAGCAGTTGCAGCGGCACGACGTGCAGGATCGGCGACAGCAGCCCGTAATAATCGGGCATCCGCAGCACCGACACGCCTTCGCCATTGTCGATCCGCGTATCGGCATCGGCGAATACGTACAGCTGGCCGCCGCGCGCGCGCACTTCCTGCATGTTCGACTTCAGCTTCTCGAGCAGTGCGTCGTTCGGCGCGATCGTCGCGACCGGCATCGCGTGCGTGACGAGCGCGAGCGGCCCGTGCTTGAGTTCGCCGGCCGGATACGCTTCCGCGTGGATATACGAAATCTCCTTCAGCTTCAGCGCCCCTTCGAGCGCGATCGGGTAATGCAGCCCGCGTCCGAGAAACAGCGCGTTCTCGTGCCGCGAGAACTCCGCCGCCCAGCGCTCGATCTGCGGCTCCAGCGCGAGCACGTCCTCGAGCGCGGCGGGCAGCCGTCGCAGTTGCATCGTGTAGCGCGCGAGCTGCGCATCGTCGACGTAGCCGCGCAGTCGCCCGAGCGTGACCGCGAGAATGAACAGCGCGACGAGCTGCGTCGTGAACGCCTTGGTCGACGCGACGCCGATTTCGGGGCCGGCGCGCGTGAGAAACCGCAGCCCGGTCTGGCGCATCATCGCGCTGGTCGGCACGTTGCAGATCGCGAGCGTGTCGACATGGCCGAGCGCCTGCGCGTACTTGAGCGCGGCGAGCGTGTCGGCGGTCTCGCCGGATTGCGACACGCTGACCACCAGCGTATTCGGCAGCGCGAGCGCATCGCTGTAGCGGTATTCGCTCGCGATCTCGACCTGCGCGGGCAGCCGCGCGATCGTCTCGAGCCAGCGGCGGGCGGTCAGCCCCGAGTAGTGACTCGTGCCGCACGCGAGGATCAGCACGTTGTCGATCTGCTCGAACGCGCGCGCGGCATCGGGGCCGAATGTCGCAGGATCGAACAGCCCCGCATCGGGAATCGTCGCCGCAACGGCCTGCGGCTGCTCGAAGATTTCCTTCTGCATGAAATGCCGGTACGGTCCGAGCTCGACGACGCCTTGCGTCGACGCGACGGTCTGGATCGGGCGATCGACCGGCGTGCCGCCGCGCGCGAGCACCCGCACGCCGCCCGGCGTCAGTTCGACGATGTCGCCTTCCTCGAGAAAGATGAAGCGATCGGTGACGCCGGCCAGTGCAAGCGCGTCGGACGCGAGAAAGCATTCGTCGTCCTTCAGGCCGACCACCAGCGGCGAGCCCGCACGCGCACCGATCAGCCGCTGCGGCTCGTGCTTGCTGAACACCGCGATCGCATACGCGCCGTGCAGCTGCGACGTCGCATCGCGCACGGCGGCGAGCAGGTCGCCGCGATACTTGCTGTGGATCAAATGCGCGACGACCTCAGTATCGGTCTGCCCGTCGAACTCGTAGTTCTCGTCGGATAGTTGCCTGCGCAACGTCTCGTGGTTCTCGATGATGCCGTTGTGCACGAGCGCGATCTCGTCGCGCGAGAAGATCGGATGCGCGTTGCAGGTCGCGGGCGCGCCATGCGTCGCCCATCGGGTGTGCGCGATGCCGGTGCTGCCGCAGAGGCCGGCGTTGCGCACGTGCGCGTCGAGATCGGCGACGCGCGACACGCTGCGTTCGCGGCGCGCCTGACCGTCGACGACGGTCGCCACTCCGCATGAGTCGTAGCCGCGATATTCGAGGCGGCGCAACCCTTCGATCAGAACCGGAACGATGTTCCGTTGCGCGACCGCGCCGACGATGCCACACATGACACGTCTCCTTCCCTTTGTCCGTTCATGGACCGTGCGCCGTCGTATCAGCGCGATCCGGTCACCGTTGTCTGCGCCGTCGTGAACCCGCAGGTCGCGGGTGCGAGCGGATCGGCCATCCGGCTTTCGAATGCCAGGTACAGCGCCTCCTCCAGTACGTTCCAGTGCGCGCCGTGACGATACGGGCCCGAGCGCGCGTACCAGCAGGCAACGGTGTTCCAGTCGTTCATCTTGTATGCGACCAGCGCGATCAGCCCCCACGGAAAATCGGAGCCGGCGAGCTGCATCCAGGTCTTGCCGTACTTCTGCATCCACTGCGCATAGATCGTCTCGTTCGACTGGTCGGGCACCTGGATGCCCGACAGGATCGGAAAGATCTGCGCGACTTTCGCCGGATAGAAACTCGTGTCGCTGATCTTCTGCGTGCTCGCGCGAAAACCGGATTGCGTGCCGCGCCAGAACACCTTCACGATCGCCGACGCCAGCCGGTCGGCCCGCTGGCTCCACGGCCCCGCCCGCGCGTAGTCGGCGTGACGCACGTAATACGCGGCGAGCGCCTGGAATGCGCTGTGCACCTCGACGTTGTCCATCAGCAGCGCGACGTGCAGCGTCGACGAGATCTGATAGACGCCGGTCGCCTTGTCGAGCAGCGTGTCGAGGTGCGCGCCCGCGCGATTCACGCTCGCCTCCCACGCGGCGGGCATCCCGTCGGACGGCGCAAAGCGCGCGAGCAGCTCGATCCAGGTCGCCATCATCGCGTCGTCCGCGTCGGCTTCCGCGCACGAGCTGACGAGCCCGCTCTTCACGCAATAGCGATCGAAACCGCCGTCCGGACGCTGGCGCGGCAATACCCATGCGATCCACGCGAGCGCGGACTGACGGGCGTCCATCCGGGTGTCGGCGGCGGCCAGCAGCGCCTTCGCCGCGAAGTAAGGGTCGATGCCGGCGCCGTTCAGGCGCACGGTGATCGCGCCGTCCGGGCGTTGATACAGCCCGTTGAGCTGGAGTTCGGCGGCGCCCGCGTGCGGCACGGAGCAGCACGCGGCGACGCAGCAGGCGATGCGCGCGAAACGCAACAGCCTGGCGGTGGCCGCCGCGCACGTGCGGGCGGCCGGGAAAAGCGCGGGCCGGTTCATGATCGGGGGCTCCTGCGCGGTTGTGCTGCGCGGTTGTGCTGCGCAATCGTCGCCGGGCGCGGCGTTGGCCGCGTCGCGTCCGGCTGACGTGTCGACGTTGCGGTTCACTGCATCTTGACGCTGCTGAACTTGAAGCTGGTACCGCTGTTCGCGGTCACGAGCCAGTACGTCGAGTCGGTGACGCCGATGGTCCCGCTGCCTTGCGTGATGACCGGCGTACCGAACCTGGCCTTCGGCAGCAGCCACGTCATGTTCGCGAGGCTCGTCGGGTGGCTGGCCGAGAATGCCCAGCTGGTGCCCGTATCGGTGGCCGACCACGTGACGTTCAGGCGCGCCCGGTCGAACGTCGTGATGTCGGTCATCGTGTACCAGCGGAACTGCCCCATCATCTTCAGCATGTTGGCCTGCGAGAAGATCGCGGACAGCGTCGACGTATACGACGACGCGCCGACCGGGTGCGCATAGATCAGCCGGCTCGTGCGATTCGCGACGACGAAGTTCATCAGCGCGGCGTACCAGTTGTTCACGTCGGTGGTCGGCACCGCATACTGCTGGAACTCTTCGAACGTCGCGTACTTGCCGAACGGCATCACCGGGTACGCCCACAGGCCCGGGTTCAGCAGCGCGCCGTTGCGATATGCGCGGGTCGGCGCCGAGCCGGTGTGGCCGGTGAAGTAGTAGCCGTTGAAGCCGTTGCTTTCGAGCCAGTTCACCGACCAGGTCGGCGTGTTGCCTTCCGGCGCCGCGTATTCGACGTCCGGCTGGAGCGTCGCAGCCTGCACGGCCTGGTGGTTCATCACCAGGTACTGCGTGAACGTGCTCGCGTTCGTTTCGCTCGCATTCGCACCCCAGTAGTCGTGGATCCAGCCGCCGTGACTGCCGACGCGATGGCCCTTCGAGATGAAGTACTTGAGGAGGTTCTGCGCCGTCGGGTTGTTGGCGAGGTTGATACCGTTGCCGTCGCCGAAAGTTGCCTCGTCCGGGCCCGCCGTCACCACGAGCGAGAACGGCCCGTTGTTCCATACGCCAAGGCTCTTCAGGTACAGCGCCGGCTGGATCTGGTCGCCCGCGCAGAAGTGCCAGTTGAACACGAGGCCGGCCTGCGCGTTCGGCAGCGGCGACAGCGACGGCAGGTTCAGCATCTGCGTGCCGAAATAATGCAGGTAGCCGTGGATCAGCATCCCGTCCGTTTGCCCGTCGAGGTACGAGAGCGGCAGGTTGACGAACAGCACGCCGCCGTTGCCGTACGGGTTGTAGCCGGACACCAGCCCGAAGTTCGGCGACGTCAGGATCGTCGTGCCCGAATACGTGCCCTGCGTGACGAAGCTCGGATAGGTCAGGAAGCCGTACACGTAGCCGGAGATGCCTTCGAGCGTGTCGGTGCTGGTCGTCAGCGTGGACGCGAGCGCGTTGGCCTTCGTGCCGGTCGCGGTGCTCAGCAGCGAACCGGCGCTATACGACGTGGTCTTCTTCAGCTTGCCGGTCACGGTGCCGGTCAGCTTCGGGAGCGTCTGGCTCAGCACGCCGCTGCCGGTCGGCGGCGTCGTGTACTGGAACCAGGCCTGGTGGTTGTAATTCGCGAGGCCGCCCGGGTTCGACGGGCTCGCGGACAGGAACAGCGCGCTGGTGCCCGACGTCGATGCCGACGTCTTCGACGTACCGGAACTGCTCGTCGACGCGAACGACGTCGTCGGGCTCGCGGCCGTGGTCGTCGACGTGGTCGTCCATGCCATCGACTTGCCGGGAGGCACCTGCAGCGTGCGCAGCCAGCTGCTCATGCCGATCACGTTGCCGAGGCCGATCATGTTGCCGCCGTATTGGTCATACAGTACGTAATCGACGCCGGCCATGCTGCTGAAGCGCGATTTCGGGCTCACGTAGAAGCCGGCCGAGTTCAGCACGCCGAAATCGTAGACGAGCATCACCTTGCCGCCGTTCAGCGCGTAGTTCTGGATCGCCGTCACGAGCGTATCGGCCGCGGTCGTATGAACCTGGTCCGGCAAGATCAGGCCCGGGTACTGCGACAGTGTCGACCCGGCAGCCATGAACTGGCTGTCGGTCATTACCTTGATCTGCAGCCCCTCCTCCTGTGCGGTATCGAGCCACGCGGACACACGAGGATCGGGCAGCGTCAGCGTGTCGGGCACCAACAGCAGCAGCTGATTGGTGGCTGCCCGAACGCCGCCCGGACTGAATGCGAATGCGAGCGCTAACAACGCGAACAGAATCCGCAAGAACCTGCCTGACTTTGCCAACATGGTGTGCTCCTCGCTTAAGGAATGGGTTGCGCGCGGCAGCAGCGGTATGCGTGCCGGCAAATCAACCAGCCTTGCCCGGTAGATGTGTGAAGCTGCCCCAGTTCGTCGAGCATCGAACGGCACCGGCCGCCGGCAGCCGGACCGGCGAACCGGCCCCGGCACACCGCACCGCTTTCTCGGCTGAAAACGCATCGATGCGACGCGGTGACTCAAGCGAACAACGTGCCATTGGCGCCGCAGGCCCGGTCGTGCTCGCTTCGTGCGCCGGCGTGCCGCGCGGATGGGGCGAAAACGCGGCCGAATCGTTTCATCGCTGATACGGCGGCTTTTGTCGGCGATGTCAGTGCGGGTCGCCGGACGGATTCGTCAGCGCGCCGGGCCAGCTCGCGCAGTACGTGTAGAGCGTGACGAGCAGGCCGATCAGCAGCGGGCCGCCAAGCAGGAAATAGCAGAACGGCAGGAACAGCAGCGAGCCGTGATGGATGACGACCGCGTGCAGCAGCATCACGAACGGCAGCGCGAACACGAAGTAGCCGACCACGAGCAAGGACGCGGCGATCTTCTGCGGCAGCGAGAAATCGAGCGGATAGTAGAGCGCGGCCATCACGAGCGGAATCAGCGTGATCGCCGCGCCGTGCAGCACGAACATGTCGCGCAGGTGCAGCATCGGCACGTACGGAAAGGCGCCCGGCGCGAGCCAGAAATACGCGCAAATCAGCATCTGCGTGAAGCTCGCGATACGTAACAGATATGCAACGGGCAGCCAGTTCGCGCGGCGGACGAACGACGCGCCGAAGCCCGCGGCACAGATCGCCGCGGTCACGGCAAGCTGTGTCGCGCTCGGCATGCGCGCGGCGACGTCGATCGACAGCAGCGGCACGCGCGGCGCATCGGGCGGGTAGCCGAGCACGATCACGTGCAGCGCCGGATCGATCTGCCGTGCGCCCCAGCTCATGACGGCGCGCCAGTAGCGCCACGCGAGCGGCAAGCCGACCCACAGCAGCGCGTAGAGCGTCGGCGTCAGCAGCACGATCGACGTCAGCCAGCGCTGCGGATGCGGATGGATCCGCAGCGAACGATCGACGGGAGGACGGACGGGATGCGTCTGCATGGCGCCCGCCCCCGTTACCAGCGATAGAACACGCTCAGCTCGCCGCCGATCCGTGAATAGTAGGGATTGTGGTAGTAGTCGAATTCGAGCTGCGTGCCCCACTTGCGCGTGACCCAGTAGCGCCATTTCGCGATCAGTTCGTGACTGCGGAAGTCGGCGATCTGCGAACCGGAGCCGGTGACCTGGTACGCCTCGCGGCCGAACCCGCCGCGCAGCACGATCACGCTCTTGCCGACTTCGCCGTAGGTGACGGCGCCGTAGTATTGGGGCGCCTTCACCGAGCCCGGCGAATCGACCGTATAGTTCGTGCCCGCTTCGAAGATCCACTTCGGCAGCGCATACCAGATCAGGCCGGCGTGATACAGCTGGTCCCGGTGGCCGCTGCGGTTCCATGCGTAACCGGCGCCGAGCGACACGATCAGCGAGCGGTTGGACAGCAGCTTGCGGTTGATCGACAGGTCGACGCGCGCGCTCGGCAGGATCGTGCCGGACGTCGTGCCGGAAAAGCCGATGCCGCCGAACCAGTCCGGTCCCAGATCCTGCACGTAGGTCAGCGAGCCGAGCTGGGTGTTTTCGCCGAAGCGGTGCAGTTGCGCCAGCTCGCCGAGTATCGTGCGCCCGCCGTCCTGATAGACGCCGCGCACGTGTACGCCGTACCAGTCGCCGTAGCCGTGCGTCAGGTGTGCGCTCGACACGCCGAGCGACAGCTCCGCATGCGGTTCGCTCGGCGCCTGCACGTGCGCGATCACGGCGTCGGGCAGCGGCGGCCGGTTCGTTTCGTCAGGCGAGAATTCGGCGAGCGACGTGCCGTCCGGCACACCGTCGGCGGACACCCGCACGAATGCGGGCCCGTCGAGCGTGCGCGGCACGATGACGGGCGCCGCGACGTCGGTCGATTGCGCGGGTGGCGGAGCGCCGGTGTCGTCCGGCTGCGCGGCGCGCACCGGGAGCGGGCCGGCGGCGACGCCGCACAGCACCGCCAGGGCGGCGACCGGTGCGCGCGAGCCGCGACGGCGGGAACGATCGGACATGGGGCGCTCCTTAACGGGATGCGTGGAACCAGCCGCTGCGGCACGCGACGAGGTCGCCGTGCACGCACGCATGGCCGATCACCGAGACGTCGCGCGCGCAGGCGCTGACAGGATGGCCGGCCACGCCGATGCGCGCGCCAGTCAGGCGCAGCAGGCCGCCGGCCGACACGACGCCGTCGATGCAGCTGCCGCTCGCGAGCAGCACGTCGTCGCGCGCGAACACGCTGCCATGCAGGAACGCGTGGCGTTCGAGTTCGACGCGATGCGCCTTGACGCTGCCGTGCAGCACGCAGCCGTCGCCGAGCACGAGCGTGCCGTCCACCACGAGATTGCCCTGCACGGCCGTATGCGCGGGCAGCCGCACGTCGCACGGCAGCAGGTAGCGGCCGTGCACGTAGCGATGCGGCAGCTTCGCGAAGTGGCGCGTGAGCGACACGGCGCGCCGCGGTGCGGCGGCCAGGACGGCGGACGGATCGTCGGGCGGCGAACCCGGCGTCTTGCCGAACACGATCGGTTCGCCGTACAGGCACGCGAAGCCGCCCGCGCCATGCAGGAACATCGTGCCGCCGACCACGACGCCGCGCAGCACCGCGCTTTCGACATCGATGTGCGGCGCATGCGCGAGCATGCCGATCGTCGCGCCGGCGCGAATGTCGATGCGCTGCTCGGCGAACGCGTACGCGGCGCGCGCGCCGCCGTCGAGCGCGATCGTGCGGCGCGCATACAGCACGTCGTCGCAGTGTTCGTCGCGCACGACGCGAATCTCGTCGCCGTCCCGCACCAGCAGCCCGAGTGCGTGCCACGGCGGCACGGCCGACGGATCGGCCGGCTGCGCGCCGCCGGCGTGCATGCGCAGCGCATCGTGCCAGCGCGCGGCGAGCAGCGCCTGATCGACGAACGGGCCGTCGCCGATCGGCAGCGCCGCCACGTCGCTGCGCCGGATCAGCTCATGCAGCAGCGGCAGGAACGGCAGGCTGAGCACCCCGGCCACCGGCACCATCACATTGAAGGTCGTCATCGTTCATCGCCCCGGTTTCAATTGCCGGCGGAAGCGCTCGGTCTTGTCCCACTTCAGTTCGCGGCGGAACGCGGCGTCGAGCGCGAGCCCCCACAGCGCGGACACCACCGCCGCGATCGTCACGCAAAAGCCGACCACGTTGACCGGCACGAGCCGCAGCCGCGTCGCGCGACCGTCGAGCCGGGCGGCGACGACGATCTCGAAGAACACGCCGAAGTTGCCGAAGGTGCTGAACCCGAACAACGCGAACAGCGACACGAGCAGACCGAGCGCCGTCGAATTGACGCCGTTGAGCAGGTACAGCGCGATCGCGGTCGCCCATGCGATCGCGAGCAGCGCGGGCATCAGGAACACGCCGAGCAGCAGCGCGCCGTCGAGCCGGCAGCGCCGCGAGATCAGCGGATTGCGCAACACCGGGCCGAGATGGCGCAGCAGCGTCTGGTTGTGCCCCTTCGCCCACCGGGTCAGCTGCCGCGCGCGCACCGCCCAGCGCTCGGGCACTTCCTCGTAGCATTCGGCATGGTTCAGGTAGACCGTGCGCCAGTCGCTCAGCAGCAGGCGGTAGGTCATGTCGGTGTCCTCGGCGAGCGTGTCGTCGCACCAGCCGCCGACCGCATCGAGCGCGCTCTTGCGGACGCCGCCGACGGTGCCGCCGTACTGCGGCACCAGGTTCAGGTTGTTGCGCGCCTGCTGGTTGACCTGGTAGCCGCCCGCGCGCTCCAGATCGAGCAGCCGCGCAAGCAGGTTGCTGTCGGCGTTCTGCGGCACGACGCGCCCCATCACCGCGCCCACTTCGGGATCGAAGAACGGCGCGACCAGTTCCTTCAGCAGCCCGGGGCGCGGCAGGTAATCGGCGTCGAACACCACCATGATGTCGCCGCGGATGAAACGCAGCGCGTCCTTGAGCGCGGCCGCCTTGCCGGGCTTGCCGCTGTCGCGGTGAAACGGCCTGATCAGGTCGGGCGCCAGCGCATGCACCGCGTCGATCAGCGCGCGCGTGTTGTCGGTCGAACGGTCGTTGACCGGAACGATCGTCAGCCGGTCGCGCGGATAGGTCGTCGCGAGCAGCGCCATCAGGCAGTCGACGACGACCGCTTCCTCGTTGTGCGCGGCGACGAATACCGTGAGCCGCGGCCACTCGCCGTGCGTAATCGTCTGATAAGGCGCGTGCTGCGGCTTGAACAGCCGGTCGAGACTGAACACGTAATGGCGTGCGGCGTACACGCAGGTCAGCAGCGTGAACAGCCACAGATACGCGACGCACGGCATCAGCAGCGTATCGGGATCGACCGCGATGCGGCGGTCGTCGACGGACGGCGGCTCGAGCAGCGCCTCCGTATCGGTCGACGCGTGCAGCGCGAGCGGCGCGGCATGGGTGTAGCCGGCGATATGCTCGGCCGCATCGGCGACCGGCATCGCGACATGCACCGCGTCGGCAACCGGCCGCGATGCGGTGTCGTGCAACGCCTGCGAGCAGGCAAGTACGACCAGCAGCAGGATGCCTTCGACCCAGAGCGACATCGTCCGACGGTTCTTCATGTGCTGCCCCCGTGCCGGCGACGGCGGCCGATGAACGCTGGAGCACGGGCCGTGGGTCGCGCGGTTGTCAATGGCAAGCGGCGCACGCTCGCCGCGCGGGCGCGGCCATGTTCCGCGCCTGACGAGCGTGCCGTGCCGCTTTCCGGATTCGTTGCTGTGGCGTCCCGGTTCGTCCGCTGCCGTTCGACCGCATCGGGGTGCGCCTTGTCCGGCCAGAACAAGCAAGGGGCGAGCCATCGGCCGCGCTGCCCCGTGCGGCAAAGGGCAGCACGCATGCGGCGATCGCGCCCCCGGTCGCGGCCGCGGTTTTTTGATTCACCGACGAATCAGCTTTGGCGCATGCCGTGCGACCGCGTATCGCGAGCCGTTCGCATTGCACGGCGAAACGTCTGCTGATCGCGCGCGCATCGCGTTGCATGACGCGGCTTCGGCACGCAATCAATCGTGAATCATCCATGCGGCACCCGCGGCCGGATTCCCCGCGCGGCGCCGGCCGCGGCGCGGCTTCGGCGGCCGCCATGCGGACATCGCGGCCGCGCGCCGGCCGTGCGTTACAGATACGCAACATTTCGCAGCGGTCGGCCCGCGCGCTGCCGTCGACACCGCACGGCGGCGAAATCCGTCGCGAACGATCGCGATCGGCAGATCGATGGTGGTTCGTTCGTTGCCCGGATGAAATTCGTCGAGCGAGGCCCTTCAACGCGCTTCGAAAATCGCGTCGCCCGACAGCGACCGCCGACACACGGCACGCGTCGCCATTCGTCGAACCACGCGGCCGGACCGGTCGCGCGCACCGTCGAACGTTTATCTGCATCGCTGCGTGCCGCCGATGCGGCGCCCGTAGCAGTTGTGAAACGTTCCGTAACGAACCGCGCGCGCAGCGCGAACCGGATCCGGCCGCGGGGGCCGTTGGTTTGAATATTGCTGTATCGGAATCGGGATCACCTGTCGGGTGCGCGGCCGCGTGGCGGCGCGAACGATGTGACGGAAAAACGCGGCGATCGACACAGCGAGGAACGCTCATGACGTGACTGATCAGGTCGAACGGGACGGCCGCCGTCCGACGATTGCGCGGCGCAGACCGCGCGGACAAGAACGGTGCGCTCCCCCGCCACGCCGATGCATGTCGCGCGGCCGGCACCGGCCGGCGCGATCGCGCGCGGAAGCGGGGCGGGTCGCCTGCAACGATGCTTGGTGCCGGGTGCCGGATCTTCCGGCGCAAGGAAGCTCAACGAGGATAACGATGAAGAAGATCTTGCTTGTGTTCGGGACGCGCCCGGAAGCCATCAAGATGGCGCCGCTCGTCCGCGCGCTGAAGGCGCGCAAGGATGTGGACGCCAGAGTCTGCGTGACCGCGCAGCATCGGGAAATGCTCGATCAGGTCCTCACGTTGTTCGACATCAGGCCCGAGTACGACCTCAACCTGATGCGCCAGAGCCAGACGCTGACCGACGTGACGACCGGCATTCTTCAGGCGATCGGCATCGTCTTCGACGACTTCCATCCGGACGTCGTGCTGGTGCACGGCGATACGACCACGACGCTGGCCGTCAGCCTCGCCGCGTTCTACCGCTATCTGCCGGTCGGCCACGTGGAAGCGGGCCTGCGCAGCGGCGACATCTGGTCGCCGTGGCCGGAGGAACTGAACCGCCGCGTGACCGATGCGGTGTCGTCATGGCATTTCGCGCCGACCGGCCAGGCGCGCGACAACCTGTTCAGCGAAGGCGTGCCGGTCGGTGCGGTCGTGATGACCGGCAACACCGTGATCGACGCGCTGCAAGACGTGAAGCGGATGCTCGATCGCGATGCCGAGCTCCACGACAAGGTCGCCGCACATTTTCCGTTTCTCGAACCGGCGCGCCGCGTCGTGCTGATCACCGGCCATCGCCGCGAGAGCTTCGGCGAGCCGTTCCGGCATTTCTGCACCGCGCTGTGCGCGCTCGCGAACCGCTATCCCGATGCGCAGTTCGTCTACCCGCTGCACCTGAATCCGAACGTGCGCGAGCCGGCGCGCGCGCTGCTCGGCGGCGTGCCGAACATCTATCTGATCGAGCCGCAGGAGTATCTGTCGTTCGTGTTCCTGATGTCGCGCGCGCATTTCATCATCACCGATTCGGGCGGCATCCAGGAGGAAGGGCCGGCGCTCGGCAAGCCCGTGCTCGTCACGCGCGAGACGACCGAGCGGCCCGAAGCGATCCAGGCCGGCACCGCGCGGCTCGTCGGCACGGATCAGGAGCGGATCCTGTGGGAAGCGTCGCGGCTGTTCGACAGCGAGAGCGCGTACGAGGAAATGTCGCGCGCGAGCAACCCCTACGGCGACGGGCATGCGAGCGAGCGGATCGTGCACGCGCTGCTGCACATGCCGGGCGCAAGCGCGAATGCATCGAGTTTCCTGATGGGCAGCGCGGCGATGCCGTTGAACGCGCTCACCCTGGGGCTGATGGCGTTGCGTTCGCCTTGAAGCCGGGCGTCGGGCCGCGGCAACCGGGTGGGGGCGCCATTGCGTCGCCGCCCGTCGTTCGTCCTGCTTGAACGCTCGCGCACCTCGGTCGGCGCGCTCGGTTGCACGATTGCACGATGCAATGGCGCGGCCTGCGTGCTGCGGACGCGGCCGCCGCTAGCGGACCACGGTGTCGGCCAGCGATTGCGCCTGCGCGATCAGTCGCGGGTACATCCGTTGGGAAACCACCTGCGTCGCAAAACAGGCCTGACGCGCGCCGTCGGGCACTTTGGCCGCGCTGCACGCGGCAATCGGCCGAAGCGTCACGCTCTTCCACAGGATATAGACCCGCTCTCGCTGCCGGATCGACACGGCCAGCGTGTCCGGGCCGTCCGGCACGCCGTCCTGGCTTTCGCCGAGCAGCCACGCCTTCGCCACGCCATCCGTCGGCTGCCGCTTGACGGGCAGTTCGGCGAAGCGGAACGCCGCAGCATCGTCGCCGAACACGTGCGTATAAAGCGTTTCATTGTCGAGAATCGCGGCGACGTCGTCGGCCGGCTTGACGCCCGCGTCGGCCGTACTCGCCCACGCTTTCAGCAGCGGAACCGTCGTCACGACGAGATGCGTCTTGCCGCCGTCCGCCGTGAACGACAACCCGTCCGGGCCCGCCGGCATCCCGTCGACTGCGCCGACGCTGCGCACCGTGCCCTCCGCGTTCGCGGCAAACCCTTTCGCCCTGACCGGGCCGATCAGCTTCGCGAGCCGCGCGTTCACGTCGGCGGTGTATTGCTTGTCGAGGGCCGCCTGGTCCTCGGTGCGGGCCGCCGCCAGCGCGGCCGCGGCCTTGTGGCGATAGGCGAGATATGCATCCGCCGGCGATGCGATCCCCTTCGCGACGAGCGCCGCGAGCACCGCCGCGACCGCCACCGCCCCTGCCCCGATCTTCAGTGTTGAAATGCGCTTCATTGTTATGACGTTATCGAATCCCGCGCCGATAGCCGGAACGGCTGCCGTGAGTCCACGACCGCCGTCACCCGGAGACGCTGCATTCTAACGTCGCGCGTGCGTCACGCGTCGACCTTGAACGCCGATACCAGCCGTGTCAGCTCGGCCGCCTGCTGCTTCAGGCTCTCCGCGGCCGCCGCGCTTTCCTCGACGAGCGCCGCGTTCTGCTGCGTCATCTGGTCGAGCGACTGCACCGCGTCGCCGATCTGGTCGATGCCGGCGCTCTGCTCGAGGCTCGCCTCCGCGATCTCGCTCATCATCGCGCTGACGCCCTGCACCTGCGACACGACATCGCTGATCACCTTGCCGGCCTCGCTGACGAGCCGCGAGCCGGTGTTCACCGTGCCCGCGCTGTGCTCGATCAGCGCCTTGATTTCCTTTGCCGCCTGCGCGCTGCGCTGCGCGAGATTGCGCACCTCCGACGCGACGACCGCAAACCCGCGGCCTTGCTCGCCGGCGCGCGCGGCTTCCACCGCCGCGTTCAGCGCGAGAATGTTGGTCTGGAACGAGATGCTGTCGATCATCACGATGATCTCGGAGATCCGCTGCGACGCGTCGCTGATCTGCTCCATCGTGGTCACGACTTCGCCCACCACCTGCCCGCCGCGCATCGCGGTGTCCGATGCGCCGGTGATCAGTTGCGCGGCCGTCGTCGCGGTTTCGGTGTTGTTGCGCACGACTGCCGTGATTTCCTCCATCGACGACGCCGTGCGTTCGAGATTGCTCGACTGCCCTTCGGTCCGCTCGCTCAAGTCCGCATTGCCCGACGCGATCTGCGCGGACCCGGTTGCAATCGACGCGGAGGCCGCGCGGATCCGGTGCACGAGCGTCGACAGCGACGACACGAAGCGGTTGAACGCATCCGACAGCTGGCCGATCTCGTCCTGGCTCTCGACCGTCATCCGGCGCGTCAGGTCGCCCTGGCCGCTCGCGATCTCCGACAGCAGCGTGGCCGCGCGCCGGATCGGCGCGGCAATCGCGCGCCCGACCAGCCAGATCACGACGAGCGCGACGCCGAGCCCGACGACCGCGGCGACCAGCGCCGCGCTGCGGATCGCGCGCGTGACCGGGCCGAGCAGTTCCGCTTGCGGCACTTCGACGACCACGTACGCATTCAGCTCCGGAATGAACGACGTCGCGATGAAACGCGCGCCGCCGTCGCCGTCGTAGTCGAGGTACGCATACGGCTTGCCGGCGAGCAGCGTCGACGCTGCGTCGCCCGGCAGGCCCGGCGTGTCCTTCAGAAAATGCTTGCCGTCGATCAGCGACGTATCGCGATGCATCATGATCGCGCCGTCCGGCCGCACGAGGTATGCGAACCCGGTGTCGCCGATCCGGTACGCGGCGATGCCCTTCGCGAGCGCATCGACGGACAGGCTCATGCTGGCCGCGCCGACCGGTGCGCCGTCGAGCTCCACGCGGCTGTTGATGAACATCATGTAGCCGCCGAGCGTGACTTCGCGATCCATGTTCACGTCGTAAGCCTTGCCCGACGCGAGAAAGCTCGTCAGCCACTGGTCCTTGTCGGTGACCTTGCGCTGCAGGCCGCCCTCGTTGTAGTAGTTGCCGCTCCTGACCGACGCCCACTGCACCGACGCGGCCTTCTGTTCATCCTTCACGTTCTTCGCGAGCTGGATCCAGTTGCGCGTGCCGGCGTCGGGCTCGCCGTCGGCTTCCCACTGCAGCAGGAACGCATCGCGCGCGAGGATGCGCGACGCGGCGATCGGCCCGGCCATCTGCCGCTGCACGTCGGCGCGAATGCCGTTCACGGCGGTCGGCAGCTCTTCGCGCACGACGCGCTCGCGCACCGCCTGACCGATCAGGCGCACGCTGAGCCCGCTCGAAATCGCGACGAACACGAGCAGGCAGCTCGTCATGCTGAGAATCAGCTTGTTCTGAATGGACAGCTTGCGCCAGAAGTGCATGGGGAATCCTCGATAACCGCTCGGTCTGAGCCAGCTTGGGTTATCGGCACGCGGCGCGCGAAACCGCATCGCCCGCGTCGCATAGTCGCCATGCGGGATCCGTTATGTCGTTGACCAACGAGCGTCGCGCAGCGCGCCGGCGGCCGCGCGATGCGCGCATCAGTATGCGACGAAGATCGTCACGCGCCGGTTGCGTGCGCGTGCGGCCGCATCGTCGCCCGCGACGAGCGGCTGCGTATCGGCCCGGCCGATCGCCGCGAGCCGGTGCGGCGCGACGCCACGCTCGGCCAGGAAGCGCACGACGCTGCCCGCGCGCGCGGACGACAGCTCCCAGTTCGATTCGTATTTCGCGTTCGCGATCGGCACGCTGTCGGTATGCCCTTCGACGAGGATGTCGCCGGTCGCGTGCTCGCCGAGCGCGCGTGCGATCCGGGCGAGCACCGGCGCCGCCTCCGGCAGCAGCCGCGCATCGCCGACGTTGAACAGCACCTTCGCATCGATGCCGATCTCGATCCCGTGCGGCGCGCGCACGAGCGAAATGCGGCCGTTCGTCTTCAGCACATCGAGCGATGAGAGCCAGGCGGGCGCGGGCCCGGGCAGCGCGGCAGCAGCGGCCGTTGCGCTTGCCGCGCCGTCGTCGTGCCGCGCGAGCGTCCGATAGCGCGCATCGAGCGCGTTGTATTTCGCGAGCTGCAGCACGTACAGCGCGAGAAACAGCACCATCAGCGTCGTGATGAGGTCCGCGTACGAAATCAGCCAGCGCCCCGCTTGCGTGCCCTCGGCTTCATCGTCGTCGCGCTCGGCGCCAGCCGAGCCCGCGCGCGCCGCATCAGTGCGAGCCGTCATGTCCAAGCTCCCCGCGCATCATGCGAGCGACTCGGCCGCGCGGCCGCGCACGTCGCCGGTCAAGCGCGTTTCGATCGTGTGCGGCGATTCCTTGCGCGAGATCGCAAGCAGGCCGTCGAGATACAGCTTGCGAAAACGCAGCTCGCTGTCGATCTGCGCGCGCAGCTTGCCGTACAGCGGCAGAAACACGAGGTTCGCGAACGCGAGGCCGTAGAGCGTCGCGATGAACGCGACCGCGATGCCCGGCCCGAGCTGCGCCGGTTCGAGGATATGGCTCGTCACTTGCACGAGCCCGAGCACCGAGCCGAGAATGCCGAACGTCGGCGCATAGCCGCCGGCCTGCTGCCACACGCGCGCCGCGGCGAGCCGGCTGCGCTCGTATGCGTCCAGGTCGCGATGCAGCGCATCCTCGAGCACGGCGGTCGACACGCCGTTCGCGAGCAGTTCCAGCCCGCGCCGCGCGAACGGATGAATGCCGGTCACGTCCATCGATTCGAATGCGAGCAACCCGTCGAGCTTCGCGCGATCGCCCCATTCGAGCAGGTCGGTCAGGTGCTTGCGATCGACTTCCTGCGCGCGCACGAACGCGAGCCGCAGCTGCTTCACCGCGTCGAGGAAGCGCGCCCACGTGTTCTGGATCATCACCGCGCCGAGCGTGCCGCCGAGCACGATCACGAGCGCCTCGAACTGGAACAGCGTCGAGAAATGCCCGCCTTCGAGCGCGAAGCCGAACACGATCGCCGCGCCGCCGAATACCACGCCAACCAGGGTCAACAGGTCCATATGCGTCTCCGTCGTTCGTGCGTCATGCGTCGGACGAAGCCAGCGGCACGACGGCCGCCGGCGCCTTGGCCGCGCGCACGGCGTCCAGCACGCGCCGCTCGATCGCCTCGACCTCGACCGGATCGAGCTTCAGTTCGCGGCGCATCACCCACGACACCTCGTTGCGCCGCGCTTCCGTCATCACGGAGAACAGCTTGTCGGCCACCGCGCGATCGTCGAGGCTCGCGATCAGCTTCGCGAGATCGTACGTGTCGAACGCGCTGATCACGTCGAACAGCGTGCGCTGGTCGACCCACACGAGGTCCTCGAGCGCGCGCACGTCGCCGCCGGCGCGCGGGCTGCGCCGCGAAAAATACGCGACGCCCTTCTGCTCGACATAGCCGAGCACCTTCGACTTGCGGAACGCGAACACCTCGTCCGCGATCTCGCCGTGCGACAGCTTGTTGAGCAGCAGCTTCCGGTCGACACCGATCAGCGCTTCGAGATCGGCCAGCTCGATCAGCTCGAGCTCGCTGTTGATCGATACGTCGAGATCGTGATCGGCAACCTGCTGCGCGCGATCGACCACGCGCGCGGCGTCGAACGTGACGACCTGGCGCGCATCGGCCGACGCTCCATGATCGGCCGAACCGCCGGCATGGTCGGCCTGCGCGGCTTCGATCGTGACGAGATTGAGCTTTTCCATCCGGCGCAGCATCGCGAGCACGTGCGGGCGCGAATGACCGGCGATCGCGCGGCAGCGGCGGATCACGTCCGCGAGCGGCACCGCCGTCTCCGCCGCGTGCGCCTGCATCGGCCGGCGCGACCACGCGTCGTCCGAGCCGCGCGGGTCGGCGCCCGCCATCAGCGACAGCACGTGCGCATACGACAGCACGCCCGGCATGAAATCCGCATGCGTATAGGTCGCGAGCTGGTCGTCCTTGCGCTTCACGCGCCGGATCATCGTGCGCACGATATGGCGCAGCAGCGCGGACACGTGCGCGATTTCCTCGTCGAGCATCGCGGCCGGCACGACCGTGAGCTGGCAGAACGACAGCGCCTTCGCCGTATGCGCGCGCGGTTCGGCTGCGAGCAGCGCGGATTCGCCGAAGAATTCGCCGCGCCCGAGTGTCGCGACGACGACGCGCTTGTCGTCGCAGCGGGTCGACAACTCGACCTTGCCGTCAGCGATCAGAAAGATGACGGGCTCACCGGCGAAGCCCTCCGAGTAGATGATCTCTCCGGGCGCGGCCGTACGCGTCCACGATTGCTGACGATTCAAGATGGTTCCCCTTCTGCGCTGGTTGTTGCGGACTGCACGTCGCATGTCGGATGCATGCGATTCGACAGTCGTCCCCGTGCCCGTTTAACGTCAGCGGCGCGCGCATCCTTTAGCAAATTCATGCTCGTTTCCCGCGAAAACCAACGTAAAACGTTTGCGCGCGGTCCGGCACTTTCGAGAAATTCGTTTCAACGCGCGCGCATGCAGCGGGATCGAACGGAGATGCGCGACGGCGCGGGCGCACGCGCCGGCAGCGAAATGAAAAACGCCCCGCCGAAACGGCGGGGCGCGATGTCCGACTAGCGGTTGACGAGCGATGCGCGAGCGGCGCTCGCGCGGCCGGCTTACGAGCAGGCCTTGCCGTGCGACGGATGGAAGCCCTTCGCCTTCGCATCGGCTTCCGACATGTAGCTGCCGTGCTTCGTCTTGCCGTAGTACTTGTCGGTCGAGCAGTGATACACCTTCGTGCTGTCGTTGACCCACACCTTGCCCGCGCCGCCGCCCGGCGCGGCGGCCGTCGCCGGCGCGCTCTTCGCGGGAGCGGTGCCGGATGCGGCGGGCGCCGACGACGCCGTTGCCGGCGCGGCGGCCGGTGCGCTCGCCGCCGCGGCAGCCGACGCGCCGTACCAGGTCTTCACGCCCTTGTGGCCCGCGCATGCGCCCTTCTTCGACGCACCCGAATAGAACGAGCCATCCTTGCACAGACCGGTCGTGCCCGCCGGCGCGCTCGCCGGAACCTGTGCGAACGCACCGGCCGACAGCCCCATGCCGGCTGCGAGCGCGGCGATCAACATCGTCTTTTTCATGGTCCTCTCCTGATTGCCTGAATGATGAAAATGCGCCCGGGCATCCCGGGGAACGCGATGCTTACCGCACCCAGCGGCACACGCGATGGTGGTGGTGATCGAAATGGCACACGCGGTGCGAGTGCGCTTCGGCAAGGGCCGGTACGAGAACGGCACAGGCGAGTGCGCCGGCCGTCAGGATCTTCGCGATGCGGTTCATGAGACGCTCCCGGATAGGTCAGCCGATCATTCGGCTGATACCTGCTTAACGCGGGCGAGCGGATCTGCGTGTACCGCGTTCGCGCGGAATTGACGATCTTTGACATCGAGCCGCGTAACGGCGGCGAAGCTGACAGTTGAGTGCGCACAAGCTTTCGATGCTTTCATCCAATCCCGCGCGGGTCGAGCATTCGACAGGATGCGGCGCGAATGCAACCGGCGAACACGCGCGCGCGGCGGAATAAAAAACGGCGCGATGACCATCGCGCCGGCAAGCAAAGCTGGAAGGAGACGGACCGCCATCGCGTGCCGGACATGCGCATCGAGCGCGCGCGTCCGCGGCACGCGGCCGCGCATCCTGCGTGCGACTTACTTCAATCGCCCCGACAGGAACTGCCCGAGCCGTTCGCTCTTCGGGTTGACGAGAATCTGCTGCGGATCGCCCTCTTCCTCGATCCTCCCCTGGTGCAGGAAGATCACGTGATTCGACACGTTGCGCGCGAAGCCCATCTCGTGCGTGACGACGACCATCGTGCGGCCTTCCTCGGCGAGCTGCTGCATCACTTTCAGCACTTCGCCGACGAGTTCCGGATCGAGCGCCGACGTCGGCTCGTCGAACAGCATCACCTCGGGCTCCATCGCGAGCGCACGCGCGATCGCCACGCGCTGCTGCTGGCCGCCCGACAGGTGCGACGGATACATCCCTTCGACGCGCGGCGCGAGACCGACCTTCTCCAGATACTTGCGTGCACGCGCAACGGCCTCGTCCTTGCCGATCCCGAGCACGGCCATCGGCGCCTCGATCACGTTCTCGAGCACCGTCATGTGCGACCACAAATTGAAATGCTGGAACACCATCGACAACTTCGTGCGCATGCGCTGCAGCTGCTTCTGGTCGGCTACGCGCAGCGAGCCGTTGCGGTCGCGCGCGGTCTGGATCGGCTCGGTGCCGATCGTGATCTGCCCCGAACACGGCTGCTCGAGGAAGTTGATGCAGCGCAGGAACGTGCTCTTGCCGGAGCCGCTCGAGCCGATGATGCTGATCACGTCGCCGGCCTTCGCCTTCATCGACACGCCCTTCAACACCTCGTTGTCGCCGAACTTCTTGTGCAGGTTGTCAACGGTGAGCTTGTACATGCTTGGTCTTTCCTTGCGAATCGTGCGAATGCATTAGTGGCCGCGCGGCGAGAGGTACGCGAGCCAGCGCGTCTCGAGCTTGCGGAACGCCCAGATCAGCGCGAACACGACGACGGCATACAGCACGGCCGCGATGCCGTACGCCTGGAACGACATGTACGTCGCGGAGTTCACGTCGCGCGTGACCTTCAGGATGTCGGGGACGGTCGCGGTGAACGCGAGCGTCGTCGCGTGCAGCATCAGGATCACTTCGTTGCTGTAGCTCGGCAGCGAGCGGCGCAGCGCCGACGGCAGGATGATGCGCGTGTAGAGCTTGAAGCGCGACATCCCGTACGCCATCCCGGCCTCGATCTCGCCCGCCGACGTCGCCTTGATCGCGCCCGCGAAGATCTCGGTCGCATACGCGCATTCGTTCAGCACGAACGCGAGCAGCGTGCAGTTCATCGCGTTGCGGAAGAACGTGTCGAGCAGCACGTGGTTGTGCACGACCTGCAGGCTGTAGATGCCGGTGTAGCACATCAGCAGCTGCACGTAGAGCGGCGTGCCGCGGAACACGTACGTATAGAGCCACACCGGGCCGGAGATCCAGCGGTTCGACGACGCGCGCGCGATCGCGAGCGGCACGGCCAGCGCGAAGCCGAGCGCGATCGACACGACCAGCAGCCACAGCGTGATCGCGAGGCCGCTGAAGCGGTAGCCGTCGGTATACAGATAGTTTTGCCAGTACTGGCTGACGAGTTCGATCACAGTGCAAGCCTCCGGACGCCGACGGAATAACGCTTCTCGAGGTGGTGCAGCACGACGTTCGACACCGTCGTGATCGCGAGGTAGATCGCACCGGCCGCGAGCGTGAAGAAGAAGAAATCGAGCGTGCTCTTGCCGGCATCCTGCGACGCCTTCACGACATCCGCGAGGCCGATGATCGACACGAGCGCGGTCGCCTTCACGAGCACCTGCCAGTTGTTGCCGATGCCCGGGAGCGCGAAGCGCATCATCTGCGGGAACAGGATCCGGTGGAACACGCGCCAGCCGCTCATCCCGTATGCGAAGCCCGCTTCGAGCTGGCCGCGCGGCACCGCGAGGAACGCGCCGCGAAACGTCTCGGTGAAGTACGCGCCGTAGATGAAGCCGAGCGTCACGACGCCGGCGACGAACGGGTCGATGTCGATCTGGTCCCAGCCGAGCAGGTCGGTCACGTCGTTCAGCAGGATCTGGATCCCGTAGAACAGCAGCAGCATCAGCACCAGGTCGGGCACCGCGCGGATCAGCGTCGTATAGAACGTGCCGACCGACTTCAGCATGCGATTGGCCGACAGTTTCGCCGCCGCGCCCGCGAGGCCCAGTATCAGCGACGCGGCGAGCGACAGCACCGCGAGCTTCACGGTCTCGACCGTACCGGCCCACAGCAGCGGGCCAAATCCTTGGAAAATCATATAAGGGATCCAGAACGATGTGGCTGGATTGTCAATAGCCATTAAGCGCGCATCAAACGAGTTCTGCGCACTACGTGATGCAGCCTGCTCATCAAGCCGCCCGCATCGCGCGAAGCGGGCGGCATCCGGCAACGGCCGCGGCCGCGGCGCGTGCCGCAATCGACGCGCGCCGCGACGGCGGTCAGCCGCCGTACACGTCGAATGCGAAGTACTTCTTCTCGAGCTTCTTGTACGTGCCGTCCTTGATGATGTCGGCGATCGCGTGGTCGATCTTCGCCTTCAGGTCGGCGTCGTCCTTGCGCAGCCCGATGCCGGCGCCGTTGCCGAGCGTCTTCGGATCGTCGAGGTTGTTGCCGGCGAACTCGAAGTTCGCGCCGCGCGGCGTCTTCAGGAAGCCGAGGTCGGCCTGCACTGCGTCCTGCAGCGCGGCGTCGAGGCGGCCGGACATCAGGTCCTGGTACACGCCGTCCTGGTTCTGGTAAGGCACGACCTGCACACCCTTCGGCGCCCAGTACGCCTTCGCGTAGGTTTCCTGGATCGTGCCCTGCTCGACGCCCACCGATTTGCCCTTCAGCGATTCGGCCGTCGGCTGCAGGTGCGAGCCCTTCTTCGCGACGAGGCGCGTCGGCGTGTTGAACAGCTTGTCGGAGAACGCGATCTGCTCGGCGCGCGCCGGCGTCATCGACATCGACGACAGCACGCCGTCGAACTTCTTCGCCTTCAGCGCCGGGATCATCCCGTCGAAGTCGTTCTCGATCCACACGCATTTCGCCTTCAGGCGCGCGCAGATCTCGTTGCCGAGATCGACGTCGAAGCCGACGACCTTGCCGCTCGCGTCCTTCGATTCGAACGGCGGATAGCTGGCGTCGACACCGAACCGGATCGTCGACCAATCCTTCGCGTGGGCACCGACCGCGATGCAGGCAAGGGCAATACTGAGCGCGAGTTTCTTCATGGCGTTCCTGTCATAGGCGAACTGGGCACGGGTCCCGTCGGGCGGCGCCGCCGCGAACCCTTCCAACCGGATGCCGCCCGTCTGGCGATACCTCAAGTTGTACATACAACTTTGCCTTTTCAGTCCCGCTGCCAGCAATCCGTGTTTATCTCTAATTGTCGGCGGATTGTTTCCGTGAGCGAATTTCCCTTATATTTCAATTTGATACGGATTACGTTCGGCTGAAATAGAGCTTTCTGTGGGATCTCCGTGTGCGGTCGGCGGCCACGCATTTGTCTATACTTTTGCGTTTGCCGCATGCGGGCGGTCGCCGGCCGCGATCCGTGCCGGCGCGCGGCGCTGCAGATTGCCGCTCCGACGAAGGCCGGAATAACCCGGATCACGGGTCCGCAAGCGGGCCCGCGCGGCGTCGAACCCGGTACACTCCGCCCGGACACCGCGCGAAGGCCGCGCTGCGACGGCACGCGGCCGCCGTCTCTTGAACAGCAATGCAATGACCACACCGATCTATCAGGAAATCAAGGATTTCATCCTCGCGCGCATTCATGCGGGCGAGTGGGCGGAAGGCGACCAGGTGCCGTCGGAGAACGAACTCGCGCGCGAATTCAACGTCGCGCGGATGACGGTCAACCGCGCGCTGCGCGAGCTGACCGCCGAGCAGGTGCTCACGCGCACGCGCGGCTCGGGCACGTATGTCGCGTCGCCGAAATACGAATCGACGCTGGTCGCGATCCGCAGCATCTCGGATGAAGTGGCCGCGCGCGGCCATGCGTATCGCGCGCAGGTGCTGGAGGTCGGTGCGGCCGTCGCCGACGCGAAGCTCGCTGACGAACTGCAGCTCGACACGGGCAGCCCGATCTTCCATTCGCGCGTGCTGCACTTCGAGAACGACACGCCCGTGCAGCTCGAAGAGCGCTGGGTCAATCCGGCCTGCGCGCCCGAATACGCGTTGCAGGACTTCACGACGACGACGCCGAACCAGTACCTGACGCGTGTCGCACCGCTGCAGCGCGTCGAATACCGGATCGAGGCCGCGATGCCCGACGGGCAAACGCGCCGCCATCTGGCGATGGACGAACGCGAGCCGTGCCTGCTGCTGCATCGGCGCACGTGGTCGCAGGGGATGGTCGCGGCGGTCGCGAATCTGTGGCACCCGGGCAGCCGCTACCGGTTCACCGGGCATTTCTGATGCACGGCTCGCGCGTTCAGCGCGTTCAACACGTGCGGCGGCGCACCCGGCGCGCGATCGCGTCGACCGCCTGACGCACGCCGTTCTGACGTACGCGTGGCGCGTTCAGCGCGTGCCGCGGCGCGACCGGCGCTCGATTGCGTCGACCGCCTGCCGCACCCCGTCCTCTCGCGCGATTCGCGCCCCCAGTTCGGCGGCACGCGCTTGCGTGTCAGCACGCGCCGCGAACGCGATCGCGCGGGCCAGCGCGGCGCCGTTCACGCGACGGCCCGCTACCGGCGCGTCCGCAACGCCGAGCCGCCGGAGCCGGTCGGCCCAGAAGAACTGATCGCCCGCGAACGGCACGACGACCGACGGGATCCCCGCCCGCGCGGCCGAATGCGTGGTGCCCGAGCCGCCGTGATGGATCGCCATCGCGACATGCGCAAACAACCGGTCGTGTGGCGTGTCGCCGATCACGCACACGTGCGCGGGCAGCATCGACGCATCGATGCCGCTCCAGCCCGGATAGAACAGTGCGCGCCGGCCGTCGAGCGCCTGCACCAGCGCGTCGGCCATCGCGACCCGATCGAACCCGGCCATGCTGCCGAAACCGATATACACGGGCGGCTCGCCCGCTGCGAGAAAGCGCGACAGCGCAGGCGGCGGCGTCCATGCCGATGCGACGATGCGCCACTGACCGCATGCCAGCGCGTTCGACGGCCAGTCGGCCGGATCGGACAGCAACGCCGGCGACACGCCGTACAGCATCGGATGATCGGTCCACACGCGCCGGCGCGGCGGCAGCGCGCACACGCTGGCGCGCGCCGCGTTGGTCGCGTCGCGGAACGCGCGCCAAAGCAGCGCGTTCACGAACCGGTGGCTCGCGCGATTCAGCCAGCGCGGCAGCTTGCCGGGCGGCAGGAACGGCGACGCGAAGGCGGCGGTCGGCGTGATCGGGATCATCCCCGTGCCGATCGCCGGCACGCCGCGATACTCGGCCACCGACAGCCCGACGAACGACGCGAGCCCCGACACGAGGATCGCATCGCAACCGGCCGACGCGTCCGCGATCTCGCGCATCCATGCCGCGGTATTCGCATTCGCGATCGCCGCGAGCGCCTTCGACGTGTCGGTGAAACCGCCGCGCCCGCGCACCGCGTCCGACAACGCGCCGTCCGGCGCGATCGCCGCGCGGATATCGCCGGACAACGGCGCGCACGGCACGCCGAGCGCGGCAGCCGCGCCGAGCGTCGCCGCGTCGGCCAGCAACCGGACTTCATGACCCGCATTCAGCAGCGCGCGGCCGAGCGCCGCGAGCGGGCGCGTGTCGCCTTCGGTACCGTAGGTGGCGATGACGAACTTCATCCAGGACTCCTCGCGCACGACGCGAACGGGTGGATTCAAAAAAGTGCACGTCGTATACTAATGCAATTCGTACACTTTTCGTCAAGACCCGCGCCATGGAGCCATGCCGATGACGACCGACGATCCCGGCCGCCGCGCGCGCAAGCGCATCCAGATGCTCGCGCATCTCGCCGACACCGGCGCACGCCTGTTCGATGCCCACGGCTACGACGCCGTCACGATGGAGCAGATCGCCGCGCAGGCAGACGTCGCGAAGCGGACGCTGTACAACCACTTCGCGACGAAGGAAGCCGTGCTCGCGCACTGGCTGGAAGGTGAACTCGCGCGCGATCTCTCGCATCTGCAGCGCGACGTCGCGCGACGCAAGACGTTCGCATCGCGGCTCGCGTGCGTGCTCGATGCGTCGGCCGCGTGGTGCGAGCAGCATCCGGTGTATCTGCTCGCGTACCTGCGGCACCGGTTCCTGAGCATCGGCGCGGCGCAGACGGAAGGCGGAAGCGAGAACGGCGGCGACATCGCGCTGGTGTGGCAGCAACTGATCGCGGCCGGCCAGCAGGCGGGCGAACTGAACCCGGCGCTCGCCGCCGACCAGCTCGCCACCTGGTTCCATCATCTGTATCTTGCGGCGATGCTGCGCTGGCTGACGGTGCCGGGGTTGTCGCTGAAGCGGGAATTCCAGTCGGTGGCGAAGCTGTTCGTCGAAGGCGCGCAAGCGAAGGCCTGAACGGCCGCCGCACGCCCGCCGCCGGTTCGGAGCCGCTCGCTCAGAGCCGCCCGAGCACGACCGCGAGCAGCGTGCGCCCGAAGCGGGCGATCGCTGCGCCGCACGCCACGAAGGTGCGCTTCATTTCTTCCGCGCCGCCCTGGCCGCCGGCGCACGGCGTTTCGGCGCAGCCGCGCCGCCGGCCGGCCACGCCGACTCGTCGAGCAGCCGGTCGAACAGGCGCGCGCGCTCGGCCGCCGACAACGGGCACAGCCCGAACATCGCCGACAGCGCGATGCCCCACGCCGCCTTCCAGCGCAGCAGCGCCAGATCGGGATCGTCGGCTTCCGCGGCGATACGCTGCACGTTCTTCGCATCGGTATCGCGAACCTTCTGCAGCGGCTCGGGATCCTCGACGAGCGCCGCCATGATCGCGAGCGCCGCGGACGGTTGCTGGTCGATCACCTCGCGCATCGTCGCGATCTGCGCGGACAGCGTCGGCTGCGCTTCGGCCGGATCGCGCGCGGCCAGGTAGTCGCGCTGGAATCGTTCGTAGTAGTCCTGCTGATGTTCCATCAGCGCATCGAGCACGTCGCCTTTCGTGCGGAACTGATGCATCAGCCCGCCCTTGCTGATCCCGCTCTCGCGCGAAATCGCATCGAACGTGAGCTTGCCCGGGCCGTCGCGCTCGAGAATCGCGAGCGCCGCCTGGATCGCGGCAGTGCGCGTCCGCTCGGAACGCGTCGGGTTGTCCATGACCTGTCCCCGGTATGAAGTGACGCGATGCGGCGCCGCCGAAGCGGCGCGGCCGCATCCAGAAAGTGCGCGAAGTCTATCACAAACAAACCGCCTGGTCGGTTTACATCCAAAAACGGCAGTGCTACGATCGGCTCCCGCGTCACCCATGGCGGACTACGCACGCGCTGTACGGGCAGATCGTCCGGCGGCGCGACGCCATGTGCGGCGCGGCGCTCCGACCGACGAACGATGGCCGAGCGTCATGTCGCGCCCCGAATCCATGAGGTAATCTCGCCCCAAAAACAAACCGCCTAGTCGGTTTTTTTCGAAACACCAGCCGCACTACCCCGCGCGCCGATGACCGGCGCGCCACTGACCCGGAGCCCTGCATGAACCGATCGACCGCTTCCCGCCATCTGACCCGCGTCGCGCTTTGCGTCGCACTCGCCGGCTGCGCCGGTGCCCAGCCCGCCCGCTATACGGGCATCGAATCGTCTCCGTACCTGCGCAGCGATCCGCAGGACAAGTCCGGCCGCGTGCCGTATCGCTATGCGTTGCCGGCGGACTGGCATCGTTACCGGAAGCTGATCCTCGACCCCGTCGCCGTGTATCGCGGCACGGACAATCAGTTCGGAACCCTGAGCGATCAGGACAAGGCGACGCTCGCCGCCTACATGGGCGACACGTTCGCGAAGAAACTCGGCAAGCGCTTCGAGCTGACGAACGCCGCGGCCCCCGACACGCTGCGCGTGAAGCTCACCCTGACCGGGGCGTCGACGACGACCGCCTTCGCCGGCGCGTTCGCGCATTTCGACCTCGCGGGCAACCTCTACAACGGCGTGCAGGCGATCCGCGGCCGCGAAGGCGCATTCACGGGCTCCGTCATGTATGCGGTGGAGATTCGCGACGCGGCGACGAACCGGCTGATCAGCGCATACGTGACGAAGCAATATCCGAACGCGATGAACATCGGCGCGAGCTTCGGCGCGCTCAGCGCGGCAAAGACCGGCATCGACAAGGGCGCCGATGCGCTCGTCGCGCAGTTCGACTGAAGCGCGTGCGCGTGTCGCCCGCGCGTGCTGGGCGCGCGCGGCGATCTGGCTCGTCCCGCTCGCGGCTGCGGCGTGCTTCGTCGCGTGGGGCGTCACCGTGCTCGGCAACCGCGGCCCGACGATCACGATCGCGTTCGCGGCGGCCGACGGGCTCGAGGCCGGCCGCTCGACGCTGCGGCTGCGCAACGTCGAAGTCGGCCGCGTCACGCGCGTCGTCGCGTCTCGCGGGCAAGCGGGCGTGCGCGTCGACGTGCAGCTGAACGCCGACGCGCACGCGCTGGCGAGTGCGGGCACACGCTTCTGGATCGTGCGGCCCCGCGTCGGCCCGAACGGCCTGTCCGGGCTCGATACGGTACGGACCGGTGCGTACGTCGCGGCCGCACTCGGCGGCACCGGCGCACCGCGCACGGCGTTCGTCGGGCTCGACGCGCCGCCAGTGGACGACGAGCGCGGCGGCCGCCGCTATACGCTGCGCGCGGCGTCGCTCGGCACGGTGGCCGTCGGCTCGCCGGTCTATCACCGGCGCGCGCGAGTCGGCCAGGTGACCGGCTACACGCTCGATCCGGACGGCCGCGGCGTCTCGATCGCGGTGTTCGTCGCCGCGCCGTTCGATCGCTACGTCGACGCCGACGCACGCTGGTGGCAGGCGGGTGGTGTCGGCCTGCGGCTCGACGCGGGCGGCATGAAACTCGGCACGCCGTCGCTGGCCGCGATGCTCGCCGGCGGGCTCGCGTTCGCGGCGCCGCCCGGACGCACCGCGATCGTCGCGGCACCGGACGGCGCGCGTTTTCGCGTGGCCGACGATGAAATCGATGCGATGCGCACGCCGAATGCGCCGGCCGCACCGGTCGTGATGCGCTTCGACCGTTCGCTGCGCGGCCTCGACGTCGGCGCGCCGGTGGATTTTCGCGGGATCGAGCTCGGACGCGTGACCGCAGTCGGCACCGAATACGACACGCAGCGCGGCGACGTCGCGATGCGCGTGACGATGGCGCTCTATCCCGACCGCCTCGGGCAGCGCTATCGCGATGCGCTCGGCAATGGGGATTCGGCGGCCGGCAAGACGCTGCTGCGCACGCTCGTCGCGCGCGGCCTGCGCGGCCAGCTGCGCGTCGGCAACGTGATCGCGAACCGCTCGTACGTCGCGCTCGACATGTTCCCGAACGCGCCGCCAGCATCGGTCGACACCGACCGGATGCCGATCGTGCTGCCGACCGTGCCCGGCACGCTCGACGTGCTGCGCGTACAGATTGCCGATCTCGCCGGCATGCTTTCCCGATTACCGCTCGATCGCATCGGGAACGGCATGAACGCGACGCTCGCGCACGCCGCGGCGCTGTTCGCGCAACTCGATACCGAACTCGCGCCGCACGCGCGCGACGCACTGATCACCGCGCGACACGCGTTCACGGCCGCGCAGGCGACGCTCGCCGATGCAGATGCGTCCACATCCAGCGTGCACCGTGCGCTCATGCAATTCACGCGCGCGTCGAGCACGCTGCGCGCGCTGGCCGGCGATCTGGAACACCATCCGGAATGGCTGCTGCCCGGCACGGCGGGCGATGCTCGGGCCGCCGCCGCGGCGCATACCGCGCGCGACGATCGCTGAACGCGTCGCACGCCGTACAGGCGTTTTTACAACGAACGAACGTGCGGGATGCCAAAATTCCCGTGCAGCAGTATCCTGATGTCGTACGGCCGCGCACGACACATCGGGCAATCCCCTAGTCCGCACGTCGCCGCGCCGCCGTCGCGACCGCAATCATGCGTTGCAAGGAGGGCTTCTTGATGGCTACCACGCATCAGCACTTCCACCTCGAACTACGGCACGCCACCGCGCCGACTTACTTCATCAGCTACCTGTTTCCCGCCTTGCTGTTCGTTTACGAACTGCTGCGCGTCGGCCAGTGGATCCGCGATCACGGGATGCAATTCGCCGCGTTCAAGCAGATGGGTTACGAGTATCTGCTGATGCTGCTGTTCGTCGGGCTGCAGATCGTCGTCGAGGCGATCTTCCTGCTCGGCGCCGCGATGCGCCGCGACCATCGCGATTTCGAGCACCGCCTGCCGAACGTGGTCCTCGGCATCGGCTGCTCGATCGCGCTGCTCGCGATCGACCTCGCGATCCAGCTGTCGTTCTGAGTGCCGGCGGGCGCGGCCCGCCGGTCGCATCGCGCGCGAGCGTTCGTGCGCTTACGCGGGCGCGTCGCGCAGCAGCGTCGCGACGGCCGCGAGCACGTCGCCGGTCCGCTCGCGATGCGGCATGTGTCCGCATCCGTCGAGCAGCAGGAACGACGACGGTCCCGCGACGCGCGCGGCAATGCGCTTCGGATGCACGTCGGATCCGTATTCGTCCTGTTCGCCGTGAATCGCGAGCGTCGCGCAGCGCACGCGCGGCAATTCGTCGTCGAGACTCCAGTCGCGAAACGCCGGCGACAGCCACGTGTCGACCCACGCGCGCAGCACCCATTCAGCCTTGTCGCCGTGATAGCGCGCGAGCCGGTCGAGCTGGCCGGGCGCGTCGAACTGCTGCGCTGCTTCGCGAATGCCGTCGCGCGTGCGGTCCTCGACGAACGCCTGCGCCGCGACCGTCACCAGCGCGCGGCATCGTTCGGGCTGCGCGGCCGCGCAGCCGACCGCCATGCCGCCGCCGACGCTGTGCCCGAACGCGACGAACGACTCGATGCCGCACTGCTCGAGCAGTGCGCGAAATCCATGGTCGGCCTCGTCGCGCACGAACGTCGTCGCGAGCTGCCCCGGATGGCGGTCGGAGCGGCCGAAGCCGAGCCGGTCGTACGCGATCACGTCGCGCTGCGTCGCGCGCGCGAGCTGCGCGGGGAAGTCGCGCCATAGCTCGACGCAGCCGAGCGAATCGTGCAGCAGCACGATGGGCCGGGCCTCCACAGGTTTGGCCTGCATAGGCGCGGCCTGCCCGGATGCGCCCGTTTCCGCGGCGCGCTCAACGCGCCAGCGCTTCGCGAAGAGACGCCCTTGCGGCGTCTCGACCCAGCTCTCCTCGGTCACGATATCGGTCATGTGTGTGTCGTCTGCGTGAAGGCGGCACGCGCGCGTGCCGCATCGAATGCCGGTGATGGTGGCCCGGCGGCGCGCGCCGCGTCAAGCAAGCCGCCATCTCGCGCACGTTCATTCCGGCTGCGGCGGCAGATACTCCATCTGCGATTCGTCGTACAGCCGGTAGATCAGCGCCTGCATCGCGCGGATGTCCTCCGATTCGTCGAGCATCCGCATGCTCATGATGATCGGCGACACGAGGTTCGGGTCGTCGAGCGGCTTGTAGCTGATGTCGTCGCGCTTCAGGCCGTACACGCTGTGCGGCACGACCGACACGCCCTCGCCCATCGCGACGAGCCCGAGCGCGATCTGCAGCTCGCGCGTCTCGTAGATGCGCCGCGGCTGCAGCGCGCGATCGTGGAACGCGGCTAGCACCTGATCCGCATAGCTCGGCCGCGGCGCCTTCGGAAAGATGATCAGCGTGTCGTTGACGAGATCGTGCAGCGACAGCACAGGCTTCGCGCCGTCGAGCGGATGGCCGACCGGCAGCGCGACGATCATCCGCTCCTCGCGCAGCACGACGCGCCGCACGCTCGGATCCTCGTGACGGATGCGTCCGAACCCGACGTCGATGCGCCCTTCCTTCAGCGCCTTGATCTGGTCCATCGTCGACATCTCGTGCAGGCTCAGCTCGACGGCCGGATACTCGCTGCGAAAGCGCCGGATGATCTTCGGCAGCATCCCGTACAGCGTCGAGCCGACGAAACCGACCGACATGCTGCGCTCGATCTTGCCGACGCGCTTCGTCATCGACTCGAGCTCGGTCGTCTGCGCGAGCAGCTGCACCGCGTGCGAATAGAAGAACCGCCCCGCGTCGGTGAGCTTCAGCGGCCGCGCGTTGCGCTCGAACAGCGGCACGCCGAGTGCCTCCTCGAGCTGCTGGATCTGCCGGCTGAGCGGCGGCTGCGCGATGTGCAGGCGCTCGGCCGCACGCGTGAAATTCCGCTCCTCGGCAACCGCGACGAAGTAGCGGAGGTGTCTCAACTCCATGTTCGAATCCTCCCGGTCGGGCAACACGGACGCTCGTTCGGCACCGTGCGGACAGCGCCCGCAGCAGTCGCCGCCGCCCGGCCATCCGCACCGGCCCTTCCGGATCGCCCGCTTCCCGATCCCGTCACGATACCTCAGCCGGCGCCGATCACGGCGCGAGCAGCTTCGCGCTCGCGGCGGCGTCCGGCGCCGCGCAAAGCAAAACGGGAAGCCGCGAGGCTTCCCGTTCGTTCACCGACGCCGCGCCGCGGCATCGTGTCGACCGCGCGTCACGCCTCGGTCGCGTACAGCGCATCGCGCTGCGCGTCGCTCAGCGAATCGAGCGGCACGTCCGGCAGCCGATAGCAGATCATCGCGCCGTACAGCTCGGCCAGGCAGTTGCTGCCGGCGTCGAGCGCGTAGCCGTCCTCGCCGTCCGGCGCCGGCGGATACACTTCACGCCACGCATTGATCGCGGCTTCGATTCGCACGATGGAAACGGGTCCGGCCTTCCGCTCGGCGGGTGATGCGCTCATGGATTCCTCTGGGTTGCGCGCTCCGCCGGGCCGTATGCGCGCCGCCGGAGCGATGAAAACGCCGGGCGCCGCCGGCCGCCGCCCGACGCGCGCGCCGGATGCCCGATCCGCGCCGCGCTCGTCACGCCGGCCGGGCCGCGGCCCGGTAGGGTCGGGCAATATAACCGGCTTTGACCCCGTGCAGGGGAAAGCCGACAAAAAAAGCGGGGTTGCCCAGTATCCGCGGACGCATCGCGTGGTCGTCCATCGGCGAGCGATCCTTCGACACGGCCGCCACGCCCCGCGACGTCCGCACAAAAACAAACGGGAAGCCCGTGGGCTTCCCGTCTTCACTGCATGTCGCGCGGCGCGGCCCCGCGCGGGCGTCAGCCTGCCGTTTCGCGGTTCGCCACGCGCTGCGTCTGCGCGCCGCGGCTTGCGGCGACCCACGGCGCGATTTCCATGTCCTCGTAGCGCACGAAGCGGCTCTTGTTCAGCAGCCGGTAGCCGAGCCACACCACGACGAACAGCGGGATGCCGACGTACGTCGCGGCGACGCCCGCCCAGTCGATCCGGTTCGCGAGGAACGCCTGATAGTCCTGCCCCAGCGCGATCACGAGACACAGCACGAACGCGAACAACGGGCCGAACGGGAACCACTTCGACTGGTACGGCAGTTGGTCGAGCGCATAGCCCTGCTTCACGTAGCCCTTGCGGAACCGGTAATGGCTGATCGCGATGCCCAACCATGCGATGAAACCGGTCATTCCCGACGTGTTCAGCAGCCACAGGTATACCGTCTTGTCGCCGTACAGCGACGTGAAGAAGCACAGCGCGCCGACGGCGGTCGTCGCGTACAGCGCGTTGCGCGGCACGCCGCCCGGCGACAGCTTCGCGAACAGCTTCGGCGCACGCCCTTCGGTCGCGAGGTTGTAGAGCATCCGCGTCGACGCGTACATGCCCGAGTTGCCGGCCGACAGCACGGCCGTCAGGATCACCGCGTTCATCACGCCGGCCGCGAACGCGAGGCCCGCGTGGCGGAACACGAGCGTGAACGGGCTCACGCCGATGTCGGTCACGTCGCTCTTCAGCAGGTTCGGGTCGGTGTACGGGATCAGCACGCCGATCACGAAGATCGCGAGCACGTAGAACAGCAGGATCCGCCAGAACACCTGGCGCACCGCGCGCGGGATCGTCGTGCGCGGATTCTCCGATTCGCCGGCCGCGACGCCGATCAGCTCCGTGCCCTGGAACGAGAAGCCCGCGATCATCGCGACGCCCATCAGCGCCGGCAGGCCGCCGGCGAACGGCGCATCGCCGACCGTCAGGTTGCCCCAGCCGTTGGCCGGCGCGCCCTTCAGAATGCCGAAGATCATCAGCAGGCCGACGCCGATGAACGCGACCACGGTGACGACCTTGATCAGCGCGAACCAGTATTCGGCCTCGCCGAACCCGCGCACGGTCAATGCGTTGAGCAGGAACATCACGGCGAGGAACGCGGCGCTCCACCACACGCCCGGCACGTCCGGGAACCAGTAGTGCATCACCAGCTGCGCGGCGACGAGCTCGACCGCGATCGTCACGGCCCAGTTGTACCAGTAGTTCCAGCCGAGCGCGAAGCCGAAGCCTTCGTCGACGTATTTCGCGCCATAGGTCGCGAACGAGCCCGACACCGGCATGAACGCGGCCATTTCGCCGAGGCTCGTCATCAGGAAATAGACCATCAGGCCGATCAGCATGTACGCGACCATCGCGCCGCCGGGGCCGGCCTGCGAGATCGACGCGCCGGACGCGACGAACAGGCCCGTGCCGATCGAGCCGCCGATGGCGATCATCGTCAGGTGGCGCGCCTTCAGCGCGCGATGAAGCTTGGGTGGGTTCGCGGACGAACCGGGTTGGTCGGAATTCGGAATTGCGGACATAAACGAGACGAACGTTGAGCGGGCCGGCATCCGGGGCCGGCGCATGCGGGAGCGGGGCGCGGGGCGCCGCCTGCGATGCATCGATGCGGCCCCGATACGCGTTGCGCGCCGGGCGCCTGCGGCGAAGCGCGGATTCTACCTGATTCGTCATGGGGACAGCTTGGATCCGAATGCCCCGCCATGGCGCGCAGACACCGCAGAATCAACGGGTTGGACGCGTTACGGGCAGCGTCAGGCGGGCGTGTTGGCGCGCGGCATCGAAAGGCCGTCGGCGACGACGCGTCGTTCGCGATGCCGAGCGGCATATTCGGCATCAGCGGGCGCCAAGGCCGGCCGGTGCGGGTTTTAAAACGGCAATTCGACCGGCTGGCAGGTCAATAATCAGACGAAATTGCCGGCACTCGCAATTGATTCAAATCAAATCGTCCGAGCGAATCACGGTAATGATGCGTAACCGTCTGGAATCGCCATTTGCGCATGCATGTTTTGCATCGGGCGGCGAGCGACACGAATTCGCGAGATAATGCGGATTAATTCGAAATATTCAGCGCGCGGAATCGTCGATGACGCAAATATCCGCCGCCCCCCGCCCCCGAGGATGAAGTCACACCCGCTGCTCGCTGCGCTGCGCCGCCACACCGGACTGGCCGTGGCGCGCATTCTGTCGCCCCGCGGCGTGCTCGTCGCTGGCATCGTGCTGCTGCTGTTCAGCTGGGGACTCTCCACGTCGCTTTTGATCGAGGCGCGCCACGACGCGTACGACCATGCGGTCGAAAATGCGCGCAACCTGATGCTGCTGATCGAGCGCGATATTTCCCGCAATATCGAGCTTTATGATCTGTCGCTACAAAATGTCGTCGACGGACTCGCCGATCCGGAATTGACGACGCTGCCGCCGCGTCAGCGTCACCGGCTGCTGTTCGACCGTGCCGCCAGCGGTGCGTTTCTCGGCGCCATTTTCGTGATGGACGCGCACGGCAATATCGTGATCGATTCCAGCGCGTCGCCGCCGCAGCAAGGCAATTTCGCCGACCGCGACTATTTCGCCGTGCATCGCGACCGGCTCGTGCAGGGTCTCTACATCAGCCGGCCCTATGCGTCCCGGCTGCGCGGCGGTGCACTGACGATCGCGCTCAGCCGGCGCATCACGCTCGCCGACGGCACGTTCGGCGGGATCGTCGTCGGCACGCTCAGCATCGACTACTTCCGCGCGCTGCTCGACGGCCTCGCGGTCGGCCGGCACGGCAGCGCGGCGATCGTCGAGAACAACGGTGCGCTCGTGTCCCGGCTGCCGTACGACGCGCGCGTGGTCGGCCTCGACATTCACGACTCGCCGCTGTTCATCGACGCGCAGCGCAGCAGCGAAGGCGCGCTGACCGGCGTCGGCGCGATCGACGGCGTGCGGCGCATCTATGTTTACAAGCATCTCGCGAATCTGCCGCTGATCGTCGACGTCGCCCCCGCCGAGATCGACATCTACGCGTCGTGGCGCCACCGCGCGATCTGGGCCGCCGTGCTGATGGGGCTGTTCACCGCGTTCATTGCGTGGGGCTCGCTCGCGCTGTCGCGCGAACTCCGGCGCCGGCAGATCGCCGAATCGAAGCTGTACCGGCTCGCGCGCACCGATTCGCTGACCGGCCTCGACAACCGCGGCACGTTCGACGCGGTGCTCGCGAAGGAGGCACAACGCGCGTCGCGCAGCGGCCGCCCGCTGTCCGTGCTGTTCGTCGACGTCGATCATTTCAAGGCGTTCAACGACGACTACGGCCACCTCGCCGGCGACGACGTGCTGCGCCGGGTCGCGCAATCCGCGTCGCGCTGCCTGCGCCGCGACAGCGACCACGTCGCGCGCTACGGCGGCGAGGAATTCGTCGTCACGCTGCCCGATACCGACGCGCAAGGCGCGGCGACCGTTGCCGAAGCGATCCGGCGCGCGATCGCGGGCCTCGACATCGCGCATGGCCGCAGCCCGTACGGGCACGTGACGGCGAGCATCGGCATCGCGACCGCCGCCGGCGGGCGCGTGAACGCCGCGACGCTGCTGCGCGAGGCCGACGACGCGCTGTACCGCGCGAAGTCCGGCGGCCGCAATCGCGTGGCGGACGCGGAGACGAGCGCGGCCGGCGCGTGACGCGCAGGGCCGCCGGGCCGGGTCGCTATGCGTGGGCGGGGCTGCCTGCTCTCTATTGCCTCCTGGCTACCGCCTGCAGCGCGCCTCGTGCGTCTGCCTTCTGCTTCCTGCCTTCTGCCTCCCGGGGCGCGTTGCGCGTTGCCCGTTGCCCGTTGCCCGTTGCCCGTTGCCCGTTGCTCGTTGCCCGCTGCTCGTTGCCCGTTGCCCGTTGCCCGCCGCCCGTTGCCCGCCGCTCGTTGCCCGCTGCTCGTTGCCCGCTGCTCGTTGCCCGCTGCTCGTTGCCCGCTGCTCGTTGCCCCCGCTCGTTGCCCCCGCTCGTTGCTCGCCGCTCGCAGCTCGCCACCCCGCCGTGGACAGCCCGCGCGCGTTCCGCTAGCGTTACGTCAGCTGCGCGTGCGGCGCGGCGCCGGCCCGCGCAAGCCGCCCGCGCGTGTTCCGGCCACCCCCGCTCCGTCATGACCGCCCAGCTCCCTGCCCGACTGCCGCCGTTCCTGCGCCACGCGCTCCGTCCGTTGCTCGACCCGTACCGCCGCTACCGGCACGCGAAACTGATCCACGCGGCGCGCGTCGCGCTCGCGATCCTCGTGTCGATCGCGCTGTCCACCGGGCTGAACGTGCCGCACGGCGAGTGGTCGACGATCACCGTGCTGATCGTCGTCGGCGGGCTGCAACACCACGGCAACATCCGCAAGAAGGCGGCCGAACGTGCGCTCGGCACGTCGATCGGCGCGCTCGCCGGGCTCGGCCTGATCCTGCTGTACTCGGTGCTGCACGCGCCGCTCGCGATCTATCTGCTGATGGCGATCGCGTGCGGATTCTGTGCGTATCACGCGATCGGCAAGGCCGGCTATATCGCGCTGCTGTCGGCGATCACGATGGTGATCGTCGCCGGGCACGGCGACAACGAGATCGTCGACGGCCTGTGGCGCGCGGTGAACGTGCTGACCGGCATCGCGATCGCGCTGGCGTTCTCGTTCGCGCTGCCGCTTTACGCGACGTACTCGTGGCGGTACAAGCTCGCCGACGCGCTGCGCGCGTGCGCGGCCGTGCACGCGCGGCTCGCCGGCGACCGCCACGTGACCGACGACGCCCACCTGAAGGAGATGGCCGCGCTGAGTGCGCTGCTGGTGCAGCTGCGCTCGCTGATGCCGTCGGTGTCGAAGGAATGCGACATCCCGGTCGCGCACCTCGAGGCGATCCAGCGCAGCCTGCGTCTGTGCATCGGCTATCTGGAGATCCTGTCGAGCGCGGTGCCGGCGCGGGACGACCTGGTTGCCCGCGAATACATGCGCGTCCGGATGAAGGCCGCGAACCGGCGCATCCGCGACACGCTGGTCGGCGCCAGCCGCGCGCTCAAGTTCGGCACGCCGAGCCGGCTGGCGCCGCGCCGGCGGCCGGCGGATGCGCCGCACGACGTGCCGCCGCCGCAGCTGTCCGGCTACGTGTCGATCACGGCCAAGCTGGCCGGCGAAGTCGATCAGTTGCGCGAGAAACTGCTCGAAACTGCCCGGGCGTGGAATATCTGAAGATCGAAGGGTGCAGCGCGGGACGGTATTTCTTTCCAATACCTTTCATTGCAGCGCGCCGGCACCTCGATCATGCCGCTCGCCGCGTTCCGCCGATCCGGCCCTGCAAATGAAGCCGGCGTGCCGCGCGCATTTTCGCCGGTTTCGCCTGCCGCCCGGCGCCGCGTCGCGGCGGATTCTCCGGCCGGTTAACGGCCCGCCAGCCCCGCCGTGACGGGCGCACCGGCGTATTGGCGCGAAAATCAGGTCTTGCCCCAACTTCCCGGACAGCCGATACTCGCATATTCCGCGAAATACGATCCCACCGGCTTCAATCCACGGTAATTCCTATGAGCACGATTCTCGAAAGCCTCCCGACCGGCCAGAAGGTCGGTATCGCCTTCTCCGGCGGCCTGGACACCAGCGCCGCGCTGCACTGGATGAAACTGAAGGGCGCCGTCCCGTACGCATACACGGCGAACCTCGGCCAGCCCGACGAAGACGATTACGACGCGATCCCGAAACGCGCGATCGAATACGGCGCAGCCGGCGCCCGCCTGATCGACTGCCGCGCGCAGCTCGTCGCCGAAGGCATCGCGGCGCTGCAAAGCGGTGCGTTCCACATCACGACGGCCGGCGTCACGTACTTCAACACGACGCCGATCGGCCGCGCCGTGACGGGCACGATGCTCGTCGCCGCGATGAAGGAAGACGGCGTCAACATCTGGGGCGACGGCAGCACGTACAAGGGCAACGACATCGAGCGCTTCTACCGCTACGGCCTGCTCGTGAACCCGGATCTGAAGATCTACAAGCCGTGGCTCGACCAGACGTTCATCGACGAACTCGGCGGCCGTGCCGAAATGTCGGAGTTCATGAACCAGGCCGGCTTCGCGTACAAGATGTCCGCCGAAAAGGCGTATTCGACCGACTCGAACCTGCTCGGCGCGACGCACGAGGCGAAGGATCTGGAAAGCCTCGAAAGCGGCATCAAGATCGTGAACCCGATCATGGGCGTCGCGTTCTGGCGCGACGACGTGAAGATCGCCGCCGAGGAAGTGACGGTGCGCTTCGAGAACGGCCAGCCGGTCGCGCTGAACGGCGTCGAGTTCAAGGATCAGGTCGAACTGCTGCTGGAAGCGAACCGCATCGGCGGCCGCCACGGCCTCGGCATGAGCGACCAGATCGAGAACCGCATCATCGAGGCGAAGAGCCGCGGCATCTATGAAGCCCCGGGCCTCGCGCTGCTGTACATCGCGTACGAGCGTCTCGTCACCGGCATCCACAACGAAGATACGATCGAGCAGTACCGCGAGAACGGCCGCCGCCTCGGCCGCCTGCTGTACCAGGGCCGCTGGTTCGACCCGCAGGCGATCATGCTGCGCGAAACGGCGCAGCGCTGGGTCGCGCGCGCGATCACCGGCGAAGTGAAGATCGAACTGCGCCGCGGCAACGACTACTCGATCCTGAGCACGAAGTCGCCGAACCTCACGTATCAGCCGGAACGCCTGTCGATGGAGAAGGTCGCCTCGACGTTCTCGCCGCGCGACCGGATCGGCCAGCTGACGATGCGCAACCTCGACATCACCGATACGCGCGACAAGCTGCGCGTGTATTCGCAAGTCGGGCTGCTGACGCCGGGCGAAGCGTCGGCGCTGCCGCAGATCAAGAGCGATAGCGGCGAATAAGTCAGCCGGTCGCTCTCGCGAGCGGCCGGACGGTGTGACAACCGGCCGGCCGCTCGCAGCACTTCCCTTCCCGCCTGTTCTTCAAGCACTGCCGGGTCGCGAACACGTATCGCGACGATCCTGCAGGCGCGTCAAAATCATTTCGATGCGGTGGTCGTGGCCGTCCCGGTCGCGGTCGTTGCGGTCGTTGCGGTGGTCGTCATCGTCGTAGCCGCCGCTGCCGGCGCCGGCGTGCGTGCCAGATCCTGACCGATCATGTCCGCGACCGACTTCTCGCACGACTTGATCCCTTCCACCGACTTGTCGAAATTCTTTTCGAGCTCGCTGAAGCTGCCGTACGTGTACGCGAAATCGCTGTCGATGTGGACGCTGTTCGCCTTGATGTCGTAGCCGCACGCGAACGTCTTGAAATAGAGGTCCTGCTTCGTCTTGGCATCGAGAATGCGCGCGCGGACGACCACCCACGGGATGTAGTCGGGCTGATTCGCCGGCGAGATATAGCCGAACGACGTGAACCATACGTTCATGATCGCGTCCGCGTCGGTCTGGATCGCCGAGTAGTCGTCCGACTTGCCGTCATCGGCAAGCTTCACCTTCTGGCCGTCCAGCTTCACGACCTGATAGCCGTTGCCGGTGAGGCGGCCCGCCACGCCGTCGGCGATGTCCGGCGCGAACGCGATCTTGCCGGCCACCACGCGATCCGTGTACGTGCTCGTATGGCTTGCGTTGACGGCGCCTTGCGCGAGCGCGCCGATCAGCCCGAAGCCCGCGGCCGCGCCGCCGAAATTGACGACCGCGACCCGCTTCGGCTCGGTGACCTCGAGGATCGCGATCGAATGCAGCTTCTGGCGCGCTTCGGGTTTCATGTCGGTATTCGGCAGCGTGACGCAGCCGGACAGCAGCGTCACGACGAGGCCGCAACCGAACAGGGTGGCTTTGGAGGAGTGCTTCATTGGATGAGTGGCTTTTTGTTGTTGACGGAACGTTGAAACGACATCCGCGGAGATGAACGCGCCATGCCGCAGCAGGCCGGCTGCGGCAACGCCAACGCAGACGACGCGCGAGCCCCGTTGGCTGCGCGCCGAATCGAATCGGTGCGTCCCATCTTCTGATCATGCGCATGGCTTCGCCGGCCGTGCGCCCCCGGTTGTCTGGTCGTGTGGTTGTGCAGCTTCGGCAATACTTTGGTGAGCTACCGAGGAAGGGTAACGGCTGATGCAGGAGCTTTCTTTAGGGTGCCAGATCGAATAATTCTTCTGATCGCTTCACGACAGACATTACAAACTGATTTCATCTCGAGGCACAATGCACGCGTTCCGATCACCCCCGTCCTCATGACAACTCCATCGAACCCACCCCTCACCGTCGTTCACCTGAACGGCCCGATCAACAGCGGCAAGACGACGATCGGCCGCGCGCTCGCACGCGTGCTGCCCGATGCACGCTTCATCGACGGCGACGATCACGGCGCGCCCGACGATGCGCCGTTCGACGTCCAATGGGCAATCGCGCTGGAGCGGCTGGTCGCGCAGATCGCGCAAGCGCGCGAACGTCACCTGGTGATCGCCTATCCGATCGGCGAAGCGGAATTCGATCGGCTGCGCGCCGCGTGCGACGCGCGAGATGCGCGTCTGTTCGTCGTGACGCTCGCGCCGCCCGAAGCGATCGCGGCGTCGAATCGCGGCGCGCGCGCACTGACGGACTGGGAACGGCAACGGATCGCCGAGATGTATCGGGAAGGGTATGCGTCACGCGCGTTCAGCGATTGCGTGATCGATACGTCGAACGCGTCGGTGGATGCGTGCGCGACGGAGATCGCTCGACGCGCGGCGCTTCCCGCCCAGTGACGCGGCGGTTGCGGTCGCGCGCCGTCATGAGCGCACCGTGCGTGCGCACCGAGGCCTGACTGCGGACGCGCGCGGCTTTCAGTGATGCTGCCGTACGCCCGACACGGCCTGCTCTCGCGCGCCGTTGCGGCTCAGCATCAGCGTGACGACCGCCGACACCGCGAGCGTGCCCGCGACCACGTACAACCCCGCCGCATACCCGCCGGTCACATGCTTGAGCCAGCCGATCGCGAACGGCCCGACGAATCCGCCGAGGTTGCCGATCGAGTTGATCATCGCGATCCCCGCGGCCGCGCCCGCGCCGGACAGGAATGCGCTCGGCATCGCCCACAGCGGCGCCTTCGCGGCACTGATCCCGATGTTGACGACGACCAGCGCGAGCATGGTCAGCAGCGCGGTGCTCGCCTGCCCCGCGAACACGAAGCCGATGCATGCCAGCACGCATGGAATCACGACGTGCCACGTACGCTCGCCGGTGCGATCCGAATGCCGCGCCCACAGGATCATCGCAACGACTGCGGCGATGCTCGGAATGCCGGTCAGCAGGCCCGTCTGCCACGCGGTGAAACCGAATTGCTTGACCATCAGCGGCGCCCACAGCCCTAGCGTATAGAGTCCGGCAGACGTGCCGAAGTAGATCAGCGCGAGCGCCAGCACGCGCGGGTCGCGCAGCGCCTGCCACGCGCCGGCCGTATGCCCGGCGTGCGTGTGCCGCGCGTCGGCCTCGGACTTCAGCTTCGCGATCAGCCAGTCGCGCTCGTCCGGCTGCAGCCATGCGGCCTTCGACGGCGCATCGGTCAGGCATTTCAGCACGACGAAGCCGAGCACGACCGCGGGCAGCGCTTCGACGATGTACAGCATCTGCCAGTCGGCGAGCCCGAACATCGGCGGCATCTGCATGATCGCGCCGGACAGCGGCGACCCGATCGCAGTGGAGATCGGCGCGGCCGCCATGAACCATGCGGCTGCCACCGCGCGCTGCTTCGCGGGAAACCACAGGCTCAGGTACAGGATGATGCCGGGAAAGAAGCCGGCTTCCGCCACGCCGAGCAGGAAGCGCAGCACGTAGAAGCTCGTCGGCCCGACGGCGAAAGCGGATACCGCCGACACGATGCCCCACGTGATCATCACGCGCGCGATCCAGATGCGCGCACCGACCCGATGGAGAATCAGATTGCTTGGGACTTCGAACAGAAAGTAGCCGATGAAGAACAGGCCGCCGCCGAGACCGAACGCGGTCGGCGACAGGCCGATCGCATTGTTCATCGTCATCGCGGCGAAGCCGACGTTGACGCGATCGAGAAAGCTGACGAAGTACAGCAGCATCACGAACGGAATGATGCGCCACATCAGTTTCCGCGCGACGCGGGTTTCGAGATTGGTTTGCATGTGTCTCCTCCTTCGAGGTCGGGCCGCGCGCTGTGCGCGCGTGCCCGGCGGGTGCCGGCCGGCGTCGCGACGAAGCGCGTGCGCCGGCGCCCGGCTCGCGTCGAACGCGCGAGTCGCGGGCAGGACATTCCAGTTGTGCGGCGAACCGGCGGCGAACGGCCGCGCATGCGTGCCGCCGTTGTGGCCGTATTGGTCGTTGTTGCCAGCGCCGCCGTCAGGCCGCGACCGCCGCGTTCGCGACGCGTTCGCAGACGGCCGCCGTCACCTGCGCGGTCGTCGCGCTGCCGCCGAGGTCGCGCGTATGCAGCGACGGGTCGGCCGTCACGGCTTCGATCGCCTGCATCACGCGCGCGGCCGCCTCCGTCTCGCCGAGATGCTCGAGCAGCATCACGACCGACCAGAACGTGCCGACCGGGTTCGCCAGGCCCTTGCCCATGATGTCGAACGCGGAGCCGTGGATCGGCTCGAACATCGACGGATAGCGTCGCTCCGGATCGATGTTGCCGGTCGGCGCGATGCCGAGGCTGCCGGCGAGCGCGGCGGCGAGATCGCTGAGGATGTCCGCGTGCAGGTTGGTCGCGACGATCGTGTCGAGCGACGCCGGTCGGTTCACCATGCGCGCGGTCGCCGCATCGACGAGCTCCTTGTCCCACGCGACGTCGGGGAATTCCTGCGCGATCTGCTTCGCGATCTCGTCCCACATCACCATCGCGTGACGCTGCGCGTTGCTCTTCGTGATGACGGTCAGCAGCTTGCGCGGACGCGACTGCGCGAGCCGGAACGCGAAACGCATGATCCGTTCGACGCCGGCGCGCGTGAGAATCGACACATCGGTCGCGGCCTCGATCGGATGGCCCTGGTGCACGCGGCCGCCGACGCCCGCATATTCGCCTTCCGAGTTCTCGCGCACGATCACCCAGTTCAGGTCGTCAGGCCCGCAGCGCTTCAGCGGCGCATCGATGCCGGGCAGGATGCGCGTCGGGCGCACGTTCGCGTACTGGTCGAAGCCCTGGCAGATCTTCAGGCGCAGCCCCCACAGCGTCACGTGGTCGGGCACATCGGGGTCGCCGGCGGAGCCGAACAGGATCGCGTCCTTGCCGCGCAGCGCGTCGAGGCCGTCGGCCGGCATCATCGCGCCGTGCTGACGGTAGTAGTCGGCGCCCCAGCCGAAATCCTCGAACTCGAACGCGAAGCGGTCGCTGCCGCGGGCCAGCGCTTCCAGTACCTGCTTGCCGGCCGGCACCACTTCCTTGCCGATGCCGTCGCCAGGAATGGTCGCGATACGGTAGGTCTTCATGCGGACATCCTCGATAGGTCGTGAGCTTGCGGGTACTTTACCGAACCGGAAATGTCGTAACCGGCGCTATACTCAAAGCATCTTTAACTTCAATTCATGAATCCCGTCATGGCGGAAACCGTCCAGCCGGCCGATCTCGGCTTCTTCTCGACGCTGGCCGCGTCGGGCAGCCTGAGCGCGGCCGCGCGCGAACTCGGGCTGACCGCGGCGGCCGTCAGCAAGCGGCTCACGCAGATGGAGCGGCGCGCGGGCGTGACGCTCGTCAACCGCACGACGCGGCGCATGATGCTGACGCCCGAGGGCGACGTGTATCTCGATTACGCGCGCCGGATCCTCGATCAGATGGACGAGCTCGGCGAACTGCTCGGCAGCGCGAAGCAGCGGCCGAAGGGGCTGCTGCGCGTGAACGCGACGCTCGGCTTCGGGCGCAGCCACGTCGGCCCGGCGATCTCGCGCTTCGTCGCGCGCTATCCGGAGGTGTCGGTGCAGCTGCAACTGTCGGTGATGCCGCCGCCGCTCACCGACGACGCGTTCGACGTGTGCATCCGCTTCGGCGAGCCGCCCGACACGCGCGTCGTCGCACGGCGGCTCGCGCCGAATCGCCGGCTGCTGTGCGCGGCCCCTGCCTATCTGGCGCGGCACGGCACGCCCGGCACGCCGCACGAGCTGACGCGGCACAATTGCATCGGCATCCGCCAAGGCGACGAGGGCTACGGCATCTGGCGGCTGACGAGCGGACGCGGCGCGACGCGCCACACCGAAGCCGTGCGGATCGACGGCAACCTGACGACCAACGACGGCGAGATCGCGGTGAAGTGGGCGCTCGACGGACACGGGATACTGATGCGCGCGGAATGGGATATCCGCGACTATCTGGCCGACGGGCGGCTCGTCGTCGTGCTGCCGGACTGCGAGACGCCGAGCGCGGACATCTATGCTGTGTATGCGCAGCGGCACCAGATGTCCGCGCGGATCCGGGCATTCGTGGATTTTCTGGCGGGCGAACTGGGCGGCTGACGATGACAATCGACCGGGCAGGCGCAGACGCGCCCGTTCGCAAACGATCTCCGGAGGGCGGGCCCGGTAGCGCTGCCGGCGGTTCAACCCGATGATGGCCCCGGCGCCAAAACAACAGAACACTTGCATGCTTGCGTGTGCCAACGACCTCACAAATGGCGTTTGGCACATGTTCGGGACAGCATCGGCAGCCGCGCGCCGAACCGAATACAATGCGTCGATCCCCGCCGCTGCGCCCATCCTGCCGGAGCCGCCATGTTCGACCTGACCACGCTGACCACCTTCACGGCCGTCGTTCTGGGCCTGTTCCTGATTCCCGGCCCCGCCGTGCTGCTCGTGCTGAGCCGCACCGTGCAGGGCGGCCGCAAGACCGGCATCCTGACCGGCCTCGGCGTCGCGAGCGGCGACTTCGTGCACACGCTGTTCGCGGCCGTCGGGCTGTCGGCGCTGCTGATGACGTCGGCGCTCGCGTTCAACGTCGTGAAGCTGGTCGGCGCGGCGTATCTGATCTACCTCGGCGTGCGTGCGCTGCTCGACCGGCCGTCCGATCCGTCGCTGCCGAAGGTGTCGTCGGTCACGCCGCTGAAGGCTTACCTGCAGGCGATTCCCGCCGAAGTGCTGAACCCGAAGACGGCGCTGTTCTTCCTCGCGTTCATGCCGCAGTTCGTGCATCCGGAGCGCGGTTCGACGTTCGTGCAGTTCGCGGTGCTCGGGCTGATCTTCGTCGTGCTCAGCTCGCTGTACACGACGCTGATCGCATGCTCGATCCGTCCGCTCGGCCGCGTCGTGAAGCGGCTCGCGTGGCTCACGCGCTGGCAGGGGAAGATCATCGGCTCGATCTTCATCGCGCTCGGGCTGCGCGTGGCGGTGCAGCAGCGCTGACACGCGTATCGCATGACGTCCGGCTCGGCACCTGCCGGCGACCTCCTCTATAGCGACCCGCGCCTCGTCGCGGTCTACGACCTGTTCAACGCCGGCGATCGCGACTTCGCGTTCTACGCGTCGTGCATCGGCACCGCGCGGCAACGGATCCTCGATCTCGGCTGCGGCACCGGCACGTTCGCGCGCCGGCTCGCGGCGGCCGGGCACGACGTCGTCGCGATCGATCCGGCACCGGCGATGATCGACCACGCGCGACGCCAGCCGGGCGCCGGCGCGGTGCGCTGGTTCGCGTGCGGTCTCGACGGCCTGCCGCCCGGCGCGCCGTTCGATGCCGTCGTGATGACGGGGCACGCCTTCCAGTGCCTGCTGACCGACGCCGACATCGACGCAACGCTGCGCGGTGTGCGGCGCGTGCTGGTCGACGATGGCCGCTTCCTGTTCGAAACGCGCAATCCGCGCGTCGAGCCGTGGCTAAGATGGACGCCCGCGCGGTCGGCACACAGCGTCGAGTCACGCGAACTCGGCATCGTCGATCTGCATCACGCGGTGCGCGCGATCGACGGCGCGGTCGTGACGTTCGACACGCACTACCGCTTCCGCCGCGACGACACGGTGCTGACGAATACGAGCCGGCTGCGTTTCATCGCGCATCCCGAATTGCAGGCGCGCGTGACGGCCGCCGGCTTCGCGTCGGCCGGCTGGTACGGCGACTGGGAGCACGCCCCGTTCGACGCGGCTACCAGCACGGAGATCATCACGATCTGCCGCGCGTGAGTATGCCCGCGTCGTCGCGGGAAAGCGGTAGCGCAGCCGTCATGTACACCTGATGTTCAGCACACGATACGACACGCGCGAACGCTCGACGCGGCCCGGACAGCGTGCGCGTCCTTTCGTCATCACACGCCGTCGAGCGCGCGCCGTACCCCTTCCCAGTCGAGCCCGAATCGCGCGAGATACTTGCGCAGCCGGTCCGCATCGTTCGGCTGCTTCTTGTTCTGCCGCGACACCGCGAACAGCGTGCGGCCGGCCTCCGACAGACTCGCCGATACGTAGCACACATCGAGCACGCGTTCGAGCTGCGCGCGATCGAACAGATCGAGTTCCGCCGCGCGCGCACCGAATACCGCGTCGACGCATCCGTCGGACGCGCGCTCGCCGCCCGGCGACGACCACGTGCGCGTCAGCCGCTCGACCTCCTGACCGGCAATCGCTTCGGTAATCCGCCCCGCATCCGCCAGCGTCGCCATCCGCGTGATCGACGCGGACAGCTCGCGGAAGTTGCCGGTCCATGCCGCGCGCGGCGACGCCGCGAACGCGAGATAGCGCCGCTTCGCTTCCACGTTGAACCGCACCTGCTCGCCGTGCTCGCGGCCGAAACGGTCGAGTTCGAATTCGAGGTTCGGTTCGATATCCTCACGGCGTTCGGCGAGCCCCGGCAATTCGTAGGTCCACAGATTGATCCGCGCATAAAGATCCTCGCGGAACGTGCCGGCCGCCACCATCTGCCGCAAATCGCGGTGCGTGCCCGCAATCAGCTCGAAGTCGCTGGTCGCCTCCACGTCCGCGCCGACCGGCAGGAAGCGCTTCTCCTCGACCGCCTTCAGCAGCATCGCCTGCTCGTCGAGCCCGAGCTCGCCGATCTCGTCGAGAAACAGCAGGCCGCCGTCGGCCGCGCGCAGCAGGCCCGCGCGCGCGGACTGCGCGCCGGTGAACGCGCCCTTCACGTGACCGAACAGCGTCGACATCGCCGCGTCGCCGCGCAGCGTCGCGCAGTTGATCTCGATGAACGGCCCCGCGAGCCGATGGCGGCCGCGCTTCAGTTCGTACACGCGTTTCGCAAGAAACGACTTGCCGGCGCCCGTCGGCCCGACGAGCAGCATCGGCGCGCGCGAGCGCACGGCGACGCGCTCCAGCTGCTCGATCAGCGCATTGAAACGCGCGTTGCGCGTCGCGATGCCGGCCTTCAGGAACGACACCGTTTCGTCGCGCTCGCGCGTGAAGCGCTGCGCGATCCGGTTGTAGCGCGACAGGTCGAGATCGATCACCGACACGGTGCCCGGCCCGCTCGGCCCTTCGTCCGTCTGTTTCGGCGGCCCCGTCTGCACGAGGCGCGCGGGCAGGTAGCGCGCTTCCGCGAGCAGGAACCAGCAGATCTGCGCGACGTGCGTGCCGGTCGTGATGTGCACCAGGTAGTCCTCGTGCTCGACGTCGAACGGATACGCGCGCGCAAAGTCGTGCAGCGTCGCGTAGACCTCCTCGAAGTCCCACGGATCGTGGATCGTGACCGGCGTGAGCCGCACCTCGGTATGCGGCGACAGCTGCGCGAGATCGTCGCGCACCTGATTGGCGAGCCGCGCGTAGTCCGGCGGATGCAGCAGCTCGAGCCGGTCGATCGCGAGGTCGGGTTGCATGCACATCGACACGGTCGGCCGCCACTTGCGGTAACGGCGCGGCGCACGACCGCCCTGGTCGAGCACGGTACCGAGAAAGCCGATCGCGACGGTCTTGCGCATGTTTATCTCATCGGATAAGAAACGATCCGATTGTATCGGAATTCCCCCGTGCCGAGCCGTCGGGATCGCGCGCGACGGCCAATGGAGAATCACGCATTCCCCTTTAGCTTCAATGCGTTGCCGGATTTTGCCGCCAGCGGCACCCCGCGCTGGCACGCTCCTCGCTAAATAGAAGCCGCCGGATGTCCCGCTGGCCCGCGAGCCAGGGTTCACAAAGCCCTGCTGGTGCGCCGCCGCCGAACTCGTTCGTCGCGGCAGTGCATGCCGCCATGGACAGACGAAGGCAAAGGGGCGCGCGAGGCAGCCTTGTCCGGGTTCGAATCCCGGAGCGCCCACTGTTCGGAAGCTCAACAGGTAGAGCAACCGGCGCGAGCCGGTGTGTGGCGGGTTCGAATCCCGTCCGAACGCTGTCCGCAAGGACGGTCTATCGAAGAAGCAGTACCCGCCGGCGCGGGCCGACAGGCCCGCCGCGCGTCGGTCCGGTTGCGGTTCCGCGCGGTCGGCCGGGCGGCCGGACGGCCCGCGCGAATGGGCGCGACGACGCGATTGCAGCATGCGTCGCCGCGCACGCCGCGCCGGCTCCCGCGCCGCCCGCCCGATCGCGTCGCACCGCGGTCCGTCCGATGCGTGCCGCCCGGCGGCCATTGAAGAAAAGGACAAGAATATGTGGAAGCGTCATGTAGTGAAAAAGAACGAACGCGCGCTGCTGATGAATGAAGGCGATTTCGTGAAGGTGCTGGAACCGGGTGTGTTCAAGGCCTTCGATCTGCTCAAGCGCCTGTCGGTGCAGACCGCGCGTCTCGATGCGCCGCTCGCCGACACCGCACTGGCCGACTATCTGCGTCACGAGGCACCGGACGTGCTCGCGCAACATTTCGTCGCGATGGATCTGGCCGACGACGAAGCGGGCCTGCGTTACGAAGACGACGTGCTCGTCGAGATCCTGCCGCCCGGCACGCGCCGCCTGTACTGGCGCGGCCTGATCGTGCATCGTCTTGAGCGCGTCGATCTCGCACAGGACAGCCGGCTGCCGGTCGCGCTCGCGAAGCGCATCGCGCAGCCGTCGTTGCGGGCGCGCGGCGTCGCGGGCCTGACGGGCGTGCTGCTTGCACAGGTGCCGGCGTATCACGTCGGCGTGCTGAAGATCGACGGCAGGATCGAGCAATTGCTGGAGCCGGGCGTCGCAGCATTCTGGCGCTTCAACCGCGACGTCGCGGTCGAACTCGTCGACCTGCGCCTGCAAGCGATCGAGGTCGCCGGCCAGGAAATCCTGACGCGCGACAAGGTCGCGCTGCGGCTGAACCTGTCGGCGACGTGGTGCTACGCGGACGTGCTGCAAGCGTTCGGCCAGTTGCAGAAACCGGCCGAGCACCTGTATCGCGAGCTGCAGTTCGCGCTGCGCGCGGCCGTCGGCACGCGCTCGCTGGACGAGCTGCTGGAAGACAAGCAGGCAATCGACGACGTCGTGATCGCGCAGGTGCGCACGCGCGTTGCGCAATCGGGCGTCGACGTGCGCAGCGTCGGCGTGAAGGATATCGTGCTGCCGGGCGACATGAAGACGATCCTCGCGCAGGTGGTCGAAGCGGAAAAAGCCGCGCAGGCGAACGTGATCCGCCGTCGCGAGGAAACGGCGGCGACGCGTTCGCTGCTGAACACCGCGAAGGTGATGGAAGAAAACCCGACCGCGCTGCGGCTCAAGGAGCTGGAAACGCTCGAGCGCGTCGCGGAACGGATCGACCGCATCTCGGTGTTCGGCGGTCTCGACCAGGTGCTGAACGGACTCGTCAGCATCAAGGGCGCATGACGGATGAAACGGCGCGGCACAGGTGTGCCGCGCCGCACGAATGAACGAAGGGTGAAGCGAATGAGTAACGACGATTTTCAGGTGATGGAACTGGCGAACGGCAAGCCGGTGAAGATGTGGACGCAGGGTGTCGCGGTCGAGGACGACGCGCGCACGCAACTGCGCAACACCGCGCAGATGCCGTTCATTTTCAAGCACGTCGCGGTGATGCCGGACGTGCACCTCGGCAAGGGTTCGACGATCGGCAGCGTGATTCCGACGAAGGGGGCGATCATCCCGGCCGCGGTCGGCGTCGACATCGGTTGCGGGATGATGGCCGCGCGCACGACGCTCACGGCCGCCGACCTGCCGGATTCGCTCGGCGGGCTGCGCAGTGCGATCGAACGTGCGGTGCCGCACGGCCGCGCGCCGGGCCGCCGCGATCCGGGTGCATGGGGCGATCGCACGCCGGCCGCCGTGACCGAAGCATGGAGGTCGCTGGTGCCGGGCTTTCAGCGGATCGCCGACAAGTATCCGAAGCTGCAGAAGACGAACCACTACGCGCATCTGGGCACGCTCGGCACGGGCAACCACTTCATCGAAGTGTGCATCGACGAAGCCGATCGCGTGTGGTTCATGCTGCACAGCGGGTCGCGCGGCGTCGGCAACGCGATCGGCAGCCTGTTCATCGAACTTGCGCAGGCTGACATGCGTCAGCACATCGCGAACCTGCCGGATCGCAACCTCGCGTATTTCACCGAGGGCAGCCGGCACTTCGACGATTACGTCGAAGCCGTGGGCTGGGCGCAGGACTACGCGCGCCGCAACCGGCAGGCAATGATGGACGCGGTGATCGGCGCGGCGCGCGGCGTGATCGCAAAGCCGTTCTCGGTCGACGAGCACGCGGTGAACTGCCACCACAACTACGTGCAGCGCGAACGCCACTTCGGCGAGGACGTGCTCGTGACCCGCAAGGGCGCGGTGTCCGCGCAGAAGGGGCAGCTCGGCATCATTCCGGGCTCGATGGGCGCGAAGAGCTTCATCGTGCGCGGGCTCGGCAATCCGGAGAGCTTCTGTTCGTGCAGCCACGGTGCCGGCCGCTCGATGAGCCGGACCGAAGCGAAGCGCCGCTTCACGGTCGACGACCAGGTGAAGGCGACGCGCGGCGTCGAATGCCGGAAGGACGCGGGCGTCGTCGACGAAATCCCGATGGCCTACAAGGACATCGATGCGGTGATGGCGGCGCAGCGCAGCCTCGTCGAAGTGGTGCATACGCTGCGGCAGGTCGTGTGCGTGAAAGGATAGCGCGGTGCGCGGCCGAAGGCCGGCCGGCCGCGCGCACTGAAATGGAAGGACAACGATGAAAATGGCAACACCATTGAAGGCGGTGCGCAGTGCGCATCCGGTCGAACCGGCCGTACGCGAACGCGTGATGAAGGAACTCGAGGACGTCGAGCGCCGGCACGATGTGCGCGTGCTGTTCGCATGCGAATCGGGCAGCCGCGGCTGGGGATTCGCGTCGCCGGACAGCGACTATGACGTGCGCTTCGTGTACGTGCACCGGCGCGACTGGTATCTGCGCGTCGAACCGCAACGCGACGTGATCGAACGGCCGCTCGACGACGAGCTCGATGTGAGCGGCTGGGAGCTGCGCAAGGCGCTGCAGTTGCTGCACCGGTCGAACCCGACGCTGCTCGAATGGCTCGCGTCGCCGGTCGTCTATCGCGAGGACGCGCGCTGGACGCCGCGGCTCCGGTCGCTCGCCACCGCATTCTTCTCGCCGGTGCGCGGACGGCATCACTACCTCGCGATGGCGAAGAAGAACTTTCGCGGCTATCTGCAAGGCGACACGGTGCGATACAAGAAGTACCTGTACGTGCTGCGGCCGCTGCTCGCGGTGCGCTGGATCGACCTCGGGCTCGGGATGCCGCCGATGCGTTTCGCGGACCTCGTCGACGGCACCGTGCACGAGGCGGCGGTGCGCGATGAGCTCGATGCCCTGCTCGCGTTGAAGATGCGCGCGAACGAAAGCGAGACCGGCCCACGCCGGCCCGCGATCCACGCGCTCGTCGAAACGATGCTGGCGGACGCCGAGCACGATCGCGACTACAAGCGCCCGTGGGGCGATGCGGCCATGCTCGACGCGTTCCTGCGCGACGTGGTCGACGCCCGCTGATAAGCGAACGGCGCGATGCCAGCGGGCATCGCGCCGTTTCCGTTGCTGTTTTCTTCCGACGACTGTCACACGAATCGTCATCGCAGCAGCGGTATACTCGAGCAGTCCAGCCGCGCCCGTCTCGCATCGATTCGCATCGCGCGCTTACGATGCGCTTGCAATCGCAGCAACCGGACGTCCGCCCTCCCCGTCACCGCCGATACGAACCGTCATGTTTCGTCATCTCCCGCTTGCCGTCGCCGTTTCCCTGCTCACCGCGTCGCTGTCCGCCGCTGCGCACGATCCCGCGCAACATTCGGTCGCGCGCGACTTCAAGAACTGGTCCGTCGTTTGCGACAACGCGAACCGCTGCATCGCCGAAGGCGGCAACGACGACATCGACGACACGCGCACCAGCATGATCGTGCGGCTCACGCGCGACGCGGGGCCCGATGCGCGTCCGTCGCTGGACATCTTCGCGTCGGCGCCGCTCGATCTGCGCACCGCGCGCGCCGACAGCCAGCCGTTCGATGCGGTGCCGGCCGAGTGGCACGCTGTCGCCAAGACGGGCGACCAGGATGACGACGTCTATCCGTTCCATATCCGCACCAGCGATCCGACGACGGTCGATGCATGGCTGACCGTGTCGCACAACGCGCAGATGCTGAATTTCGGCGACCCGGCCGCGGCGCAGACGCCGCGTGTCTCGTTGTCGGGGCTCAATGCCGCGCTACTGCTGATCGACGACACGCAAGGCCGCATCGGCACCGTCACGGCGCTGCTGCGCAAGGGCACACGGCCCGCGTCGTCGGTGCCCGCCGCGCCGGCGTTGCCGCCCGCGCCCGTTCCCGCGCCGCCCGTCGCCGATCTCACGCCCGCTGAACAGCGTCCGCTCGTCGACGCGGTGTTCGACAAATTCGCCGGCAGCGTGAAGCGCTGCGCGGCCGACGCCGACGATGAAATGTCGATGAGCGACCGGCGCAAGACGGCGTCGGCCATCGCGATCTCGGCCACCGACGCGCTCGTGTCGCTCCCGTGCCAGACGAGCAGCGCGTACAACCATACCGACCTGTGGTATCGCGTGCATCGCACCGCGCCGTATGCGCCGGCGCCGCTGAACTTCGGCGAATACGCGAGCGCGGGGCTCGACACGGCATCGTTCGCGAACCAGCTGACCCAGGCACGCTACGATTCCGCACACGCAACGCTGTCGAGCCTCGATCGCGTGCGCGGCGCCGGCGATTGCGGATCGAGCGCGTCGTGGGTGTTCGACGGCAAGCGCTTCGTGCTGAACGACGTCGCGATGCACGGCGCATGCAACGGCTTGTTCGTGGATCAATGGCCGCGGCTGTATCGCACGGCCGGCACGCGCGGCGATCCGCGCTGACGCGCGAGCGTCGCGTCAGCCGCCGACGATCGAGATCGAGAATCCGTCCCAACCCTTGAGCCCGACCGTCTGCACGGCGGTCGTCATGAGATTCGGCTCGGCGGCGATCCGCGCGAACCCGTTGCGCACGCCGACGACGTCCAGGTCGCGATTTTCAGGATCGGCCACGCGCCCGCGCCGCACGACGTTGTCGACGACGATCACCGTACCGGGCCGCGACAGTTTCAGCGCGGCGTCCAGATAGGCCGCGTTGTTGTCCTTGTCCGCGTCGATGAAGATGAAGTCGAACGGCGCCTCGCCCGTATCGACGAGCCGCGCAAGGCTGTCCTTCGCGCTGCCGACGATCACCGACACGAGATCCGCGAAGCCGGCGCGCGCAAGGTTCTGCGTCGCGACCTTCGCATGATCGGGGTTCAGTTCGAGCGTCACGAGCCGGCCGTCCGGCGGCAACGCACGCGCGAGCCAGATCGTGCTGTAGCCGCCGAGCGTGCCGACTTCGAGAATGCGCCGCGCGCCGCGAATCGTCGCGAGCAGCTGCAGCAGCTTGCCTTGGTTCGGCGCGACGTTGATCGCGGGCAGCCCGGCCGCCTCGCTCGCCGCCAGCGCGGCGTCGAGCACGTCGTCCGACGGCACGAGCGTCGCCGAGAAATACGCATCCACCTTGTTCCACTGGTCCTGATCCATCGCGCACCTTTCGTCTGTGGGAACCGGCATTCTATGCGCCGCGTACCCATAAGCAACAAACCATTCGTTCTAAAGGGCGCCGCGGCGTGCTCCTATAATCGCTCGACGATCACAACAACGGACGGAGCACCCATGACCGAACAGGCTTCTGCGAACTGGCGCCTCGAAACCATCGCCGTGCACGGCGGCTATCGCCCGGACCCGACCACGCGCGCGGTCGCGGTGCCGATCTACCAGACGGTTGCGTACGCATTCGACGACACGCAGCACGGCGCGGACCTGTTCGACCTGAAGGTGCAGGGCAACATCTACACGCGGATCATGAACCCGACGACGGACGTGCTCGAGCAGCGGATCGCCGCGCTCGAGGGCGGCATCGGCGCACTCGCGCTGGCATCGGGCCAGGCGGCCGTCACGTATGCGATCCAGACGATCGCGGAAGCCGGCGACAACATCGTGTCCGCCAGTTCGCTGTACGGCGGCACCTACAACCTGTTCGCGCATACGCTGCCGCAATACGGGATCGCGACACGCTTCGCCGATCCGCGCGACCCCGCATCGTTCGAACCGCTGATCGACGCGCGCACGAAGGCGATCTTCGCGGAATCGGTCGGCAACCCGCTCGGCAACGTGACCGACATCGCCGCACTCGCCGACATCGCACATCGCCACGGAATTCCGCTGATCGTCGACAACACGGTGCCGTCGCCGTACCTGCTGCGCCCGTTCGAACACGGCGCGGACATCGTCGTGCACTCGCTGACGAAATATCTCGGCGGCCACGGCACGAGCCTCGGCGGCGCGATCGTCGATTCGGGGAAGTTTCCGTGGGCGCAGCACGCGGACCGCTTCAGGCGGCTCAACGAGCCCGACGTCAGCTATCACGGCGTCGTCTATACGGAAGCGTTCGGGCCGGCCGCATATATCGGCCGCGCACGCGTCGTGCCGCTGCGCAACATGGGCGCGGCGATCTCGCCGTTCAACGCGTTCCAGATCCTGCAAGGCATCGAGACGCTCGCGCTGCGCGTCGAGCGCATCAGCGACAACGCGCTGAAGATCGCGCAACATCTCGCGCGCCACGAGCACGTCGAATGGGTGAACTATGCCGGGTTGCCGGACCACCCCGATCATCCGCTCGTCGCGCGCTATCTGTCGGGCCGTGCGCCGGGCATCCTGACGTTCGGCGTGAGAGGCGGCCGCGACGGCGGCGCGAAGTTCCAGGACGCGCTGAAGCTGTTCACGCGGCTCGTCAACATCGGCGACACGAAGTCGCTCGCGACGCATCCGGCATCGACGACGCACCGCCAGCTGTCGCCGGCCGAACTTGCCAAAGCGGGCGTAAAGGAGGAAACGGTGCGGCTGTCGATCGGCATCGAGCATATCGACGATCTGCTCGCCGATCTCGACCAGGCGCTCGCACAGGTGTGAACGCAAGCGGGAGTGCCGGGCTGGCCGGAACGCGCGCGTCAAGCCCGTTGATCTATCGGCAGCTGCAGGGTGCACGACGCCGCAGCGTACACGCGTGCGGCGTCCCGCGGGAGCAGCGTCCCGCTTTGGCAGGCAGACGGTTTCAGGGAGCGTGCGGCGCGCTCGCCGTACGGCGGGAAGACGATGTTCGCGCGCTCGGCCTGCTTGCAGAGAAACGCTCGGCACGCGCGTTCAGGGCCGCCCTTACTTCGCACGCCTCCGCTGCACCAGCCAGTCCAGCAGTTGCCGCCCGTCGCGCCCGCCGAACCATCGCGCATGCCCGAGCAGATAGCCGTCGTACGCGATATCGACGATGTCCGGCGCATTGACGATGCAACCGAAATACGCGACCTCGGACAACGCGAACTCCGTATGCACGATCGGCAGCATTTCGACCAGCGCCGCGTATGCGTCGTCGCTCAGCGGTTCGAGCGATTCGTAGCCGTCGAGCAGTGCATCGATCTGCTCATATTCGACACGGCGCGCATCGGCCGGCGCCATCCAGTCGATCGCGTTGCGTTCGATCGCGAGCGCGAGATCCATCACCGCGCACGTGCGATCCGACAAGCCGAAATCGAGCACGGTTCGCACCTGCGCGCCGGGGCCGGCCTCCGTCCACAGCAGGTTCGACGCATGCCAGTCGCCGTGGGTCCACAGCGGTGGCAGCGCGGGCAGCAGCGGCGCGAGGCGCGCGTGATACGGACCGATCGCGTCCGCCACGTCGCCGCGCCAGTCGCGCGCGCCGAGCGCGCGCACCAGCAGCGGCTGCGCATCGACCCAGCGCTCGAGCGCGCCCGCGAGGTCGGCCGACGACAGCACGCGGAAACTCGACAGCAGCGTACGCAACGGCCGCGCCGGTGCATCGTAACCGGCCGACGCGCGATGCAGTTCGGCCAGCGCACGGCCGGCCGCGTATGCATGCGACGGATGCGTGAACGGCTTCCACGACATCACGCCGCGATACGCGTCCACGCCCGGTGCGACGACGTGCACTTCGTACGTCCAGTCACCGGACGCAAACGCCGTCGCCCCGTCGCAACCGGCGAGCACGTTCGCCACCGGCACGCCGCGTTCGCGCAGATGCGCGATGAAACGATGTTCTTCCTCGAGCGCGGCGACGTCGCGCAGGCACGCGTGATGACGCTTGACGAACAGTGCGTGCTCGTCCGTCGTGCGCACCAGCACGGCCGCCGAAAACGGCCGCGGGCTGTGCCACGTGAGCCGCGCGGGCGCGCCGCTGCCGTCGATCCGTGCGAGCACGCCGGCGACCTCGTCGCGCGCGATCAGCGGCCAGTCGCGTTCGGCCTGCTCGCCGTCGACGCCGAACTGCGGCGGCGCGACGTCGCGCGTGTCGGCGGCGTCACGCGCATCCGGCTCGAGTGGAAATGACATGAACGACGTTGCTCCGTAGTGAATCGATCCGCGCACCGGCCCGACGGTCAGCCGGCCGGGCTCGCCGTCGCGCGCAGCGCATCGGCCGTGCGGCTCCAGTCGCGCCAGCCGATGACGGCGAGCGCGATGAACAGCGCATAGAGTCCGGCCGTCAGATACAGTTCCTTGAACACGAACATCCCGACGTACACGACGTTCACGACAATCCACAGCCCCCACGATGCAATGTAGCGCCGCGCGGTCCAGTATTGCGCGACGAGGCTGAACGCGGTCAGCGACGCATCGACGAACGGCAGCGCCGCATCGGTCCAGCGCGCCATCATCCCGCCGAGCAGCGCGCTGCCGATGACGGCTGCGATCAGGTCCGGCAGCATCTGGAGCGGGCGCACGCCGGTGACGGGCGCGACGTCGCCGGCCGGCGCTGCGCCGCCGCGCGCCTCCAGCGTACGCTGCGCGATCCAGCGGCGCCAGCCGTACACCTGCAGCACCGCGAACGCACCCTGCAGCAGCATGTCGGAATACAGCTTCGCATCGAAGAAGATCCAGCCGTACAGCGCGACGGACGCGAGCCCGACCGGCCAGCACAGCATGCGCCGCTTCGCGGTCAGCCAGATCGCGAGCGCGCTGACGATCACGCCGGCGATTTCGAGTGGGGACATCGTCTGTGCTCTCCTGTCCTGGTCAGTTGCCGGGGCCGCGCGTCACGCGGCAGGATCCGGACGGTCAGAAATCATAGGTCAACGAAACGCGCGCGGTGCGCGGCGCGCCCGGGAACAGGTACGCGTCGCCCTGCTGCTCGCCCGCGTCGCGCCAGTAGAACTTGTTGAACAGGTTGTCCACCGACACGCGCAGCACCGTGCGATGGCCGCCGAGCTTCGTCGTATAGCGCGCGCCGAGATTGAATACGAACCACGACGGCACGCGCGCGGTGCCCTCTTCGTTCGCGTTGCGGCCCGCGCTGTACTCGACGCCGCCGAGCATGTTCAGGCCCGCGATGCCCGGCACCGCGTAATCCGCGTACAGCGACGCGCGCAGCGCCGGTACGTTGATGATCTGATGCCCTTCGTACGCCGGCGAACCGGAATCGTACGCGCGTGCACGGATCGCCGCGACGCTGGCGGTCAGCGACAGCCGCTCGGTGAGCCGCCCGGCCGCGCCGAGTTCGATCCCCTGGTGGCGCTGCGTGCCGCGCTGCACGAACGTGTAGGTGGTGCCGGACGCATCGGGATCGGCGAACTGGAACGGCTTGCTGATCGAGAACACGGCAGCCGTGAGACTCAAGCGGTCGAGCCAGTCGTATTTCGCGCCGAGCTCGATCTGGTGCGATTCGACCGGCGGCAGGAATGCATACGCGTTGGTCGCGCGCACCGGCGCCTGATCGCCGAGCGACAGCGCCTTGCTGTACGACGCGTACAGCGACAGCGCGTTCACCGGCTTGTAGACGAGCGCGACCTGCGGCAGGAACACCGAGCGGTCGGTGTGCGTCGCGTCGCCGTCGACACTGTCCCAGCTGCGCTGGCGCAGCAGCACCTCCTTGCCGCCCGCGAGCACCTGCCAGTGCTCGCCGATGCTGATGCGGTCGAGCCCGAACACGCCGTACTGCCACGCGTCGAGCCGCGGATACGACGGCCCCGGCGTATTCGGCGACGGTGCGAACGCGACGTCCGGACCGTAGATGTTCTCGCTGCCGACGTAGTCGTACACGGCATCGGCCATGTGCACGACGCGGCGCTGCACGCTCACGCCGAGCATCAGCTCGTGGCGCAGCGGGCCGGTCGCGAACCGGCCCATCGTGACCGCCCGCAAATCGTCGTTGCGGCGGTATTCGCCGGGGCTGCGGAAATCGTACACGTCGTAGTCGCCGTTCGCGCCGAAGAAGAACGGCGACGTCGCGCCGGCCGCGCAGCTCGCCGCGTAATAGCAGCCGTATGCGAACGCGCTGTTGTCGTCGATCATCGTGCGGCTGCGGCCGGCGGCGACATAGGCCTTCCAGTCGTCGTTGAACCGGTAGTCGAAGCGTGCGTTCAGGTTCAGCGCGTCGGTCGTCACCGGCTTCGCCCACGGTTGCGTGCCGAGCGCCTTCGACGTCGTCTTCACCGACGGCACGACCGTGCCGCCGAGCAGCTGGTAGCCGGGCGCCGAGCGCTGGATCCACTGCTGGAATTCCGCATTCAACTGCAGGCTCGCGCGCGGGCTGATGTCCCAGTCGGCGGCGAGCGAGCCGAACGTGCGCCGTCCGTTCGTGCCGTCGATGTACGAGTGCATGTTCTCCTTCGCGGCATTGATCCGGAAGCCGAACTGATGATCGGGCCCGAAGCGGCGGCCGAGATCGACGGCCGCCGACGTGGAACCGCGACTGTCGACGCCGGCCGTCACGCTCGCGACGTTCGCCGAGCGCTTCGTCACGAAATTGATCACGCCGCCCGGCGCGACCACGCCGCTGTCGATACCGGCGAGCCCCTTCAGGATCTCGACACGCTCCTTGTTTTCGAGCGGCACGTTCTGCTCGCCGGACACGGTCAGCCCGTCGATCCGGATCGCGCTCGCGAGATCGACCGGGAAGCCGCGGATCGCAAAGCCTTCGAAATAGCCGACCGGCGCATAGTCGTTGACGACCGATGCATCGTTGCGCACCACGTCGCTCAGGCGTTTCGCCTGCTGATCGTCGAGCTGTGCGCGCGTGACGACGCTGACGGACGCCGGCGTGTCGCGCAGCGGCGCGTCGTCGAGCCCCGCGACCGACGCTTCGCGCACGCGCAACGCGCTGCCGCGCTCGCTGCTGACCGTGATTGCCGGCAGCGTCGCGCTGCCGGCCGCATCGGCGTCCGGCGCGGCCGGCGCGTCGCCCGGTGCGGCGGCAGCCTGCGCCGCGAGCAGCGTGATGCCGACACCGACGCCGAGCCGGATCTTCGTGCGCCGCCGCCGTGCGGGCGCCGCTGTTGTTCTGTTCACCGTCATTGTTCTGGATGGAAAACTCGTCACTCGACCCTGTCGAAACACTCGAAACCCGTGATGCACGGCCGTTACGCCGCTGCGAAGCGCGACCTCGCGCGGGAACCCGTCACCGCCCGGCTGAACCGCTGCACACATGCGTCGATGCGACATACATCGGACGAATCAGGCGATCCGGCCGCATGCGTGCCGAATCGATCGGGAAAGCGCGGGGTGGGACATCGGATCCAGGCGATGCGCCGGGCGCCGCTGCGGCCGTCGACCCATGTTGGATCGGGTGCCTGTCGGGTAGCCGGCTGCGGCGCGGTCCTGCCATGCGGGGGACGCTTCGAACGCCCCGGCGCAGGCGCCGGGCATTTGTGCGCGCCGTTCGTTGGAACGGCGGCATGCCCATCGCGCACGGCATCGCGGCGTGGCGCGCATTTTACCCCGGGCCGGGATTATGTCTGGCGAATCGGATAGACCATGCGATAACGGAGAAGGCCGCCAGGCAGTTCTCACGATGCGGCGACGATGACCGTCACCTCATGGCCGCGACGTGCGTCGCCGGCGACGTCGGCGACGCAACGATGTGCCGGTCGGGTCGGTCGCGCGGCGCTCGCGTGCTTCGCGTGCGGGCCGCTCGGCGATCAGCGATCGAGCACGAGCGGCGCCGTGGCCCCTTCGGCGGGCCGCGAGACGCACAACAGTGCGCAGCCCGGTTCGACTTCGGCATCGTACGGCTGCACGTAATCGACCGCGCCGGACAGCACGCGCGTCGCACACGTGCCGCACGATCCCGACCGGCATTCGGACGGCACCGCGACGCCCTGCCCCTCCGCGAATTCGAGCAGCGTGCCGTCGGCCGGCGTCCACGCGGCGTCGCGCGCGCTGCGGCGGAACACGACGGGCACGCTCGCCCCCGGCGGCACTCCCGCCGCACGGCTCGCGCTGCGTACGATGCTCGACGGCCCGAACGCCTCGAAGCGGATCCGTTCGTCCGGCACGTTCAGCGCACGCAATCCGTCGTACAGATCGCGCATGAACGCGGACGGCCCGCACAGGTAGAAGTCGTAGTCGTCGAACGGCAGGATGCGCTTCAGTTGCGCGATGTCGATGCGGCCCGGCCGCGCCACGCCGTCGCGCTGCGGCCGACTGTCGAACCAGTGCAGCGACACACGGGCGTCGGCGTCCGCGATTTGCGTGAGTTCCGTCGCGAACGGCCGGTCTGCCGTATCGCGCGCGCCGTGCACGAACACGACGCGGCGCGATGGCGCGCCGTCGGCCAGCGCGCGACGCAGCATCGCGATCATCGGCGTGATGCCGATACCGGCCGACACCAGCACCGCCGGACGCGGGCTCGCGACGTCGAACGTGAAACGGCCGCGCGGCATCTGCGCATCGAGCGTCATCCCGGCTCGCGCATGGTCGTGCAGCCAAGACGACACGCGCCCTTCGCGCTTCACGGTGATCCGGTAGTGCAGCGCGCCGGGCGCATCGGACAGGGTGTAGCTGCGGATCATCGGTGCGTCGCCATCCGGCAGCGGGACGCGCAACGTCAGATGCTGACCGGCTTCGTAGGCCTGCAACGCAGCGCCGTCCGCCGATTCGAAGTAGAACGAACGAATCGAGCGCGCTTCGTCGACGATTTTCGCGATGCGCAGCGGACGCCAGCTAGATGCGGATGATGTCGATGTCGATGTCGATGTCGATGTCGATGCCGATGCCGACGCCGACGCCGATGTCGCTGCCGACGCCGATGCCGCTGCCGCTGCCGCTGCCGATGCCGCTGCCGATGTCGATGCCGATGCCGCTGCCGACGCCGATGCCGCTGCCGATGCCGCTGCCGATGCCGATGCCGATGCCGATGCCGATGCCGATGCCGATGCCGATGCCGCTGCCGATGTCGACGCCGATGCCGCTGCCGCTGCCGCTGCCGCTGCCGCTGCCGCTGCCGCTGCCGACGATGAGACAGGAGCCGCCGCCCCGCCCGCGCTCGCCATCCCCGCAAACTGCGGTGCCGGCTCGACCGCCGACCACCGAAACGGCAGCACGCTGCGCGTGCGCCGCACCTCGCGCACATGAAACCGCACGACCCGCTGCGCGCCGTCGAACGACGCGACGAGCGGCCCGTCCCACACGATCTCCGCATCCGCCGCGACATACAGCAGGTCGCCGCCGTCGAAATCGACGAACAGCAGCCCCGCGCGCGGATCGTGCTGCAGGTTGCCGAGCGTATTGAAGAAGCGGTTGCCGCTGAAATCCGGCGTCGTCAGCGTGTGCGCATCGTCGACGCGCACGAAGCCCGGCATCCCGCCGCGATGCGATACGTCCGCGCCGCGCGCGGCGCCTGCACCGTCCGACGTGTTCGCGCTCGCGACGAAAAACGTGTCGGCGTGCGCGAGCAACGCGCGATCCGCGTCGGTCAGCCGATCGGCCACATCGACGCCGACAGCACCCCCGCCGTCGCGCGCCACGAACGCCGGCTTGCGTGCCTGGATGTACTTCGCGCAGTTGCCGAAGCTCTGCTCGACCGCGACCGTCAGCGCACCGCCGTCGACCGCGCGCACGACGCCGTTCACCCGGTTGCGCCGGCGCGTATCGAATTCGATCCCCAGCGCGCCGAGCGGCACGCCCGCCCGCCACGCACCGGCGAGCGGATCGCCCGGCAGCGTGTCGCCGCCGATGCGCAGCGTGCGCGCGTCCGGCGTCGTCACGAAGCCGGGCATCCCGACCCGCAGCGTCGCCCACGGCTGGCCATCCGCATCGACGCCGCCGAGCACGAAAAACGGCAGCTGCGTGAAAAACGTCCGGTGCTGATCCGGCATGAAGCGCCGAATCCCGCGCCTGCCGGCCGCGTCGGCTGCCTCGGTCACGCCCGCGCGCTGCTGCACGGCGAGCTCGCCCGCATGGAACGGCGCGTCGTCGAGTTCCCAGCCCGGTACGGCGGCAGTCGGGGCGTTCATCGCGTTCTCCCGGTCAAGACACGGCTTCAGGCGGCGAGCAGGCCGGCGCGCGTCGTCGGCATCGTGACGAAGCCCGGCAGCGCCTCGACGCGTGCAAGCCACGCGCGCACGTGCGGATACGGTTCGAGCGACACGCCGCCTTCCGGCGCGTGCGCGATGTACGTATAGGCGGCGATGTCGGCGACCGTCGGCTGCGCGCCGGCGGCGAACGGCTTGCCGGCGAGCTCGCCGTCGATCGCGCCGAGCACCTTCGCGGCCGTGCGCTTGGCCGCGTCGTGATCGAGCGGCGCGCGAAACACGGTGACGAGCCGCGCGGCCGCCGGCCCCGACGCGATCGGCCCCGCCGCGTACGACAGCCAGCGCTGCACGGTCGCGGCGCCGACTGCATCGTCGGGCAACCAATGTGCGTCGCCGTAGCGCTTCGCGAGATAGACGAGGATCGCGTTGGAATCGGCCAGCACGGTGCCGTCGTCGTCGATCACCGGCACCTGGCCGAGCGGATTGAGCGCGAGGAATGCGGGTTCGCGCTGCGCGCCGGCCGCAAGGTCGACGTCGACGGTCTCGAACGGCAGCGCGAGCAGCGACAGGAACAGCCGGACGCGATGCGCGTGCCCCGACAGCGGAAACGAATAGACGCGGACCGGACGGGCGGGCTTGCTGGCTGCGGACATGGAAAGGCTCCTGGATCTCGCGGCGCCGGGAATCGGCGACGAACGGCCCCCAGCGTAGCGCTCGCCGTTCGCATCCAGAAGACGGATAATGGCTGAAACATTATCCGCTTCCATAGGACAATCGACGATGGCCGACCTGCGCGACGTGAACCTGAACCGACTGGCGATCTTCGTCGCCGTGGTCGACGCCGGCTCGCTGACGGCCGCGGCCGAACGGCTCGGCCTGGCGAAGACGGTGGTCAGCACGCACATGCAGCGCCTCGAATCCGAGGTCGGCGCGAACCTGCTGGTGCGCACGACCCGGCGGCTGAGCGTGACCGATGCGGGGCGCGTGTTCTACGACGCGTGCCGCGACATCGTGCGGGCGACCGAAACGGCGCTGGACGCGGTCTCGTCCGACGCGGGGCCGCTGCGCGGCACGCTGCGCGTGAGCGTGCCGATCGACTACGGCGCGCTGGTCGTCGCGCCGGCCGTCGTCGCGCTGCGCGACGCGCATCCGGGGCTCGACGTCGAACTGATCGCGAACGACCGCGTCGTCGATCTCGTCGCGGACAACCTCGACGTCGCGATCCGCATCGGCCGGCTCGCGGATTCGAACTATCGCGCGGTGCAGCTCGGCGAATACGAGAAATGGGTGGTCGCGAGCCCCGCATTCGTCGCGCGGCACGGGCTGCCGCGCGATCCGGACGCGCTCGCCGCGCTGCCGTTCGTGATGCTGTCGACGCTGCCCCGCCCGCATACGCTCGAACTCGATCACGCGAGCGGCACGCACGCATCGGTGCGCTGCATCGCGGCAGTCGTGTCGAACACCGCGACGGCCTGCCGCGCGATCGCGCTCGCCGGCGGCGGCTTCGGGCTCCTGACGGATTTCTCGATCGCGGAGGACGTCGCGGCCGGGCGGCTCGTGCGCTTGCTGCCTGCGTGGCGTTCGGCGCGGGCGGGAATTCACGCGGTGTATCCGTCGACGCGGCTGCCGTCGCCGAAGGTGCGTGCGTTCATCGACGCGATGCGGGCAAGGATCGCAGACACCGGGGCGGCTGCGCAGCGCGCGCCGCACGGGTAGAACGCACGTCGGGCCCAGCGAAATGCGGGGCGGCTCGTAGTGTTCCGACGCCATTTCGATCCGCCGTCACCGGCTTTTCAAGACCCGCATCAATGCCGCGATTCATTCACGAAAAATCGCATATTGCTTTCTCATATTTTTGACTAATCTTATTTCCGGTAATACGCCGAATCGCGTTTACCGAAACGTTTCAATTCTCCGCTTTATTCCAATCAAGGAGTTTGAAAATGCAAACCGCCGCAATTTCCTGGGGAAGCACGCCGTCGATTCGCGTCTACACGGCCAACGGCAACAAGATCACCGAGCGCTGCTACGACGGATCGAACTGGTACACCGGGGCGTTCAACCAGGCCGGCGACAACGTGTCGGCGACGTGCTGGCTGGTCGGCAGCGCCGTGCATATCCGCGTGTACGCGACCAGCGGGGGTTCGACGACCGAGTGGTGCTGGGATGGCGAAGGCTGGACCCGGGGCGGATACACGGGCTCGTAAGTTCGCATCAGTCGGCGCGGCACGGTTCGCGCGTGACAATGGCGCAACGTCGATTTTGATTGACGTTGCGCTTTATTTTTTCACTGCGGATTTCATTGACGACGATCACACCACAACGAATCATGACCATTATCAAAAAATGACAATCCGGTGAAATTCTGCGACCGATTAATAACGCCCTCTTCCGCGATTTCGCCAATATGAATCGCAATAACATTGCAATATCGACGAGCGCGGGCCCGATCGCAGGAACGTACATCGTGCGCAGGCGCCCGCAACGAGAACCCGGCACCGCCGTCCGCGTGTCCGCCCCTACCCCGCTTCCCGCAACGTCCCCAGCAGCACCTTCCGGCAACTCGCGATCATCTGCGCCTCCGGATCGCGATACCCGGTGAGCAGCCACGCCGCCCCGACGTTCGTCATCGCGCCGACCAGCGCGAGCCCGACGAGCCGCTGCTCGGTGCGCTCCGCGGGCGTCACGGCCTCGCGCGCCGCACCGATCGCCATGATCAGCTTGCCGAAGTCGATCAGCATCCGCTGGTAGGTCATGTCGGTATCCGCGCTCACGCCCATCACCTCGAGCAGCAGCACGCGCGCCGCGCACGGATCGCGCAGGAATGCGAAGAACGCGGCAAGCCCCGCGTCGACGCTTTCGCTCAGATCGCCGCCGCGCTCGGCCACCGCGCGCGCGACCGCGTCGTGCAGTCGCTGCGCATGATGCAGGTACGTGCAGCGCAGCAGATCCTCGGTGCTGTCGAACGCCGCATAGAAATAGCGGTCGTTGAGCTTCGCTTCCTGGCAGATCGACCGCACGGTCGCCTTGCGGAAGCCGACCGTGCCGAACACCTGCGTCGCCGCGCGGATCAGCGCGTCGCGCCGCTCGGCGGCCCGTACTTCGGGCGCGACACCGCCGTACGCCCGGCCCCGTTTTTCCGTTTCGAGTGCTTTCTCCATTTCGCTATTTGACATCAGGACACCCGAAAACTAAAGTGGTGACGAACAACACCACAATAGACACGCCGCCGGCGCAGCGCAAGCGGAACGGGAGGGACAACGGATGAAGGGTTTTTCCGGCAAGGTCGCCGCGATCACGGGCGCCGGTTCGGGCATGGGCCGCAGCCTCGCGGTCGAGCTCGCGCGGCGCGGCTGCGAAGTGGCGCTCGCCGACGTCAACGACGTCGGGCTCGCCGGCACGGCGGCCGCCTGCGCGACATACGGCGTGCGCACCAGCACGCGCCGGCTCGACGTCGCCGATCGCGACGCGGTGTTCGCATGGGCCGACTTCGTGCGCGCCGAACACGGCAAGATCAACCTGATCTTCAACAACGCGGGCGTGTCGCTGGCCGCGCGTGCCGAGACCGCGACCCTCGCCGATCTCGAATGGATCGTCGGCATCAACTTCTGGGGCGTCGTGCACGGCACGCAGGCGTTCCTGCCGCACCTGCGCGCGGCCGGCGACGGGCATGTGATCAACACGTCGAGCCTGTTCGGGCTCATCGCGATGCCGACGCAGAGCGCGTACAACGCGACCAAGTTCGCGGTGCGCGGCTTCACCGAAGCGTTGCGGATGGAGCTCGAGCTGGACGGCGCGCCCGTGAGCGCGACCTGCGTGCATCCGGGCGGCGTCGCGACCAACATCGTCGACGCCAGCCGCGTCGATACCAGCATCCATGCGTTGACCGGCCAGGACGAAGCGACCCACCGCCGCCAGGCGAACCGCCTGATCGACGCGACCACCGCCGATGACGCCGCGCGGCAGATTCTCGCGGGCGTCGAACGCAACGCGCGCCGCGTGCTGGTCGGCGCCGATGCGCGCCGCCTCGACAAGCTCGCGCGCCTGCTCGGCGCCGGCTACCAGCGGCTGGTGCTGCGCCACGTGCGCCGCGCCCGCGCGCGCAATCTTCGCGGGAAGGACACCTCCGCGGGAGAACGCGTGCACGGCCCGTCGGCACTCGCGACCCCACCCACCAAGGATCCCGCATGACCTCGACGACGACCGACCGGCGCGACGCGCCGCCCGCCTGCGGCGACAGCCGCGACCTCGACGTGCTGATCGTCGGCGCCGGCCTGTCCGGCATCGGCGCCGCGTATCACCTGAAGAAGCGCTGCCCGTACGCGAGCGTCGCGATCGTCGAGGCGCGCGACGCGATCGGCGGCACCTGGGACCTGTTCCGCTATCCGGGCGTTCGTTCGGATTCCGACATGTTCACGCTCGGCTACAGCTTCCGCCCGTGGCACAGCGACAACGCGATTTCGGACGGGCAGACGATCCTCGACTACATCCGCGACACCGCGCGCGCGTACGGCATCGACGAGACGATCCGCTACGGCCAGAAGGTGGTCGCGGCCGACTGGGATTCGCACCGCGCGCGCTGGACGGTGCGTGTCGAGCGCACGTTGAACGGCGCGGTCGACACGCTCGTCTACACGTGCCGCTTCCTGTACATGTGCAGCGGCTATTACGACTACGACGGCGGCTACCTGCCCGACTGGGCCGGCATGGAATCGTTCGAAGGCCGGATCGTGCATCCGCAGCAATGGCCGAAGGATCTGGCGTACGCGAACCGGCGCGTCGTCGTGATCGGCAGCGGCGCGACGGCCGTCACGCTGGTGCCGTCGATGGCGGCCGACGCGAAGCACGTGACGATGCTGCAGCGCTCGCCGACCTACATCGTGTCGCTGCCCGCGCGCGACAGGATTGCGAACGCGCTGCGCCGCGTGCTGCCGTCGCGGCTCGCGCACCGGCTCGTGCGCGTGAAGAACGTGCTGCTGACGATGTACCTGTACAACGTGTCGCGCCGCAAGCCCGAGCGCACGAAGCGCTTCATCATCCGTGCGGCCAGCAGGCAGCTCGGACCCGGCTTCGACGTCGCGAAGCACCTGACGCCGCGCTACATGCCGTGGGACCAGCGCGTGTGCCTCGTGCCGAACGGCGACCTGTTCAAGTCGATCCGCGCGGGCCGCGCATCGATCGTCACCGACGAAATCGAGCGCTTCACGCCGACCGGCCTGCAGCTGAAGAGCGGCCAGCAACTCGACGCGGACGTGATCGTCACCGCGACGGGGCTGAAGGTGAAGATGCTCGGCGGTGCGCGCGTCACGGTGGACGGCCGCGCGGTCGACCTGCCGCAGACGGTGTCCTATAAAGGAATGATGTACAGCGACGTGCCGAACCTCGCATCGTCGTTCGGCTACACGAATGCGTCGTGGACGCTCAAGGCCGAGCTGATCGCGCGCTACGTGTGCCGGCTGCTGAACCACATGCGCGCGAACGGCTACGACACCTGCGTGCCGCGGCTCGGCGCCGGCGATCTCGGCGACGTGCCCGCGGTGAACCTGAGCTCGGGCTACATCCAGCGCGCGGCGGGCATCCTGCCGAAGCAGGGCCACCGCAAGCCGTGGAAGTTCCACCAGAACTACGTGCTCGATCTGGCGTCGCTGAAGTTCAGCGGGCTCGCCGATTCCGCGATGCAGTTCGAACGCCGCGCGACAGCCGGCCCGGCCGCCGCGCCGGTTGCCGAACCCGTACTCGAAACCCGCTGACACCCGTCGAGGCCGACATGAGCCATACGCTTCATCTGATCCAGAACGTGCTGCTCGGCGCCGTCGCGGTGCTCGCCGCGCTCGCGCTGTTTTCCGGCTACGTCGCGCGGCGCGTCACGCGCGCGTTTCCGCCCGAAGGCCGCTTCGTCGACGTCGGCGGCGACCGGATCCACTACGTCGAGTACGGCAGCGGATCGCCGATCGTGTTCGTGCACGGGCTGGCCGGCCAGTGGCGCAACTTCGCGTACCTGCCGCTCGCGCGGCTCGCGCAGCACCATCGCGTGATCTTCGTCGACCGTCCGGGCGCCGGCCGTTCGCTGCGCGGCGCCGGTTCGCAGGCGAACGTGTTCGCGCAGGCCCGCACGATCGCCGCGTTCATCGATGCGCTGAAGCTCGACCGCCCCGTGCTGGTCGGCCACTCGCTCGGCGGCGCGATCGCGCTCGCGGTCGGCCTGAACCATCCGGAGCGCGTGAGCCGGCTCGCGCTGATCGCGCCGCTGTCGCACGAGCAGACCGAACCGCCGGCGCCGTTCAGGCCGCTGATGTTGCCGTCGCCGCTCGTGCGCCGCTTCGTGTCGTGGACCTTCGCGATCCCGCTGACGATCCTGACCGGCCGCGGCGCGGTCCGGCAAGTGTTCGCGCCGGAAGCCGTGCCGCGCGACTTTCCGGTGAAGGGCGGCGGACTGCTCGGGCTGCGCCCGCCCGTGTTCTACGCGACCGCGACGGACCTGCTGTCGGCGCCCGTCGACCTGCCCGCGATGGAGCGGCGCTACGCGGAACTGACGCTGCCGGTCGACGTGTTGTACGGCCGCGCCGACCCGATCCTCAACTGGCGTACGCACGGCGACGCGCTCGCGCAGAAGTCGGCACGCGTGCGGCTGACGGTCGTCGAAGGCGGGCACATGCTGCCCGTCACGATGCCGGACGCGACCGCGGACTGGCTGCTCGACGTCGCCGCCGCACCGCTCGACGCAACCGGGCAGGTCACGCGCGTCGTGCACTGAGCGTCATCGGCCAGCCGGTCGCGACGCGCCGCGCCGCGCGCGCTCAGGCCTCGTCGTCGGGCACCGACAGCCCGAGCTCCGACAGCACTTCCCGCGCGCTGCGAAACGCCTCGACCGCGGCCGGCGCACCCGCGTAGACGGCGCTGTGCAGCAGCACTTCGCGAATCTCGACGACGCTCGCGCCGTTGTTCAACGCGCCGCGCACGTGCCCCTTCAGCTCCGTGCTGCGGCCGAGCGCGGCCAGCATCGCGCACGTGCAGAGGCTGCGCGTCTTCAGGTCGATCCCGCCGCGCTGCCACGTGCTGCCCCACGCGTGCTCGTTCAGCCAGTTCTGCAGCGGACGGGAAAAGCCGTCGAGATCGCGCATCGCGCGCTCGACGAATGCGTCGCCCATGACTTCGGTGCGGCGTGCCTTGCCCTGTTCCCTGTCCTGTTCGCTCATGTCGGTGTCCTGGTCGAAGGGGGATGGAAGCCGCGAGCGCTTCGGCATCGCCGGCGGCCGGTC